>NZ_JBEXGT010000055.1:0-51257 GCF_040607475.1 Sphaerisporangium sp. NPDC005288 | reverse complement strand
GCGCGGCCGGGCCGCGCGCCCTTGCGGCCAGCCGGACCGGGCATGCGGCTCTTCGGCCGGTCCCGGCCGGCGCCGCCGGGCGCGCTCCCGCCGACTGGAACTAGGCCGCCGCCAACGCCTAGAGCACATTGCCGAAAGACCCAGCCCTTCGTTCGCTCTGTCGCTGTGCACGGCTGTCCTGCATTTCCGGGGAGGCCAGGACACAGAGCCCCGAACCCGGTAATGTCCCCTGCCGTCTCTTCTCCGCCAGACCATGCGCGCGATCGCCGGATGGTCCGGTGAGGGCACCAGTCGGCCCGCGGTCGGCTGGAGAGAGGAGGTCGCCTTCATGGGCGACGCCCGTGCCGATGGCTCGGATCGCTACTGGCGCATCCGCACCGTGCTGGAGTTCACCAAAGCCGGTGTTTGGATCGTGATCCAGTGCATCTGGAACCGCGGCCGCTTCGGTCCCTTCTGACAGGGACTCAGGGCCCCCGCCGGGAGCCTTGGCCAAAGCCTCATTTTGGCCAAGGTCCGACGGGGGCCCTTCTCGTGCTCGCTCTCGAGGTCCTTCGCTGGCGATCACGCAAGCGACCACGCAAGCGTGGGTGCTTGCGTGATCACGGGGTTTTTCGCAGAGAGAAACCCGGAGCGACGGCCATGCAGCGTAGCTTCTTCTCCGCTTTGGTGGACACGCTTTGGCGGACACCTCATGGCGACCGAGGCAGGGCTACCCCCGGGTAACGACACAGAATCTTCCCTCCTGTCAGATTTTCGGGCGTTCTCGACGACGGTTGAATCAGTGCCAGAGCCAACATTCGCGCGCCGTCGACAGGCGTTGCCGCGCCATCTTCTTCCAGTAGGCGATGGTGGGCGGGGTGGTCAGGTGTCGGGGTGTTTGGCGCCCAGCACCCGCTCGCAGACGGGGCGCAGGGCGAGGTACTGGTCGCGGGCGGCGGCCGCATCCCCCCGTCTCCCCCGTCCATCTGGCGAAGTTGCCCCGGGTGGTCAGGGGTCGTAGAAGGGGCGCAGGGCGGGGTACTGGTCGCGGGCGGCGGCCGCATCCCCCGCCCGCCCCGTCCAGCCGGCGAGGTTGCTTCGGGTGGTCAGGGTGTCGGGGTGTTCGGCGCCCAGCACCCGCTCGCAGACGGGGAGCAGGGCGGCGTACTGGTCGCGGGCGGCGGCCGCATCCCCCGCCTGCCCCGTCCAGCCGGCGAGGTTGCTTCGGGTGGTCAGGGTGTCGGGGTGTTTGGCGCCTAGCACCCGCTCGCAGACAGGGAGCAGGGCGGCGTACTGGTCGCGGGCGGCGGCCGCATCCCCCGCCTTCCCCGTCCAGTAAGCGGCCCTGTGTCGGGTGGTCAGGGTGTCGGGGTGTTCGGCGCCCAGCACCCGCTCGCAGACGGGGAGCAGGGCGGCGTACTGGTCGCGGGCGGCGGCCGCATCCCCCGCCCGCCCCGTCCAGCCGGCGAGGTTGCTTCGGGTGGTCAGGGTGTCGGGGTGTTCGGCGCCCAGCACCCGCTCGCGTACGGGCAGCAGGGCGGCGAGCTGGTCGCGGGCGGCGGCCGCATCCCCCGCCTTCCCCGTCCAGTAAGCGGCCCTGTGCCGGGTGGTCAGGGTGTCGGGGTGCTCAGCACCGTAGTAGGTGGCGAACGCATGATGTATCTGGCTTTGCAGGGTGCGGGCGAGGTGGTACCGGCCGATGTCGGCCAGTTCTTGGGCGACCTTCGCCACGGTTTGCCATCGGTCGATGTCGTTGGTGCCGTTTTGCTGTCCGCCGGTGTGGTGTTCGGCGAGGATGACGCGCTCCCAGGCGCGTTGCCAGCCTGCGGGGTCGGGTTCTTCGCAGGCGAGCACGAAGGAGGTCAGTACGGCTTTGGAGGGGAGTTTGCGGCCATTCAGCATCTCCGAGACGGTGGTGCGGCCCAGGGCGGCCTGCCCGGGGACCACGCGTTTGGCCAGGACGCGTAAGGAGGGGCGATCGGCGCGGATGTGCAGGGCCCGTAGTGCGGCGGCGAGCTGTTGGCGAGTGCGGATGCTCTCCAGGGTGAGCGTGCCGTCGGCGTCGATTGGTAAGGCGGGGTCGTGGTCCATGGGTGAGGGTTTCCTGCGGTGTCCGCTGCTGTCCGTGATTGTCCGCCCACTTTATGGCCTGGTGAGGTGATCTGTCCGCTGATCGCCCGCACCTGCGATCCCCTGTCCGCCGCCGAGCATTCTCTGGCGCCGTAATGGCGCCGGAGTGTCCGCTGACCTGGCCGGACACCATGCGGCGCGGATGTGCTGGAGGCGTTCCCCCTTGTTGCGTGGTGGCCGCCGGCGCGGCCGCCATTGGTGTTCGCCAGGAGGCGTCGATGATGCAGGTGCTGGAGATCGCCGGTCAGCTGGTGCAGTTGGTCGGCGCCGGGGTGGGGTTGTACACCGCGGTGGTGCTGGCCCGCCGGGCCCGGGGCCGGCGCAAGCCCGAGCGGGATGCGCGGCGGCCGTGCCCGGGCGGTGGGGACGGACCCGCCGCTCAAGGCGACCGGGCCGCGTGAAGCGCAGACGTGCGGCGCGGGGAGGGATCGCCCTTTCGGCCGTCCCTCCCTCGCGGTGTTCGGTCGGCACCGTATCGCCGCCCCCCTAATAACGGGACAGAACCGTTGCCCTGACCGGTAAGCCTGAGCCTGTGACCTGGGAGAGTATCTGAGAGGGTCGCAGGACTGCCCGCCCCGCCCCGCATGGTCATGCATCGCGAACATGGTGACCGTGGTCAGCAGGCGAACCGGTCAGGATCTCCTACACTGCACGCACTGCACGGGATCCCGCCGCACAGCACGCTCTACCGAGGTTGGGTTCTCGTACCCCCTGTTCGTCCGCGGCAGGGGAGATCTCCTCACAGCATGCCTCTGCCGAGGTTGTGATCGTGGAACTCGATGCTGCGCGGCGCGGGGCCACGCGCCCTTGCGGCCAGCCGGCCGGGCATGCGGCTCTTCGGCCGGTCCCGGCCGGCGCCGCCGGGCGCGCTCCCGCCGACCGGATCAGGCCGCCGCCCGAGCGCCTGGAGCACATTGCCGAAAGACGCAGACCGCTCTCGAGCACCGGGTCGATCTCTAGAGGCCGACCCTGCTAGACCACCGCTAGATCCCCAGGCTGCGGACCACCGCACGGCCCCACCATCCCCCGGCGAGGGGATGGTGGGGCGCTTCTTCGCGTTCACGGGCTGGCACCGCAGGCACCCCCCAGCATCAAGGTGATCCACGCAGAACCGCCTCCTCTCGGGATCGGCCCTGTACCCTGCACGGGGATATCACTGCGCGGGCACGCTCCGTAAAGTTGCGGTATGACGAGCGAAACGCCCCCGGTGCCCCCGTCATCCCTGGCGGACCGGGTGATCCTCACCGTTCTCACGACGTTCTTCGGCGTCGGCATGACGGCCCTGGGCGCGCTGTATGCGCTGGGAATCTTCCACGCCGACCTTGCCGGACGGATCCTCACCTCCGCGACCGGTCTCCTCGCGGGCTTGCCTGTGCTCGGCTCGGTCGTCAACCACGCCGTCCAAAGGAAGTGGCTCGACGTACCCGAGCCACGAACCGTCCCGGACACCGATGAACGACTCCTTACTTGGGGCGACTAGAACGCTGCTAGACCTGGCACCCCCGCTAGCACCCGATCACCGGGTCCGGCCAGGTGCCTAGCGACCTAGCGGCTCCTCTTGGCAGGCTCCGGAATCGGCCCTCGCAAGCCGGTCAGCATGTCGAGCGGGAAGGCGGGTGGCGATCTACGGTAAGACCATGACGATGGCTGACCCCGAAGCCCATGCGAACATTGCTAACTCGCTGATCGACCAGGCCACCAGCGCCGCCGCGGCGAAACACCCTGCCAGCGAGGCTCTGGCGATCTGCGCCCAAGCTCAGGCGACCCTGGCGGTCGCGGCCGCCCTGGAGCGCATCGGCAACGCGCTGGCCTTCATGGCGGACAAGCCCACCTTCCGTGATTGACCGCACGCAGGTGAAGGAGTTCTTCGTGGACTCGTGCGTTTCGGGCAAGCCCGTGCCCGATGACCTGTCCGACCTGAGCACCTCGCCGTCGACGGCCATCACCCCGTCGTCGAGCCCCTCCAGCTCCAAGTAGCGGCGATGAGAAAGACGCCGCCGGGCGAGCCCGCATGGGCACGATGGGGCTTACTGGTCTTGCGTGCTGCCGTCATTGCCTCGGGAGCGGTGCTGGTGGTGGCGCCCTCGCTCACCGACTCGTTGTCCTGGGCAGAGTCTCCGCGAGGGCTTGGTCAGCCGGCGTTGTGGGCGTGGGTGACGGCGCTCTGGCTGGCGGTCTCCCCGGTGGTGCTGGCCTTGGCGGCCGGGGAACGGTGGCGGCGTGGGTACCGCGCCGGCCGGCTGCTCATCGGCACGTGGGGAATCATCACTCTGGGCTTCATCGTCCAGTGGAATGTCGGCCGTTCATGGCCGGAGCTTCTCCTGAGGCCGCAATGCTGGCCATCATGCTCGTAGTCCTTCGCCCGATCGATCCAGTCGGCGACGCCAGCACCAAGGGGGACGGCGGAAAGGACGAGGAGCCGCCCACCGTCGAGCATCCTGGCCGAAGGTAGGCCAACGGCCTCACCAGGCCCCACAGTGGCTCTCAGAGGCGCTGGGGCCCCCTACACGCTTCACGGGGGGCCGACGTCGACGCGGCTGAGGTTGGACGATCGGCACACTCCGGTACCCGCCACGTCCGCAAGGGTGACGATCCGCAAGTGGGATTCGACAACTGGCGCAAGGTCTTCGAGCGGCTGGAGACCCACATTCCCCGCCCTCATCGAGAACACCGCGGGAGGCAGCTACGCGATGGCGCGCCGCCTGGAACGCATCGCGCGGCTCAGCGCGAGCGCCTGGGATGCCCTTGACAGGGAGGCCCGGCCACAAGCAGATCCACGCGAGCACGAGGACCAGGACGACGAGGACTGAACGAGAACTGGAAACCCGGGTTTCCAGCACGGCCGCGGGGTTGCCGAAAGACCGCGAGCAGCTGCACGGCGACGAGCACCAGGACGACGAGCACGCCTGAGCGGATTGCCGAATTGCGCTCTTAGGTATTAAGGGGCGGCGGCCGGCCGCCGTCGCGGCCGCCGCGCGCCCTTGCGGCCAGCCGGCCGGGCATGCGGCTCTTCGGCCGGTCCCGGCCGGCGCCGCCAGGCGCGCTCCGACCGACCGAACGGGGCCGCCGCCCGACGCCTGAAGCACACTGCCGAAAGATTCGGCTCAGTACGTCATCGCCACAGAGACGGCCTCCCCGCCGCCGTGGGGGCCCGTGAAGTCGGGGCTCTGCCCTGGCCGTGGGTGAGGGCCCACAAAGGCCCTCAGTGGCCTATGGATGCCCCCGTGTTCTATCGCTACCCACGGTGAAAGTGACTGTCGGCGCTCTGTTCTTCAGAATGAGTACGCCTTCGGTTTCCGCTTGTAGCTCACCGGTAGGCGCACCCACCAATGCGCCTTGGAACCGTCGCCAGGGATGATCGGCCGGCCGCAGCTGCACGTCCAGTCGTCACCGTCGACCGCCGCGACCGGTGGCCAGAACTTGAACAGCACCTCGTCGGTTACCGGTTCTTTGCGGTCGTCCGGCCACTGTTCGATGTGGAACCGGTATCCGCGGTTCGGCAGCAGCAGAACCGGCAGACTGATCGGGGCCATGGCACCGTTCGCCAGGATGGCGGTGGCGTGCGCGCGTACCGGGCGGTCGACTTCAATGGTGCCGAACAGATTCTTCGCGCCGGTCGGGCCGTCGAGGGACGTGACGATGGCGGTCTGCTGCGTGGGGTGCAGGCTGCGGTGCGTTTCCTCGCGTTCGTCTTGCCGTCGTTCTCCTTCGATCTCAGAGAGGGCGGCTGCTTCGGTCGCTGATTTTTCTGCCGCGACCGCTGACCTGTCGGCGGCACTAGCAGATCGTCGTGCCTGCACCAACGCTCGCCAAGCCACGATCACGCCCACTGCGGCGATTACGGCGCCGCCGATCGCGATCCAGCGGTCCAAGTTCAACCCGAGCCATGTCCAGTCTGGTGTTGCGCTCGGTGAAGGGGGATTCATGGACCGTTACCGTACCGAGCCGGACGACCAAGCGGCGTCCATGTGAGGCGGAGCAGAGCTGGCGCCGCAGGCTCGCTTCCGCTGACCGGATCAGGCCGCCGCACTGCGGACGCGGTCAGTCGAAGACCTCGGTGACCCAGACCTTGACGCGGTGGCCGTTGCTGTCGACGACGAGATACCAGTAGTCGTCGTAGGGCACTTCCAGGACGACGGGGCTGACGTCATAGAAGCCGCCGTAGTACTCGTACTCGTCGCCGTCGAGATATGCCTGGTAGTGGTCGATGTCCATGAGACAGACCCGGGCGGCCGAGCCGCGCAGCTCGACCTCGAAGCAGGCGCCGCCTGCCCGCGATCCGAGTTCCCAGTACAGATGGTCCACGCCTTATGCTCCCGACCGGATCGGGCCGCCGCTATCCCCGGCCCAGATGGGCTCGTAGGTCGGTCGGGACACCTTGACGGGTACGACCCATGGACGCCCCCGTCTCGCCCCCTGTCATCGGCGTCGAGGCCGTGGCGGCGGCCAGTCGCCGCGATTTGCGTCGTTGACGGCGGCCTCAAGCTGTTCCAGGCGCCGGGTGGCTTCGGCGAGGTTCTCCCGTAGGTCGTCGGTGGGCGGGGGAGGGGCTGGAGAGGGCTGCACGGAGATCACGGTGCGGGGGTGCCGCCTGAGGCCGGACAAGGCGAACAAGGACAGCACGGCCCAGTACATGACGGTGACGCCGGCGGCCAGCCACTGGCTGCCGGGGGGGCTGGCCATGTAGACCATCGCGGTGGTGGCGGCGCCGAACAGGGTCCATCCGCCCCGGGCCGCCCAGGAGTGGAACAGGCTGCACACCCACAACACCATCCCGCAGACGGCCCAGGTCAGCCAGATCGCTCCGGCGTCGGCGCCCAGGCTCGCGGCGTTCGTGGTGATGTACTTGCGGACCGGCTCGGTGACCACGGCGGTCACCTTCCAGTCGGTCACACCGTTGACCAGCGCTGCCCCGCCCTCGGCGACAGCGCTGAGTACGGCCACCACTGCCGAGATGGCGAACGCCAGCATGGCGAGGACCGCTCCGACCACGGCCAGGACGCCCAGCGCGATCACGATGCCGATCGCGATCCAGGCGCGGTGCGCTGAGGAGCCGTATCGTTCGTTGGTCCATTGCTGAAGCTGCTGGTAGCGGGTCTCGAGCCAGTCGGCCGCCGGGGTCATGCGCTCCACCGTGGTGCCCTCCTGAACATGAGGGGGTCAAGGGTGTCAACATGACACGGTTACATCGATCCCGGCGAGAAGTCCTGCGAATCGGTGCGGGTGCTGGAGATCGCCGGTCAGCTGGTGCACCCCTGGCAATCCGGTGAAACACCGCCTCACCCGCCCGGCTCACTCCCCCGCGGCCGCCGCCTCCGGCGGGACCCCGCCCGCACCAGACGACCCCGGATCCGGATCCGGCACCGCGACGGCCACCGCCGGCAACAGCAGACCCGCCGGCACCAGATCAGGCAAACCCCGCGGCGGCACCTCCCACCGGCGGGGCGCACTCAGATCGACCGTGCCGCCGGAGAACACCGCGCGACCGAAGTCGACCCTGCCGCCGGAGAACAGCGCACCGATGAAGTCGACCGTGCCGTCGGAGAACACCGCGCCGGAGAAGGTGACCGTGCCGTCGGAGAACTCCGCGCCGGAGAAGTCGACCGTGCCGCCGGAGAACTCCGCGCCGGAGAAGGTGACCGTGCCGTCGAAGAACTCCGCGCCGATGAAGTCGACCGTGCCGTCGGAGAACACCGCGCGACCGAAGTTCACCCTGCCGCCGGAGAACCTCGCGCCGACGAAGCCGACCGTGCCGCCGGAGAACTCCGCGCCGACGAAGTCGACCCTGCCGCCGGAGAACTCCGCGCTGACGAAGCTGACTCTGCCGCCGGAGAACTCCGCGCCGACGAAGCCGACCGTGCCGCCGGAGAACACCGCGTCGGAGAAGTCGCCGCCATCGAAGACGACGCCGGTGAAGTCGACCGTGCCGCCGGAGAACACCGCGTTGCGGAAGTCGGCCGTGCCGCCGGAGAACTCCGCGCCGCGGAAGTCGACCGTGCCGCCGGAGAACACCGCGTCGGAGAAGTCGCCGCCATCGAAGACGACGCCGGTGAAGTCGAGGTGATGGCCTTGCCAGGAAACCGGGGCGCTCTCGCGTAGGTGGGCGGTGATCAGGCGGATGATGGTGTGCCGGACCTCGCGCAGCCCGGCGAAGGCGAGCCGCTCAGCCTCGGGGGCGTCGGCGGTGGGCTGTGGGGTGTAGGGCATGCGCAGGTAGGCGCACAGCACATCGATGCAGGTCTGGCGCAGCTCCCGGGTGGGTGCGTCGTCGGCCAGCCCGGCCAGAGCGTGCGCTCCGGCCAGCCGCACCGCGGGCGAGTCGTGGCCGAGCTGTCCGGCGGCGGTGGTGAACCGGTCGTTGTGCAGCTTGGTCGCCTCGCGCTGCTCTCCCCGGAGCGCCCGCAACTCCACCTGATGCGCGCGCTGCTCGGCCTGCTCGGCCAGCTTCTGTGCGGCCTCGGCGACCTTCTGCCGCCGGTAGGCCACCACCAACGCCACCAGCCCGCCCACCCCGGCCACCACCGCGAACGCGATCTTCAACAAGTCGAACAACGTGGCCGCGCTCACCTGCGCCTCGGGCTTCAGTCCCTGCACGCCGAACAGCACCAGCCCGCCGACGATCACCCCGCCCAGCAGCACCACCGCGGCCGCCGCCGTGACCGCCAGCGCCGAGCCGATTCCCATCAACCGCAACCCGGGCAGCTCCGCCGGCACCCGCGTCGCCTGCGGGTCCGGAGGCTCACCGGTACCGGACTTCTCCACCTCGCCCATACCGGCCCATACGCGTAGATCCCGGCCGTGTTACACAGCTACGCCTTTCACCTCGGCCTCCGCACCTGAGACCGCCCCACTACGTTGCCCTGCGGCAGCGCGGCCGCGTCGGCGGCGCTACCCCAGCGTCGCCGCTCCGTCGGCACCAGTACGCCACTGCCGAATGATCATGTGGGCCCCCACAGGACCACGGAGACCCCGTATCCCCGTACGCGGTCAGCTGCCACGTCGCACCCGCGGCCGCCGTCATCCCTCGGGCTCCGCACCGGAAACCGCCCCACTGCCTTGCCCCGGCGGCAACCCGACGGCGCCGGTTAGATCCGCGTCGGTTAGATCCGCGCCGGTTAGGGCCGCGCCAGTCAGGTACGCGCGGGTGAAGTCAGCGCCGGTCAGGTCCGCGCCGGTTAGGTCCGCGCGGGTAAGGTCCGCGCCGATGAGCTGCGCGCCATTGAGCTTCGCCTCGGTGAGCTTCGCCTCGGTGAGGTCCGCCTCGGTGAGGTCCGCGCCGATGAGCTTCGCGAAGGTGATGTGCGCGTCGGCGAGGTCCGCGCCAGTGAGATCCGCGTCGATGAGCTGCGCGAAGGTGAGGTGCGCGAAGGTGAGCTTCGCGCGAGTGAGGTCTGCGCCAGTGAGGTCGATTGTCATCCCTAGGAGGTCACGGTCGAGGGCTCGTCGGCCGATAATAGTGAGCGCGGCTTGGATGTCGTCCGGACTTTCGTGCGCGGCGGCTCGCCGGCGCCGGTCGGACTGTCTGGGAGGGGAGGTCGGGAGTTCTCGCGGATAAACGCGGCCAGTACCTCGATAACGGTGGGGTGGTCGCGGGCGGAGTCGCGGGCGATCCGCTCCAGGGCGTAGATGCCGCCCAGCCGGATGTCGAGCTTGTCGGAGCCGAGTTGCTCGATCGCCTTGGTGTAGCGGTCGGTCACATGGCCCTGCTCGCTGAGCTGGTAGGTGCGGCGGGCGGTGTCGGCGTTGCGCGCGGTGTAGTACACCGCCACCAGCGCGATCAACCCAGTCGCGACGGCCAGCGCCCGCCCGCGGATCGCGTCCAGGGCCGCGGCCAGATCCTTGCCAGCGAGCCCGGTCACGCCGTCGAAGTGAGCCAGCACCCACGCTGCCCCTGGGCCGAGCACCCACACCAGGCCGCCCAACAGGACCAGGCCCGCCACCGCCAGGACGACCCGGGATAACCCTCGCCAACGCCTCATCCCCCAACGCTGACCCATCCGCCCACCGCCGCGGCCGGCCTCCGCCGCAGCGTTCGCCGATCGTGACCGCCCGGTGACGGCACCGGGAGAGGCGCTACTGATGAGAAACGCGCCCGATCCCGAAACTGATCGCCGCCTGGCAGGCCGGTCATGCGCCCGCATCTCGCCGCTCGTCCGCACCGCCCGGCCGCGGCGCCGAGCGCTCGCGCCGCACCGGGCGGCGCCGGCCCCGGGCCCGGCGGGCCAGTACCACCGCGGTGTACAACCCCACACCCGCGCCGGCCAGCTGCACCAGCTGACCGGCGATCTCCAGCACCTGCACCATCGACGCCTCCTGGCAAACACCAGCGGCAGCCGCATAGGCGGCCACCACGTAACGAGGGGGGAACGTCTCCAGCACATCGCCGCTCTGCGGTGGAAGGCCAGGTCAGCGGACACACCGGCGCCAATGCAGTGCCAGGGAACGCTCGGCGGCGGACAGGTTGGCGCAGGCGCGGGCGATCAACGGACAGATCACCCCCATAGGCAATAAAGTGAGCGGACAATCACGGACAGCAGCGGACGATGCAGGAAGCCCACCATGGACCACGACCCCGCCTTACCGGCCGACGCCGACGGCGCGATCACGCTGGAGGCCATCCGCACCCGCCAGCAGCTCGCCGCCGCCCTGCGCGTCCTGCACATCCGCGCCGACGAGCCCTCCTTGCGCACCCTGGCCAACCGCGTGATCCCTGGACAGGCGGCTCTGGGCCGCACCACCGTCTCGGAGATGCTGAACGGCCGCAAGCTGCCTTCCAAAGCCGTGCTGACCTCCTTCGTGCTCGCCTGCGGAGAAACCGATCCCACCGGCTGGCAACGCGCCCGGAACCGCGTCAGACTCGCCGAACTCCACACCAGCCCGCCGCCACCACCACTCGACACATCCGAGCCACCGAGCGGCACGATCGACATCGAGCGGTGGCGGATCGTGGCACAGGTGGCTGAAGAACTGGCCTGCATCGGCCGCTACGATCTGGCCTGCACCCTGCAAACCCAGATCCACCACGCGTTCGCCACCCACCACGGCCCAGAGCACCTCAAGACCCTGGTCACTCGGCACGACCTCGCCGACTTGACCGGAAAGGCGGGGGACCCGGCAGCCGCCCGCGACCAGTTCGCCGCGCTACTGCCGGTGTACGAGCGGGTGCTGGGCGCCGAACACCCCGACACCCTGCGCACCCGGTACGACCTCGCCTACTTGACCGGAAAGGCGGGGGACCCGGCAGCCGCCCGCGACCAGTTCGCCGCGCTACTGCCGGTGCGCGAGCGGGTGCTGGGCGCCGAACACCCCGACACCCTGCGCACCCGGTACGACCTCGCCGACTTGACCGGAAAGGCGGGGGACCCGGCAGCCGCCCGCGACCAGTTCGCCGCGCTACTGCCGGTGCGCGAGCGGGTGCTGGGCGCCGAACACCCCGACACCCTGACCACCCGGCACTACATCGCTTACTGGACCAGGGAGGCGGGGGACGCGGCAGCCGCCCGCGACCAATACGCCGCGCTACTGCACGTCGGCGAGCGGGTGCTGGGCGCCGAACACCCCGACACCCTGACCATCCGGTACGACCTCGCCTACTTGACCGGAAAGGCGGGGGACCCGGCAGCCGCCCGCGACCAGTTCGCCGCGCTACTGCCGGTGCGCGAGCGGGTGCTGGGCGCCGAACACCCCGATACCCTGACCACCCGGCTACAACTCGCCTTCTGGAAGAAAACGGCGCGGCGACGCAATTATCGCTAGGCGTCATCGGCGCTGCCGACGTCGTCGGGCTTGGACCGGCCGCCGCCCTCTCTTGGCCAGTGACGCGGACATGACGGTCTGAGCAAGGGAGCCGGGGACGTACGGGGATACGGGGACCCCGTGGTCCCGTAAGTGTTCAGCTGGTGCGTCGTCTGCTCCACCCCGCTGATAGCCATACTTGGCCCTCCGCTCGGGGTCGTGTCACCAGCCGCAAGTAGCCCTGAGTGACGCTGGAACTGCGACAGAAGAGGGCGATAGCTCCGAACCATCGCCCGGTAAGGCGCGGGAAACGCGCCCGATTCCCGTGAGCCATCGGCGGCCGGCCGCTGTCATCCCTCGGACTCTGCACCGGAGGCCGCCCTACCGCCTTCCCCCAGTCGCAGCCCGATCGCGTCGGTGAGGTTCGCGTCGGTGAGCGTCGCGTCGCTGAGGTGCACGCTGGTGAGGTTCGCGCCGCTGAGCCACGCCCTGTCGAAGTCGGCGCCGGTGAGGTCCGCGTCGGCGAGCAGCGCCCCGTCGAGTTTCACGCCGGCGAGCCTCGCGTCGGTGAGCTTCGCGTCGATCATCACGATAGGGCTGCCTTTGAGGGCGGGGCTCGTCAAACCGAGTGACCGTTGCCGTTGAGTACCTCGCGGCGGTACTTGCGGCCGGTGGTCTCGTGCACACCGAGCGCTCGGGCGAGCGCGGCTCCGCTCATGCTCGGGTCTTGAGCGAGCAGGCCCGCCACCATGGCTCGCCGGTCCCGCTCGGTTTGCCCATCACGCACCGGCTCGTCACCGCGCGTCGGCGAGGCCGACCTTGGTGCCGACTCGGGGACATACGTCGCTGGCTCGCCTGAGTCGGATGCCGCCGCCCGCGCGACTGGCTCGGCCACCCCACCCGCTCGTTCCTTGGGTGACTCGCCCCATTGCTCCGCTTGTTCCCTCTGGGATGCGATCGCTGTTCGGCTCAGGGCGGGCGTCTGCTCTTGCCTCCCCGCGTCGTTGGGCAGGCGGTTCGGTTCTGCCGCGTCAGCGAGTGGGCGGCTCGGTGCACCCGAGTCGATGAGCGCTCGGTCGGCGAGTTCGCGGCCCGAGCGCACCACCCACATGATGAGCTCGTAGGAGATGACCAATGCGATCGCCGGCCACGCGGCGAGCGCCGCGGCGAGCGGGCCGCGCTCGATGCCGTGCAGGATGTTGGCTGCGAGCGTCGCGGCGATTCCAAGGGCGAGCGCCCACCGGGCCAGCGCCGGCACCTTGAGCCGGTAGCGTGCGCACCACAGCAACACCATGGAAGATGCGTAGATCATGCCGTCCACGGTGGCCGGCACCAGATGCGCCGACATCTCGTCCTCGGCGCCGTACCTTTCGATCACAGCCACGGCGTGCCAGTACGACACCCACGCCGCCACCGCCGCCACGGCGAGCACCACGACGGTCATCGACACCCGGATCAGCTGATCCCCACCCCGACGGGCCTGTCTGATCTCGTTCACGCGAGGCATGCTTCCATGTCCGATATGCCCGTGTGCCTCGAAGCGTCATAAGCGAAACCCGGACCCGCGCCAGCATCGCGACATGGACCGGGATCGACGGTGTCCGAGCGAGCCGCCGAGTCGTCACCGGCTCGCCGAGCGCTCGCTCCGAGCGGGGAGAATCGCCAAGCGCTCGCCCCGAGCGGGGAACGAGTGAGAAAGGCTCGCGGAGCGCGCGCCGAGCGCGTCGATGCTCTGGATAGGGGTGGCAGCGAGCGCGTCCGCCACCCCTCCGTTGTTGATCTTGTCTACCAAAAACAGAAGTTGGTAGACAAGATCATCATTGTTCGTCGGCAGGCGACAGGTCCGCCTCCAGCTCTGCGGCCGCCTGCCGGAAGCGCGCCGCGAGCTGCCGTGCTTTATCCGGGGCCTCCAGCGCCACTAGGCGCAGACCCCGCAGGTCTTCCAGGGCGCCGAATACGGGCTCATAGCGCGCCCACACCGGCACAGGTTGCTTGTCGGCAGGCGCCTCGATCGCGGCATGGTAGCCCAGATCCGCCGCCGCCCGCTCCAGAGCGGACCCCGACGTGCGGCCGCGTTCCTCGGCGAGCTTCCACACCTGCTGCGCGGCCGCCTCGCCGTGGGCGTCGCCGACCGGAAGGATCGCGCGAAGTTGTCGTTCGTTCGGCACCTCGCCGGCGACGCCCTCCAGCCACTTCATCGCGCGGACCGAGTCGATGAGCTGATACGCGCGAGGCCGCGACATGTCCCACCGGTCGGCGACGTAGCGCTCGAACGACGAGAACCCCGCGGTCTTGTACAGGCCGTTGTCGCGGATCTCCTTCAACGCCGGCCCGGCCGTCAGCCGCCAGTACCGCTCCGCTTCGGTGAGGGCACGCTCGACCTTCACGCGTGCCCGCGAGATGAGGCCCTCGTAGTGGACGAACTGCTCGGCAGGGTCCTGTGCCGTCGACGGCGTGAATTCCGGTTCCTTCGGGATGCCGGTCGACGGCGGTACGACGGTTCCGCTGACGACATGCTCGACGGCGGCGGGCGCGGCCGGCGCGTGCACCGGTTCGGGGGCGGCCCTGTCGGCCTGGCCGACGTTGAGCGCCGCGAAACTCGTGCGTTTCCCCGCGCCCTTCATCGGCTGCTCCGCTGACCGAGCTCGAGCGCCAGCCGGTAGAAGTCCTCGCGAGCCTCCATTGCGACCCGGTTCTTCGGGTACTGCGTGACGACCAAGCCCTCGGCGCTCGCCCGGGTGTGGATCTTGTAGTGGCGGATAACCGTGCGTGATAGCGGCCAGCCCTGCTGAAGGATGAACTGCTCGGTCTGCTCCAGGTCGGCGCGGCCGTCGCGCGGGTCCCAGTTGTTGATGACGACGAGGAACGACAGCCCGCGCGGCTTGACGACCTTCTCGATGGTGTTCCACGTGGGCTGGAACCCCAAAGGCTCGGGCTCGACGGGAACTAGGACGTCGTGGGTGCTGTCCAGCACGACGCGCAGCGCCTTGGCGTCATCGCCGCTGCCGAGAGGGTCGGCCGAGGAGCCGGACCCAGACAGGTCGATCCAGCCCGGGGTGTCGACGACGACGTTCCCGACGCCGGCCAGGTCGGGCATGGTGGCCAGTCCGGCGACGTCGTCGTGGGCCTGGACGAAGTCGAACGGCAACGCGCGGGACTCCGCACGTGCCGGGTCGGTCTCGGACAACTCCTCGAAGACCCGGGTCACCTGGTCCGACCACCAGGTGGCGGAGCCTTGCGGGTCGATGGAGACGGCGACGGTCTTCTCGTCTGGGTGCGCGGTCTCGGCGAGGACGGCTGCGAGGTTGACCGCGAGGGTCGACTTGCCGACGCCGCCCTTCTGATTGAGGACCGTCGTGACCTTGGCCATAGAAAATCCTGTTCCGTGTGCTTCCCAGCCGCAGGCTGGTACTTCGGATGTCGGTAGACGACTATCCCAAGGAAACGACGCAACAGGAAAGAACCTGGTGGGGACACGGCGCGTCGGTGTCTCCGGAGGTGTGCACAGGTCGGAGACGCTTCGCTACGAGGACATGCCCCGTGGTGCCGCTATGACTGCCGATCGGGGATTGTCTGCCGGTACATCAGCTCGTAGAGGTGGCCGCCCTTGATGAGGATGGACACCTCGACCGGGCGGGCGTCGTCGGAGTAGACGACGCGGAACTGGCGGAACACCGGGATCCCCTCGGGCAGCTCCAGCATCTCCGCCTCCTCGACGGTGGGAGGACGCACGGACAGGCGGTCCGCGAACTCCCGCTCGGGATGGCCGAGCTCCGTCAGGACGGCGGGCGCCCCTCCCGGCACCCGTCCACGACGGGCCAGGGCACTGCCGGCCACGAGGCTGAGCGGGTAGTACGACCAGGACACCTCGACGGGCTCGTCGTCTCGGAGCATCAAACGGTGCCGCAGTACGGCGTGGTCCTCGCCGAGCTCGGCGGCGACGTCCTTGGGCGCTTCGACCTCCGCCACGTCGAGCAGCTTGTAGGTGACGCCTCGCTCGGCAGGATCGAAGTAGGCCGCCGTACGCACGACGAACGGCCGTCGGTCTCGTACGAACACGCCCTTGCCGGCCTGGCCGTACGCGAATCCCTCCGCCTGCAGGAGCTTGGTCGCGTTGTGCGCGGTGGCGGGGGCGGCCGAGTAGGTCTCGGCAAGTTCTGCGGTCGAGGGGAGCTTCGCGCCCGACTCCAGTTCACCGGACATGATCTTGGCGCGAAGGTCGGCGGCGATCTTCAGCTGCGGGGGTCGCTTGTCCGACTTTCGGGCCACGTGAGAATGCCTCTCAATCACAGAGTCGTGTCATAGCGCAGATGACGCCCCGGCGCGATCATCTTCATGTCGCTGACCTCGACCGGCGTGCCGTCTTCTGTTCGCAGCGTCCGCAGCACCACCAGGACCCACCCGTGTGCGTCCATCCGCAGCATCTGCCGTTCCTCATCGGAGGGAGGCCGGGCGGAGACGTCCTCCTCGGCGCTTCGTGGCTCGTAACCGAGCTCCCTCAGCAGCGTTACCGCTCCACCACGGATCTTGCGGTTCTCCGCCAGTCCCGTACCCCGGGCAACGACGAGCGGGTAGTAGGAATCGGCGAGCTCTACCGGCTGGTCGTCGAGGAGCACCGTTCGGCGGCGGACGATCACGCGGCTGCCTGGTGGGAGTTGGAGCCGCTCGGCGACATCGTCAGGAGCGACGGCTTCCACCACCTCGCGAAGCAGTTGAGTGCCGGTGCCGCCATGCTGGGCCGCCTCCTCGGACCAGGCGTCCCCCTGTCCTGCGGAGCGAGGACGGACGTACGGCGTGGAGGTGCTCACCCATGTGTGCTCGCTCAAGCCGCCTCCTGCACAGTCCGACACCACGGCCTCCTGCCTCTCCACCTTACTCGGCAGGCAGTAAGGCATTACCGGCAGGACCTTCCGGGCGAATCGTACAACAGAACCTTGCTGGCTTACATGAATGGCAGTAAGGTAACTCGCGAGCGCCTAGAGGGTTAAGGGATTTTCAGTAAGGCGAGGCCTTCGAATGCCCTAACGCCCGAATCGACGGCAGTGTCGGTGGCCTGTCCCCACATCGACCCGTCGACAAGCGCGCACATGGTTGCGGCCTCGGTGTTCCAGCACCGAGGCCGCGTGAGTCGAGATCGTCGAGAGGAACCGACTCATGCGCATTGTCGCTGACGCACGCTCGATCACTGAACCGCTGCTGACCTCCGCAGAGGTCGCCGCCGTGTTCCGTGTCGACCCCAAGACCATCGCCCGCTGGGCTCGCGAGGGCCGTATCGCGGGCATTCGTACCCCTGGTGGGCGGTTGATCCGGTACCGCGAGTCCGATGTGCGGGCCGCGCTCGAGGTCTCCGTGACCGTGCCGGAGGAGTCCGCCGTTCAGGAGCCCGACGGCATTGCCGCGCTGGCGGTGAGTGCCTGATGAGCACTCCGACTCCGATCTCGGCCCCTGAGCCGGACGATGTCGCGCAGGGCTTGGCCGCGATCGAGCGCTACGTCGCCGGCTACGCGCCCAGCACGTCGCCCCCGCCCCCGCCCTCGGCCGTGGCCGCTGAGGCGGCAGGCGAGACCAGGCGCGTCCGGGAGCTGCGCGCGGCGGTGGCCGAGGCGCACCGCCTGGTGGAGCTTCAGGAGGACGAGGCGCCGCTGCTGGTCGACACCACCAGGGTGCGCAAGCGCCGTCGCGCTGCCTACGAGGCCGCTCGGCTGCATGAGCTGGCGAGCGACCCGGCGGCGCTGGCCTACCGCGACCAGCGGGTGCGCCGGGTCAGCACGGTGATGACGATGACCGCCGCGTGCATCGCTCTGGCGGTCAGCTCCATCGGCGTGCAGCACTCCGTCGCGGAGGGCCTGGCCCTGCAGGACGGTTCGCCTACCTGGTGGGCGGCGTTCGGGGTGGAGCCCGCGCTGTCGCTGCCGCTGCTGGCGGCGGTCGGGGTGCAGGCGTACTCGGCGATGCGGGGCCGGGTGGTGGACCGCAAGAGCGCCGAGGGCCGCAAGCTGGCCCGCACGGAGGCTGTTCTCCTGGCGTTGACGCTGGTGCTGAACTGCTGGCCTGCGTTCGCCGGGGTCTGGCGTCTCGATCTGCTGCCGCTGATCGTGCACAGTCTGGGCCCGGTCGCCGCGGTGGTGGCGGTGTGGACGTTGCCGACGCTGTGGTCGGTGCTGGCCGTGCTGCCTACTGCTGCCCCTACTGGTCCTACGTACAGGGCGAACGTCGATGCGGTGATGGCTCGGGTCCGCGAGTTGATCGCGGCGGGGACGCTGCCGGCGAACCCCAGCGCCACCCTGATCCGGCGGACGCTGCGGTGCGGGATGGACGACGCCCGCGCCGTCCGGGACGCCCTGGCAGGGGGTGCGTGATGGGTTCCCTGATCGAGCGGGCGGTGATGTTGTGGGAGCCGCCGCCGTCGATGTACACGCGCCAGGCGGTGCTGGTGTACGACGTCGCCGACCCGTACGCGGTCGCCGTGTGTTTCGCCAGCCCATCGGGGCGGACGCCCGGCATTGAGTGGCGGTTCGCGCGCGAGCTGCTGGTCGACGCCGTGGAGCTGGGCCGCGAGGTCGGCGAGGGTGACGTGCGGGTGCGGATCGACCAGGAGGGCTGGATCACCCTGGTCATCTACCCCGAGGCCGACTGCGGTCTGCCGCTACTGGTGCAGCGCGAGGTCGTCGCGGAGTTCCTGGCCGCCTCCTACGCCGCGGTGCCGGTCGGCACCGAGTCGGCGCGGATCGACTGGGACGCCGAGCTGGCGCAGGTGTTCGGGGGTGCGGCATGACCACCCTGACCCCTGCCACCGTGACCGCTGGGGCTGTGCTGGGTGAGCGGGAGCGGCTGGTGCTGCTGGCCGCCGAGCACGCCGCCCTGTTGGCCGCGGCCCGGGCCGGCGTGGCGGCCGCCGAACTCGGCCACCCTGACCCGCTGGCGTTCATCCGCCACGAGCTGGCCGAGCGCGGGCAGCTCCCGCCGGCAGGCGCGCGCCCGGTGGAGCTGCTGGCCGTGACGGCGGCCGCGCGGATGGCCGGGCAGGTGAGGCAGCGATGAGCCCGCTCACCCTCCCCGCAGCCGCGGTGGGCGCCGAGCTGCGCCTGGTCGGCACCCCGTTCAGCGTGGGCCAGGCCCGCGCCCTGGTCGCCGGGATGCTGCCGGGGTTCGGGCGGCTGGATGAGGTGCTGCTGGTGGTCAGCGAGCTGGCCACCAACGCCGTGCTGCACAGCGCGAGCGGCGCCGCCGGTGGGACGTTCACGGTGCGGGTGGAGCTGGAGGCCGGCGCGGTGACCGTCGCGGTGGTCGACCAGGGCCCGGCGCTGGTCCCGGCCCGCCGCCCCGACGGCGAGGGCGGGCACGGCCTGGCCCTGGTGGCCGAGCTGGCCGACGCCTACGAGATGACAGTGACCGAGCACGGGCGCACCGCCTGGTGCCGCCTGGACTGGCCGACCCCTGTCGGCCCTGACCTGGGAGGACCCCTGTGATGAGCACGAATGCGTCGTCCGGGCCGGAGTGGTCGGGAGACATGCTGGACCGCCCCGAGATGGTGGAGGCGTTCGCCACGCAGCTGCGGCGGCTGCTGTCAGAGCAGGCCGAGTACGTGGCCCGGATCCGGCGGGATGCCGAGGCGATGTGGCGAGCCAACCCGCCGGAGGGCTACGGCTCGTTCGAGGCGTGGTGGGCGCACCGCCGGGTGGCCAGTCCGTTCGCCGAGATTCAGCAGCACATCGAGAAGGCGGCGCGGCTGACGTTCGCGCTGGAGGCCCGCTACCGGCGCCGCCGCCACGAGATCCCCGCCGCTCGTCAGGCCGCCGCCCAGGCCCGGCAGGCTCCGGCGCTCCCGCGCGGTCAGGCCGCCGCCGGTCGTCCGGGCCAGCCCAGGCCGCGGAGATCGCGCCCGGCCCCGGCCGCGGCGGAGGACGGGTTCATGGACATGATCCGCCGCGACCGCCCGGCCTGACCGCCGGGCCCCCGACCTGCTGCCTGCTCTGACCTGCTGAAGGAGATGCCGTGAACCAGCCGATGACCAACGCCGAGCGGCGTGCGTACAACCAGCGGCGGCACGCCGAGCGTCGCCGGGAGTTGGTGGCCGACCGCGGCTCGCAGGGGCTGGCCGAGCTGTGGTGGGACCAGGCCCGCAAGATCGCCCGGGACCGCGCCGCCCAGGGCGATGAGGGGGCGTGGAACGACCTGGCGCTGACTCTCGCCAACTACTGCCGACGTTACAGCGAGTGACCGGCGATCTTCATGTTCATCACCGGATCGGTCCTCGCGTGCGCGTAATGCGAGCGCACGAGCGCGCGAGCGCGTGCGCGCGCGAGAGTAGCCATTCCGGTCACTGTCCGTCAACACCCTGAGAGGAGCGCACATCGTGAGCGACGACACCGACGAGATCAACGTCGTGCGGCTGCGGCCCCGGTCGGGTGGCCCGCCGGTCCCGCCTCCGCCGCTGCCTCCCGAGCCCCGCCCCCTGATCCCGGCCCTTCCCCGAGGCGGCCCCGCTGAGGAGCAGGACGGCGGGGAGCCCGCGGCCGGCTCCTGGCCCGCGTTGCCGACGGCCGCGCAGATGAGGCCGCCGCTGCCCATGCCTGAGCTGCCCGCGCTGATCCACAGCGCCGATGACAGCGATGAGGCCGAGCAGGACGGCGGGTTCGCCCTGCCGGCGCCGGAGGACCCTGAGGCCCCGACCATGCGGGAGACCCTGGCGATGTGCATGGCGCTGGTGACGGCCATGGGCGTGGCCGCCGCTCAGGGCATGTGGCATCGGGCCCGGCACCGCCAGGCGCTCGCCGACCAGGCCCGGGCCAGCGCCGACCGGTCGGTGGGCAGGGCGGCGGCCGGCGCGCGGCACGTGGCCGGCTCGCACGGGGGCCCGGGCTCCAAGGGCTCGTCTCTGTTCCGCTCTCCGGGCGCCGCGCACGCCTCTCGCCCGTTGGGCGGCCGTTTCGGGCCTGGCGGGCCTGGTCGTCCGGCCGGGGCGGGAAAACCCGCCAGCGGCCCGCACAGCGGCGCACATCGCGGGTCGCGTAAGGGGCCGGGGCTGTTCGGCGGCGCGGGCGCGCCGAAGTCCACGAGGGACAAGACCGGCCGGGGCGGCAAGACCACCGAGGCCCGCGGCAAGACCGGCAAGGGCGGCGGCGGGTGGTGGCCGCGCCGACGTGCGGACGCCGGGCCTGGCACGGCGCCGAAGGGCACGCCGGGGGCGAGGGTGCCCAAGGCCGGGCCGGGCGGCAGGACGACCTGGGTGGACCGGGGCACGCCACGGCGGATGCTCAAGGCCGGGGCTGAGGGTCTCAAGCGCTTGACGGGCGGCGCGGAGGGCGGCGGCAAGCTGCGGTCCAAGGGACCTGGTAGGCGGCGGTTTCGCCGGCTGGCCGAACGTGCCGGGTGGGTGAGGCGCTGGCGGCGCAGGTCGCGCGCTGCGTCCACGCCCGCGGCGGCCGAGACCACGTCGGCGGAGGAGACCACGACGCCGCAGGGTTCGCCCCGCCGCCACGGCCGCGGCCGTGGTCGTGAGGCCGGCGGCCGGTCGCGGTGGCAGCGCACGGACAGGCCGGGGGACAGACGGCAGGACAGCCCGCCCCCACCGCCGCCCCCTCCGCCGCCGCGGTGGGAGTGGATGCGGCCGCCGCCGGCGGGCGAGGAGCCGGTGCGGGTGACGGTGGAGCGGGTCGACCAGCCCGGCCGGCGGTGGGAGCCGGAGGCGGCGGCCCTGCCGATGCCCACGACGGCGCTGCCCGCGCCCGGGTCGCCGGACACCAGCGCCGTGCCGTCGCAGACCTCGATGCCGCAGATGCCGCAACCGCAGGAAGGAGACAGCGCCGTGCCCGTGGTGCCCGGGGTGCCGGTTCGGACCAACACCCAGTACGCCGATGCCGAGCTGACGATTTACGACGTGATCGACGCTGACGCCGACATGGCTGAGGAGATCACCGAGGGCGTCGCCGACGCCGTGGCGGCCGCCGAGGGCTGCGATCAGCTGATGACCCGGTTGGAGGCGTTGCACGCCAAGGTCGTGGAGCTGCGGGTGCCGGGCGTGCTGGAGGGCCTGGTGGTCGCCCTGATGGACAAGACGAACACGGTCAAGGCCAAGGCCGAGGCCATCGCCGCGGGCCTGCCCACCGCGTCGGAGGCGATCGCCATCGCCGGTGCCAACGCCGCGGTCCGTCACCAGCCGCTGGCCGATGCGGTCCGCGACGCCGGCCACATCCGTCCCGCCGAGCGCGACTACCACAACGACTAGCAGGAGGGTCCTGATGGAAGAGCTGGAGACGACCGGCCAGGCCGGCGGCCAGGGCGGTCAGGTGGCCGGTCCGGGCACGGGGGGCGCCGTGGTGGCGGCGGCGGGCGGGGTGCTGGAGACGGTGGTGTCCTACGGCATCGTCATCGTCCAGCTGGCCGCCGCCGGGATACGGCTACGCGGCCTGTCGGAGCAGGTCCGCGCGACCTACCGGTATGTGGAGGGCTGCTCGACGAGCACTGATCGGCTGGCTGAGCAGATGGCGGGCCTGGCCGTCGACGGCGACACCGTGGGCGAGCACCACCAGGCCGCGGCGGTGATGCGCGGCGTGCTGGCCGAGGCCGAGGCGATGGCCACCGCCACCGAGGAACTGGCGGGCCTGTTCGGGCAGACCGCCGCCGCTCACCAGGCCGATTACGGCACGGTCGCCGACACCGTGCACGCGATGCCGGTCCCGATGGCCGACGCGCAGTTCTACAGCAACCGCTGACCCCGACCCGAGAGGAGAGGACCATGCCCCCGACTTCGCGCACCGTGCCGGCCATGGCACCGGTGGAGGTGGCGGTGCCGGCCTGGCCCGGGCTGGACCGGGCCCGCCGCCGCGTGGACACCGTGCGCAGCTGCACGGGCCGGGTGGCGACCATCGCCGGCGGCGCCTTGGCGGCGGTCGGCATGTTCACCGGTGAGCTGTACGGCGCCTGCCTGCTGGGCACCGCGGCGGCGACGCTGGCCGGGCTGGCGAGTCTGCGGCTGTGGAAGCCCGACGGCCACCAGAAGGCCACCGCCACCGCGTTGTACCTGATGCCCGGGGCGGGCCTGGCCGCGCTGCTGGTCGCTGAGCAGGCGGTGGCGGGCATCCACTGGGGCGAGGCCCTGGCCCTGGGCACCTGGACCACGGCCACCTGGGTGCTGCGCCCGGGCCGCACCGCCCGCCGCATGCGCGCCCCCCTCCTGCCCCCACCGGCGGCCGCGGTGGTGGTCCCGGCGCGCGTGGTCGAGGAGCACCCGGCCGCCTGGTGGTGGGCCCGGCACGTCGCCGTCGACGACGGCGCGGCGCCCGGCACACTGCTGCAGGACATCGAACAGACCGGTGAGAGCGCGATGCGGGCGGTCATACGTTCGGCGGTGGCCGGCCGCCCGGTCCCCGACATCTCCATCCGCGCCCTGTCGGCGCTGATGGACGTCCCCGAAGACCAGATCGGCATTGGGCCGGTGCCCGGCCGGGGCGCCTCGATGCGGCGCCTGACCATCGGCACCCCCGACATGCACGCCGACCCCGCCACGGTGTGGGCGCAGCAGATCGCCCCGACCGCGATGCCGGGCGCGGTGCTGACCAGCGTCCGCATCGGCCGCCCCGCCCACACTCCCGAGGCCGGCCAATGAGCGCCGCCGCCCCGGCCGTGGCCGCGGGCGAGGTGGTCGAGCTGATGCTGGAGGTTCCGCGGGGCCAGGTGGTCCGCTACGACCTGGCCGCGCTGTGCTCGGCGCTGGACATCACCGATGCGACCCGGATCGCGGTGGAGACCGACGGGTCCCGCCGTGCGATCGTCACCATCTACCCGACCAACCCGCTGGCGCAGGTGAGGGCGGTCACCCGCGAGGACCTGGTGATGGATCGGCACGGCCGCATCGTGGTCGGCGCCTACCACAACGGCCTGCCGGTCAAAAAGCGCCTGTTCGACCCCTCCACCGGCAGCGCGCAGCGGTTCCTGCTGTTCGGCACCACCGGCGGCGGCAAGTCCCGCACCCTGCAAATCCAGCTGATCGCCGAGAAGGTCAACGGCATCGTTTCCTGGGTCGCCGATCTGAAGTTCGGCCAGTCGGTGCCCGAGGCCGAAGGCAACGTCGACTGGTTCATGCGCGCTCAGGAAGCCGCGATCTTGATGCTGCGGTCGGCGGTGGCCGTCGCCCAGGAACGGATGCGCCGCTACAGCGCCGCCGGCCGCACCTCCTTCCTCCTGGGCGTCGACCCGCTGCTGCACGTGTGGATCGAGGAGGCCAACCGCCTGCTGGAAAAGGGCGCCCCCTACCGGGACGAGGGCACCTACCTGATCAAAGAGCTGGGCCGCACCGGCCGGTCGGTGGGCGTGGGCATCGGCCTGTCGGCGCAGGCGTCCCACCTGGAGGAGATGGGTGGCTCCGACACCCTGCGCGCCATGCTCAAAGAGGGCGAAGTCACGCTGCTGCGCTGGTCGTCGTCCATGATGCGCCAACTGGTCGCCGACGGCCTGCTGCCCGTCGGCGAGCAGCTGGTGCCCATCCCCAAGACCCTCGCACCGCGCGTGCTGCGCTCCCAGTTCGACCCGGCCGGCGACGACGACCAGGACGACGCGCCGGGCACCCAGGGCACCGCCTACCTGCTGTCCGGGCCACGGCCCACCGCGCTGATGCGGCACTTCCGCGTCGGCTCGATCGCTCCCATGCCCGGGCTGGACCCCGAAATCCTCGCCCTGTACGGGCCAGAAGAGCCCGCCCGGCTGGAGGATGCCTCGCACGAGGCCGCCGGCGAGGCTTACGCCGCCCGCAACGACCCGTCCGCCATGGCCGCGCTGTGCGACGCCGTGCTGGCCGAGTACGAACAACAGCAGGGCAGGCCGGTCCCGCTCGGCGGCGGGCAACCCGGCGGACGGCCTGGCGGGCAGCCGCGGCGCAGCGCCGCGCGCCTGGAGGACCGCATCCTGGCCGTCCTGGCCGCCGCGCAGGAGCCGATGACCGCAGGCGACATCCTCGAGGCCGTCAACGCCGACGGCGGCCGCGAAGTCCGGCAGGGCTCGGTCCGCAACACCCTCGGCGCCCTGGCCGACGCCGGCGAGGTCGCCCGGCTGGAGAGGGGGCTGTACGCCATGGACCGCTGAGGTGGGCGCTGGAGGCTGCGGATGCCCGCCCGGCCCGACCCGGGCGCGTGTCCGGAGCAGCAGCGCTCCCCGGGGGCCGATCGGCCCCTGAGACGACAAAGCCCCAGGGCGTCAATCCGACCAAAGACGCCGCCCCGGGGCCCCCATACAGGGAGATCCATGATGGCACGCCCCCGCATGGTCCCGATCGATGACCACAGCCCGGCAGGCCGGCCGCTCAGCGACGACAACGAGCGCGAGCTGTATCTGGAGCTGCTGGCCGAGGCCTCCCGCGAGCACGGCTGATGACCCGCCCGGCCCTCACCAGCAGCCCGGCCACCCCACCCCTGATCGAAAGGCCCCTGACGATGACCGTCCACCCGCCCATCCCGGCCGCCGGCCCCGACGCCGAGGCCGCCGCGGTGCTGGCCGACGCGCTGCGCCGCGCCGCCGATCTGCCCGGCGTGCTCATGCGCCGTGATGTCGAGCTGGGCCCGGCCGCCCAGCTGACCGAGTCCCGCTGCACACATGTCCCGATCGTGCACCTGGGCGCCGAGCTCGCGGCCGGACCGTTGGCGCCGCTGACCGGCACCCTGGCCCACGAGCTGGCCCACCAGGCGCTGGGGCATCTGCGGACGCGGCCGCTGGTGGTCTGGTGGGCCTGCCACCAGCTCACCCTGATGGCCGGCGTGCTCGCCCTGGCGCTGCGCTCGCCGTGGTGTCTGGTGCTGTTCGCCGCGTGCGTCGCCGCCCGCATCATCTGGGCGCGCATCAGCCGGACGCAGGAGTACCAGGCCGACGCTTATGCGGTCAGGTTGCTGGACCGCACCGGACTTCCCGGCCTGGACATCACCACCAGCACGCTGTGGGCCGGTCAGCACCACGACACCTGGTGGTACCGGACCGTCGGCTGGATGACCGGCACCCACCCCACCGCGGCCGCCCGCGTCCGCCACCTGCACCGCGGCCGCCAGTAGGCCCACCAACACCCCGGTTCCGCCCGAAAGGACGTTGACGATGATCGTTCACCCGCCCATCCCGGCCGCCGGCCCCGATACCGAGGCCGCCGCCGTACTGGACGACGACCCGCGGCCGCCGGCCGAGCTGCTGGACATCAACGACGACCCCGAAGACTGCGACGCCTGCCAGGTGGCGCACGCGCTGTGGCCGCGCTGGCCGCATGGCGTCTGCCCCTACCACCACGGCATCAACCGCGCTGCCGACCAGATCCGCACCAAGCTGCGCGAGCTGCTCGGCTGACACGCACGACGGGCGCGCACCAACGTGGCCAACCGCCAAGAAGCCCACGCCGGGCGCGCCCGCAACCCCCTCCAACCACACAGAGAGGTAGCTCCATCATGACCACCATCCCGCAGGCGCACGACACCGCACCCGGCGCCGCGCCCCCGCCCATCCCCATCTCCCCGCGGATGCGTGCCCATCTGGATCGGATGCAAGGCGAGGCCCGGACGCTGCTGGCCGATCAGCTCGCCGGCGTGCGGGCCGAACTGGCCCGCGTGGACGCCAAGACCGGCCTGCTGCTGTCGTGGGCGGGTGGTGCGGCCGGCCTGGTCGCCGCGCTCGCCTCCGCCGAACCGCGCGTGGCCCGGGCCGGGCTGTGGGTGGCGGTCACGCTGCTGGTCGGCGCGGTCGCGGTGCTGCTGGCCGCGACCTGGCCGCGCCTGCCCCGCCGCGGCGCCACCGGGTTCCTGGCCATCGCCCGCTACGCCGACACCGAGCAGGTGATGGGCTATCTGGGGGCGCGCCTGGTCGACCCGCACACCGCGGCCGCAGCCGACCTGCACCACCTAGCCCGCATCACCCGCGCCAAGTACCGCGCGCTCCAGGCCGCGATCGTGCTGCTGCTGGCCGCGCTGGTCGTCCTGGCGGCTGTCCTGCCGGCGGGGGTGACCTGGTGACCGCCACAGCCCCCGCCACGTCACCGGCCGGCGACGTCGCCCAGGTGCTCATGTTGCTGCTGTCCGGCCACCAGGTGCAGCACATCGCCGCACGCACCACCTGGCCGGAGGCGGCCGTGCTCGCCCTGGCCGTCCGACACGGCCTGGCCCTGGCCGACGGGTGGGTCATCGGCGCCGCCGACCACCGGGCCGTCCAGGCGTTCGGGCAGGCGCAGCAGGTCGCCCAGCAGCAACTGCAGCAGGCCACCGCCGCGCTGACCGCCGTCCGCGGACTGGTCACCGCGCTGGAGCGCCAGCACCAGATGCTCGCCGCAGGCCTGACGGCGGGAGTCAGGTCATGACCGCCCCCGCCGCGCTGGCCGACGTCGCCGGCGACCCAACCACCCACAGAGGCGACCTGGTCGCCTTGGACGCCAGCCCGGCCGAGGTCGCCGACGACCGCGCGGCCGCCGGGGTGGCGGTGGTGGTGGAGGCCATGGCCATCGCCGGGCTGTGGGCGCACCTGACCACCGCCCCGATCTGCGAGCTGGTGGCCGCCGGGCGCGACTGCCCCGACCCGGCCGTGCGCGCGGCCGTCGACCGCGTCAGCGCCGAGGCCGAGCAGCTGCGCGGCGTGCTCGTCGACGCCGTCACCGACGCCTACCGCCAGGTGGAAGCCGACCTGCACGCCCCGCGCCGCGCCGTGCATGGCCCGGGCGGTGAGTGCTGATGGGCCGCGTGTTGGTGGCGTGCGGCTGCCGCGCCCACAAGGGCCGGGCGTGCGAGGTGGCCGCCGGCAGCGAGCTGGCCGCCGCCACCGCCGTCCCCGACGCCCGGCTGGCCGAGCGCAACCGGCACACCCTGGTGCTGCTGGCCGAGCACGACCAGACCGGCGAACAGGGGCCCTGGCCGATCGGCG
Organism: Sphaerisporangium sp. NPDC005288; assembly: GCF_040607475.1. Classification (NCBI taxonomy): domain Bacteria; kingdom Bacillati; phylum Actinomycetota; class Actinomycetes; order Streptosporangiales; family Streptosporangiaceae; genus Sphaerisporangium; species Sphaerisporangium sp. NPDC005288. The sequence goes on along the minus strand of NZ_JBEXGT010000055.1, from coordinate 23,537 downwards.
GCCGCCGATGACCGCCCTCACCCCGCCCCTCGCCGCCTGGGACCTCACCACTCTGGCCGAGCTGCGAGCGCTGCCGGACACGCGGCCAGCGGCGGCGGCGGAGCGGCGGTGCGGGCAGTGGTCGACCTCGGCCGGGCGATGCAGCACCCCCGGAGCGCGGCTGTACCTGGTGGGCCCGCGCTGCCCCGAGCACACCCCCGCCGCGCTCGCCGGCGAGGCCGAACCAGGGGCCGCGGCGTACTGTCCGTTGGCGCGCTGCTGGTGCGGCCGGTGCGTGATCGCAGAAGCACAGGTCAGCGCACCGTGAGTGAACACGAGATGCAGGCGGGCGGGAACCTAATCGGTTCCCGCCTGTCGGCGCGTGGTCACAAAATGCGACACGCCAATGCCTGCAGGGCCGTCAACGCGCACGTCGCGCCCGGCTTCCTGGCATGCTGTGGCGTTGAATCGATCTCAAACCTGATCGGCACCAGGAGTCGCCCAAGGCAAAAAGAAAGAAGCGCCCTTGTTGAAGGGGCGCTTCTCACCAGACAACTTCACAACCCACACGTCTTTGACGTTCTGCTCCTGAGCTTGGCGGCGAGCGAGCGGAACGGCGTAAGAGGCGTGCCTTACTACGTCTGGAGCCGACGATAGCAGCTCGCCAGGCGGTCAGCCCACCATGCCCGAACGACACGCCGGGCCGACTCACCGCTTCCCACCCCCACCGCCGCAGAATCGCGGCCGCCGCTGTGGCTGCCGCGCTTCCGGCCGGGTTCTCCTCCCGTCGGCTGGCCATCGCCCGGGCGCTGCCCGAAGGGGCGCGTCGTGCGGCCTCCCAGGGCGTGTGGGTGCACGCGGTGCAGTCCCATCCCGACGTCGCGACCCTACGCGCGGACGCACATCGCAACCTGATGGCGGTGGTGTGGACACTGGCCCGGCATGCCGACTGGACGACACTGACGACCAGGCCGACCTGGGCGGTGCTGATGGAACGCACCGGCCTTGGCCGATCCACGGTGGCGGCTTGGCTGGCCTGGCTGCGCAGGGCCGGCCTGCTGGGCACCGTCACTCCGGGCACCACCGTGCGCTACCGGCGCGGCACCGCCTGCGGCCTGCTGGACGACGGGCGGGGCAACGAGGCCGCCGAGTACGTCCTAGCCGTCCCGGCCCTCACCTCTCGCGCTGACGCCTGCCCAGCTCGTAGCCCTGTGGAGGAAACTCGGACCCCCTCTTGTCCCCCGCAGGGGGACAAGAGTCCCGCCCTACGCGGGCGCGCGCGCGAGGCAACCAAGATCAACGACACCGGCCCAGATTGGCCGCTGTCCGCAACGCCGGCGACCAAGCGCGACATGATCCAGGCCTGCCGGACCGCCCGGCGGGCCGACCTGACGCTCAGGCGGGTGTCCGACCGGCACCTTCGTAGCCTGCTCAGGGCCGTATTCGCCTGCGGAGCCACCCTCGGCGACGCCCTCCACATGATCAACCACCTGCCGGACGGGAAGCCCTGGACCCTCGCCGGCACCCCCCGCTACCTGCCCGGATGGATCCGCCACCGACTGTCGGTATGGCTCGACGAGCACGGCCGACTCCGCCCCGGCGTGCGCCTTCCCAGCCACGAGCGCACCGCCGCTGCCAAAGCCCAACTCGCCGCCCAACAGGCTCGCCGCGAGCAGCACACCCGCGCCCTGGCGGCCGCCGCACTCGTCGACGTCCACCACCACGCCGGCCAGGCCCGCGCCATGCTGGCCGCCCGCGGCATCGGTCAGCGCCACCTGCCTGACAAGCCGCGGTCCCTCTCGGCCCCACGCGCCCACCTTTACGATGTAAAGGTCGCGGCGCGGACGATCCGCCCGGGTGTGGTGACCCTGACCCAAATGGTGACCACGGCGGCCCTTTGCGAAAAAGCGTAAGCCTAGGCTAACGTATTTCGAGTGATCGACGCCCTCTCCGCAGCAGCCGAGCCGACCCGGCGACGCCTGCTGCAGCTGCTGGCGACAGGTCCGCGGACGGTCAGCGAGCTGGCCGAGCAGTTCACGGTGACCCGGCCGGCGATCTCCCAGCACCTTGCGGTGCTGGCCGACGCCGGTCTTGTGACCGCCCGCAAGGACGGTCGGCGGCGCCTCTACAGCGTCGTACCCGCCGGCATCACCCAACTGCGTGCCGAGATCGACCGCTTCTGGAGCACCGAGCTCGATCTCTTGGCGGACGAGGCTGCCAAGAGGGCCACCACGCAACCCGAGGAGCATGGCTCATGACCATCGAGAAGACCGCGCTACTACCCGTCTCTGCCGACGAGGCATTCGCGCTCATCACCCAGCCCGACCGCCTGCGCCGCTGGCTCGCCATCTCCGCCCGGGTGGACCTGCGTGCGGGCGGAGAGTTCCGCTGGACCCTCACCCCCATGGCCGTCGCGGCCGGCACGGTCACCGAGGTCGACCCCGGCCGGCGGATCGTGCTCGGCTTCGGCTTGGAGCAGTCGGGCCGGCCCCGCACGGACACGGTGACCATCACGATCGAGCCCGCCGAAGGCGGCACCCTCGTACGCCTGATCCACCAGGGCCTTCCGGAGGACCAGGTTCAGGACGTCCTCGAGGGCTGGACCCACTTCTTCCAGCGGCTGGAGCGCGCCGCGGTCACCGGCGACGCGGGTCCAGACGAGTGGGCCGCCGCCCCGGCGGACCTCAACCCACTCACCTCCGCCAACGCCACGCTCGCCGTGCTGCAGCACGTGCTGCGCGGCATAAGCGAAGACGACCTCAGCAAGTCAACGCCGTGCACCGACTTCACGGTGAGCCAGCTCGAGGGGCACCTGCTGGGTTCGCTGAGCTCCCTGACCAGCCTCGCCGGCAGCACGCTCGTGCCCGCGTCAGCCAGTGACCTGGAGTCCCGGATCGCCGGCGCGGCACAGCAGGCGATGGAGACCTGGATGAAACGAGGCATCGAGGGCACGGTGCAGGCCGGACCGCAGGAGCTGCCGGCGACCATCGCAGCGAGCATCCTGTCCGTGGAGTTCCTCGTGCACGCGTGGGACTTCGCCTCAGCCACAGGGCAGAAGGTGGCCGTGTCCGACGAGGTCGCCACCTACGTCCTCGGCCTCGCCGAACAGATCATCACGCCCGAGCAGCGCGAGCGCGTTGGCTTTGACCCAGCGATCCCGATTAGCGGGAATGCACCTGCGATGGACCGCCTCGTCGCCTTCACAGGCCGCGCCACCTGAGGCGCGACACAACTCGGCGGGCTGCGACCACAGCGCCCCCCGGTCGCCCCGTGGCCAGGCGAGGAAGGACTTTTCTGTGGTATTCCTTCTGCGGCCCTGCTACGGGGTGTCCTGCCACACCAGTTTCAGGGTTTCTGATCCGTCGGATCTGGCCGCCTCGCTCCATCCCGCGGGCCAGGATCGTCGGGCATTGAGAGTGGGCTGCGCCGTGGCCTCCTGCAAGGCAGGCACGCTTGCGAACACTGCCTCATCAAAGCTGGTTGTCCCCGCGAACCGGGCTTGCTGGAAGACGGCCTGGTCTTTGAACACCGTCCGGCTGAAGAGCGCTGCCCCGGTGAACGAGCGGCCCGCTCGCCGAGCGCCTGGCCGCGCTCGCCGACAGCGCGCGCACCACCGGTGCCCGGTCCACCACACCGCGGCCGCGCCTGGCCCGCCCCGCCACCAGCGACCAGATCCAGCAGCTGGCCGCGCTACGCCAACGCTTGGCCGAGCGCCTCGCGCGCTCCCCCGAGCCGCTCGGCGAGCCCAGCGCCTCGCCCGTTCGCCAGCTCGTCGACCCCAGCGCCCTCCGCCCCGCGTAAGACCGTGCTCGGTGGGCCGCGGTCGCAGCTGCCCGCGCGGGTACGCGCGTACCTACGCGCCTAGGCGCGCACCTGCGCGTGAGGGAGAGCACTCCTGCAGCGCTGTACGCGAACGCACGGCAGGGCGGGTCGTTCCCGGCGAGCAGACTCGCCCCAGCGTTCGCCCACCCCAGCGTCGAGGTCTTAGCGCGGCAGCGAGCCCCCGCCCCGGAGGCGCGGCGAGGTGCGCAGAGCGTGCGTCGAGTGTGGGGCGAGTGTGGGGCGAGCGCTGTCACCCTTGCTCGGTCCGGGGCGTGCAAGCTCTTCGGGCGCCCCGGACCGCTGGTGCAGTTGGCTGGCGCGGGCGTGGGGTTGTAGTACACCGCGATAGTGCTGGCCCGCCGGGCCCGGATCCGACGTCGCCCGGTGCGGCATCGGGGCCTCTGCGCCACGGCCGGCTGGCCGGCGCCGCTGCTCCGGCCGGCCGCGGCGTCGTTCCATGCCGGTGACGTCGACGACGTCGACCGGGGCGAGGAGCCCGCTCGCAGGACCGGCAACAGGAAAACTGGCGAGCCGACGATGAGCGGACCTCCGTTCGAGCAGTTCGGGCTCAGCTGGCCGGGGACGGCAACGTCAACGGCGAGTCGAGCAGAGCGGGAGGAGGCCGCGGTGTGACGACGGGCGTACCGTGGCGGATTCTGCTCGTCGACACCGCGAAGCGCTACAGAGCGCCGGACACGGGAGCCTCGGCAGCCGTATCGAGAACATCGCCGATTACCTCGCGCGCCGCTGCCGAGCCGGGGCCCACTCGCTGACGTGCGCGGGACGCGCGGCCGCGCCGAGGGGATTCAGCATGCCACGTGGTTGCGCGTCGGCCGGGCCGCGGTGGGGGCCGCCATCGCGGCCGCGATAGCCGCAGGCGTAGTGGACGCGCCGGGGTTGTTCTAGCGAAGGACTCCCGGCAACCGCGGGCGATGGCGGCCGGGCACAGATCGGCGCGTTTTGTTAGGCGGCCCCGCTAACGTTGCTCTTGTCGGTCTTGTCGTACATCCAAGCCAACACTCTGGAAAGTCGGTCGTCGGCCCTCCGCGCGGGGGCCGATCGGACGGCCCCCGCCGGTCGGGCTCTCGCCCAAAGAGGGGGGCGAAGGAGTGTGGCCGATGGATGGCAAGCGACGGCGGAGCCGTAAGAAGTCAGGCCGGGACGGTTGGTGGCCCCTCGTGGGCAGAGGGGTGCTGATCGTCGTGGACTGGTGGATCAACGGCGGCGGGCCCAGGTGGTGGATCTGACCCACCCCTGAGCCCGTAGTACACGAGGGGTCCCGATTGGCCGCCCAGCCAGTGTTCGGGGCCCCTTTTGCATGTCTTACCGTCCTGCCAACTAGGCGCATGGTGCCTAAGTTCGATCTCAGCGTATCCGGATGAATGCGGTAACGCCACCTCAAGTCGATTCATGCTTACCGGCTACTACCTGCGAAGATGCGCGCATGGGTTCCTGCCGGAGGGGCGTGCAGCGGGAACCTCAAGCTCAGCCGTTGCTGTCACGATGAGCGGATGATCCCTGAGGAATGCTCGAAGTGCGGCGCGCCGTGGACGTCCGGCAAGGTTCCGAACTACGACCACATCCACCGCGCCGAGACGATGCCACGCGCTCGGCGCACCGAGAGCCACATCGTCCTGCACGGCTACGCGGTCGGCTTGGCCGGCATGGGCGGTGGGATTGGGCAGACATGGGTGTTCTTCGAGCACCTGGAGCCTGCGCTGGTGTTCGGCCGGGCCGGGCGGATGTCCAGCCACGACATCAGCAGCTACGGCGTGTACGAGGCCGCACGGGAGACGCGCTACGACGAACATCGCCGCGGTGATGTGACCACCCTGCACGTGAACGTCGCCGCCGATTCGCTGGACCGCCGCCAGGGCGAGAAGAAGGTGTTCGCCCGGTGGCTGCAAGGAGTCGAATCGGAGTCCGCTCACTTCGAGCCGCCCCACCGCAGGGCCGCCGCTCGCGTGGGCCGTTGACGATCTTGGCTGGTGTCGGCTCGTGTGGCCGGAGTCGGCGGCCATGGTGACGCACGCGGATCTGTACGGCGGCTCGTGGCAGGAGTGACAGGCGAGACGACTCGTATGGTGATCGCGCATTCACAAATAGTTACTACCGTGGGTGACCTGCACGTATGTACCCTCTGTGCAGGGAGGGGGTAGTGCGCTACCACTGCCGACGGTTGAAAAAAAGTCACAGAACCTCGATTCCGGCATCTGCCGGAATCGGCTCGCGCTAAATGGACGTACATTGAAGTGCAGGCGTGGTCGAGTCTCTTCGCCGAGCCCGACGCATAGCCGCAGGCAGGAGCTCTCCGGGGGTGGTAGCCCGGAGGCCCTGCCATACCCTTTTTCTCTCCGAACTGGTGCCTCTTCACCTCACCAGTCGACTCCATCGCCTCGTCCCTTAACCCTCCACAGCGCTTAACGTGGAGGTCAAGCACCCCGCCGCTCACGGGTGAGTTCTCCGCCTCTACTACCAAGGGGCCTCTCCTCCTACCAAGGAGACCGGACTCATCTGCCGAGCGGTGGGTCGGGCTCGGCGAAGGAGGCGGCTTAGCCGTGAGAAGAGACGATTGGCCAATGATCTGTGCTGGGACTGTGGTGGTCCTAGCCGTCATTGTTCTCGCTGGGTATGCAGTGACCCGGCTCACCCCTGCAGACCCCACCGTTATCGCGGGAACGTTCACCGGGCTGGCTGCACTCTTGGCGGCCATTCCCCCGATCATCAAGGCCATGCGGGGCCGACGATGATGCCGACGAAGCGACACGCCTGGACGCCACACCTCCGTGATGAGGTATCCACGGCAGCGGCCACGTTGACTGGTCGGTACGAGAGCTTCTGGGCAGAGCTCGACACCGCTGGCCGCAGGAAGTTGCTGCAGCGCGGCCAGCCCAAGGTGTACGACAACCGGGACTACATCTACCGCCAGGGGCATACCAGCAGCTACGTGCTCATCTTGTTGAGGGGCCACGCCAAGCTGATGGCCGACTCAGCCAGTGGGCAGCAGACCTTGCTGTCCATTCGCTCCCCCGGCCAGCTGCTCGGGGAAGACGAGGCCCTACAGCGCGGTGGGACGACCGTCCGTCGTGCCACCGCGCAAGCTTTGCAGCGGGTAACTGCCATAACGGTCGAGGCCATGGCGTTTCAAGACCTTCTCAACTCTCATCCCCCCGCGGGTGTCGCCTTGGCGATGGAGCTACGCACCCGGCTGAACGAGGCGGAAACTCGAATCCGCGTGGCTCCTGAAGCGGCCAATCGCCGGCTGGCTCGGGCACTCGTCTCTCTCATCGACCACAACGAGGCGATGAGAAACGACTGGACTAAGGTCACGCTCCCTCTCTCTCAGGCGGAACTCGCTTCCTGGATCGGCACCTCCCGCGAGACCGTCGAACGGACGTTGCGGGGTTGGCGGCAGCGGTCCATCGTGCGCACTGACTACCGCGCTATCACCGTCCTCCGACCGCGCGACTTGATGCGGATCGCGGGCATTCACTCGGCTTACCTGCCGTCCCTGCCTTTCACGACACCTGTCGAGACCATGGCCAGCTAGTAGGCGGCTCTTCGAGTACCAGGTGCGAGGACTGAAACCCCGGTTCCGGCCCGTCTTCTACGAAGAAGCGGGCCGGTGTGCGGCTGTAGTCCTCGAGTTCAGCCGACGGCAGGCTCTCGTCGTAGAACTCGAGCGTTCCGTCCCACACAGGCGGCCATCCCGGAAACGGTGGTTACGGATTGGGACGAGGTGGGTCGTTTGTGTTGCTGCCGGGCGGGGGCGCCGGTGATTGTGGGGGGATGGCGGGTGCGGGCGGTGGTGGGCGCCGGTGGGCCAGGCCGCTGGCAGTGGCGAGTCTGCTGGTAGGGGCCGGAATCGGCTTGGTGGGGAACCTGGCGACAGGCACGGTGCGGGTTGAGGCGGGGTGGTGGGGGCCGGCGGTGTGGACGGCCACCGGGGTGCTGATCGTGGCCGCGGTGCTGCTGGGGTGGCTGTCGAGTAGGCCGGGGCCGTTCGATCCGGGGGTTGTGGAGGATCGTGCGGTGGCGGCGCTGCGCGTGCGGGTGCGGGGCCAGTGGGAGCACGAAGCGGTGGTGCGGCGGTTGCGGCAGCCGATGCCGTTGCGGGTGACATGGTCCTCGACGGGCCGGCCGGTGGCCGCGGCCCGGGAAGCGGTGCTCGATGAGCCTAACCTCACCTGGGAGGAGCGGCCTTTCACCGGTGATACCGGGCAGATCGTGGGGCGCTTTCGTCAGTTGCAGCACCGTCAGCTGGTGATCCTCGGCGAGGGCGGGGCGGGTAAGAGCGTGCTGGCGTTGCTGCTGACGCTCGGCCTGCTGGAGGACCCGGTGGAGGGGGAGCCGCTGCCGGTGCTGTTGCCGGTCGCTGCCTGGAGTCCCGGTAAGGAGAGCGTGGCGGAGTTCGCCGCGCGTCGTGTGGCCGAGGACTATCCCGACGCGGTGGGGGCCGGCGATGGCAGGGATGTCGCGCGGCGGTTGGTGGAGCAGGGGCGGCTGCTGCTGGTGCTGGACGGCCTGGATGAGATCTCCTCGGCCCTGCATGCGGCGGCGGTGCGGAAGCTGGATGAGTACGCGGCGGCGGGACGGCAGCTGGTGGTGACCTGCCGCAGCCGCGAGTTCGACACGGCTGTGCAGGCCGGCGGGCACATTGTGTCCCGGGCCGCGGTCGTGGAGCTGCAGCCCGTGACCCCGGATCTGGCGATCGCCTTTTTGTCCCATCCGGCCACCTCCCGGCCCCGCTGGCAGAAGGTGTTCTCCCACATGAAAGACGAGCCCGGCGGGGCACTCGCGTCGGTGCTGACCACACCACTGATGGTGTCGCTGGCCCGAGTCGCCTATCAGCGGCCGAGCACCGATCCGGGGGAGCTTTTGCGTGCCGGCGGCCGGATCGAGATCCGTGCCAAGCTGATGGACACCTACCTCGACAGCGTCCATGATCCAGACCATCCCGCCTCGCCGGTCGGAGCTCCGCTACGCCGCTACACGCCGGATGCCGCCCGCCGCTATCTGCAGACCCTGGCCCTGAACTTGGAGTTGTCCGGCACGGTGGAGTTGGTGTGGTGGCAGTGGCGGCCCGACCTGTACACCCGTCATGTGCACCTGGCCGGCACCTGCCTGGCGGTGGGGCTCACTGCGCTGGCCGCTCTGGCCGTCACACCGGTCGCAGGGGTGTGGGGCGGGATCTGCGCGGCGATCGTGGTGGGCGGGGCATTCGTCCTGGCCTCGAGTGCAATCCTGCGCCTGGTGTGGCCGCACAACCACCCCGCCTACCAGCCCGCCACCTACCGGCCCGCCCGCATCCGGCGGCGCCAGACACGCTGGGCGCGAGCTGCGGTCGGGGCCTGGTGCAGCCTGTTCAGCGGCCTCATCCTCAGCGATGTGGCCACGGCCGCGTTGGGCGCCGTTTGCTCGGCCCTGTGCTGGGCGTGGCTGCCCACCGACCGGATCAAACCCCAGCCCCGCACGGCCACCCCCGGCGCCACCCTCGCCGCCCACCACCGCGCCACCCTGAACGCCGCCATCCTTAACGCGCTGCCCGGCGCCACGATCACCGCCACCACAACCATGCTGACCAGCAGGCACTCCCCGGCAGAAACGGCTTTCACCGCGCTGCTGGTGTACGGGTGGACCGCCGCATGCCCTGGCGGACTATGGACCTGGCTCCGGTACCGCGCGACCCACCTGCACCTTGCCCTCCGGCACCGGCTACCGCCTCGCCTCCACGGCTTCCTGCGTGACCAACATCAGCGCGGCACCCTCCGCCAGACCGGAACCACCTGGCAACTGCGCCACCTCATCCTCCAGCAACACCTCGCCCATCCAGCACGCCTCCACCACCTTCGCGCTCGTGCCGATCAAGGCGATGATGCTGCCGCCCGGCAGCTGGCTGAGCTGCTCGCGGGGGAGGGACGTGCCGAGGAGGCCATCACCATCCTGCGCGTCCGCGCCGACCAAGGCCACCGTCATACCGCCCGGCAGCTGGCTGAGCTGCTTGTGCGGGAGGGGCGTGCCGAGGAGGCCATCGCCTTCCTGCGCGTCCGCGCCGATCAAGGCGATGATGCTGCCGCCCGGCAGCTGGTCGAGCTGCTTGCGCGGGAGGGACGTGCCGAGGAACTTCGGGCCCGTGCCGATCAAGGTGACCGTTATGCCGCTCGGCAGCTGGTCGAGCTGTTCGCGCGGGAGGGACGTGTCAAGGAACTTCGGGCCCGTGCCGATCAAGGCGACCGTTATGCCGCCCGGCAGCTGGTCGAGCTGTTCGCGCGGGAGGGACGTGTCAAGGAACTTCGGGCCCGTGCCGATCAAGGCGACGGTCATGCCGCCCGGCAGCTGGTCGAGCTGTTCGCGCGGGAGGGACGTGTCAAGGAACTTCGGGCCCGTGCCGATCAAGGTGACCGTTATGCCGCCCGGCAGCTGGTCGAGCTGCTCGCGGGGGAGGGACGTGCCGAGGAGGCCATCACCGTCCTGCGTGTCCGCGCCGATCAAGGCGACCGTTATGCCGCCTGGCAGCTGGTCGAACTGCTTGTGCGGGAGGGACGTGCGGAGGAGGCCATCACCTTCCTGCGCGTCCGTGCCGATCAAGGCGATGATGCTGCCGCCCGGCAGCTGGCTGAGCTGCTCGCGGGGGAGGGACGTGCCGAGGAGGCCATCACCGTCCTGCGCGCTCGTGCCGATCAAGGCGATGATGCTGCCGCCCGGCAGCTGGCTGAGCTGCTTGCGCGGGAGGGACGTGCCGAGGAGGCCATCACCGTCCTGCGCGTCCGCGCTGATCAAGGCGACCGTGCTGCCGCCGGGCAGCTGGTCGAGCTGCTTGCGCGGGAGGGACGTGCCGAGGAGGCCATCACCGTCCTGCGCGTCCGCGCCGACCAAGGCGACCGTCATACCGCCCGGCAGCTGGTCGAACTGCTTGCGCGGGAGGGACGTGCCGAGGAACTCCGGGCCCGTGCCGATCAAGGTGACCGTTATGCCGCCCGGCAGCTGGTCGAGCTGTTCGCGCGGGAGGGACGTGCCGAGGAGGCCATTACCGTCCTGCGCGCTCGTGCCGATCAAGGCGATGATGCTGCCGCCCGGCAGCTGGCTGAGCTGCTCGCGGGGGAGGGACGTGCCGAGGAGGCCATCACCGTCCTGCGCGTCCACGCCGATCAAGGCGACCGTGCTGCCGCCCGGCAGCTGGTCGAGCTGCTCGCGGGGGAGGGACGTGCCGAGGAGGCCATCGCCTTTTTGCGCGTCCGCGCCGATCAAGGTGACCGTCATACCGCCCGGCAGCTGGTCGAGCTGCTCGCGGGGGAGGGACGTGCCGAGGAGGCCATCACCGTCCTGCGTGTCCGCGCCGATCAAGGCGACCGTTATGCCGCCTGGCAGCTGGTCGAACTGCTTGTGCGGGAGGGACGTGCGGAGGAGGCCATCACCTTCCTGCGCGCTCGCGCCGACCAAGGCGAGCATGATGCGGCCTGGCAGCTGGCCGAGCTGCTTGTGCAGGAGGGGCGTGTCGAGGAACTCCGGGCCCGCGCCGATCAAGGCGATCATGCTGCCGCCTGGCACCTGGCGAAGGAGCCCTAATGAACTGTCTCACAAACGGTCGTATACGGGATAACGACCAGCCGAGCAGCCTGGCGCCGCGTTCGCCCAGGAAGGCCGTCCCGAAACCGATCCCGAAACGCTGGTGACCGGTATTGAGCGGGCGGACCCTGGACGGCCTGGCGGCCGCGGCCGCTCGCAACGGCTCTCGCTGCGCGAGAAGACCCTGCGGCGGATGCTGGTGGCGATCTTGAACAGTGATCTTTCGTCGGGTCTGCCGAGGCTGTCGCGACCCCCTGGCCGCGGGGCTCTCGGCATGGCACCTTCTGGGGACGGAGCCGTTGCTCAGGTCCCAGCGGCGGTGGATCGTGCAGCAACCTGCCGGGTGAAGTGCTCAGCAAGCGCCGTCATCTTTCCCAGGTAACGGGCGGCCAGTTGCAGGTGAGTGTAGGCGGTGTCCTCGTCGACGGCTCGCCCACGGGGATGGCCGGCCTCATTGCGGGTGACCCTGAGTAGGTCGGCCACCGCGTCCATCGTCAGGTTGTCGCCCAGATCGTCCGGCAGCGTGTTCCGCAGTGGCTCAAGACGGGCGCGCAGTGCTTGGAAGCGTGCGTTCTGGGAGCTCTTGGGGTTGTCCAGTTCCTTGCGCAGCTTCTCGGCCGAGTCGCCCAGCGCGGCGACCATGGCCTCGGCCACTCTGATGAAAACCTGCTCTGCGGCGACGCCGAGCATCACCGAACAGGCCAGGTAGCAGCCCGCATTGAACGACTGCAAAGCCTCCTGCATGTACTGGTAAGCGATGGGATGCAGGTCCGGCACCTGGCGGCGCAGTCGGCGTAGGTAGCCTTCGGGGTCGTAAGGCTCCCACGGCCCGCCCTCGACCGCCCTGCGACCTCGCTCCGACAGTTTCCATCGCCAGTTGTCACTGGCCGGTTGACGTTCGGGATCCAGATAGATCAGGCCATCGGCGAGCAAACCCCATAACGCTTCCCACGCTTCGTGCGGCCGGCAGCCGGTGGCCGCCGCAATGGACTGGGGCAGGTAGGCGGCGTGAAAGCGGCTGTCGGCATGCGGGGTGGCCATCAGTCTGAGGACCTGGCTACGGATTTGCATCCCGACAGGGTAGCCAGCCGGTCGCCGTCCATCCGGACGTGAAACGAGCGATGGCCCCCAGGGGGCGGCCACCTGACCTGGACCCGCCGAAGGCTGCGCCGCCCGTGGCCAGACACGACCCGCCGCGTTGTAGGGGAAAGAAGCCTACCTGGGGCGGGGGATCCTAACCCTGGGCGATCGGAGCGCACCCAGACTCCTGGTGATGTGCGGGACCATTTCCTAATGGATGGGGGTACTGCCGACGCTCGCCTTCTCCGCCTATAGCCGTCCGGCTCGCCGTCGCCGGATGGACCGGCGAGGAAGGAGGGGACAAGTTGGGTAAGCACGCCCGTCCTGAGGATTGGGACGACCATCGTTACCGGGAGGCCCGCCTGTACCTGGCGTCGGCCGTCAGGGTCATCACCTGGCTGGCCTGGTTCTTCTGGGACCCCCGTGGTTAGTTCCAGCGCCTGATGTAGGGCGCCGGGCCTCCTACCAGCAGCCAGCAAGCTCAGCAGGTAGGAGGCCCGTTCTATGCAGGGTATCGGCTAATCACCTGAACCCTAGAATATTCTTCTAGCCTTTAGAGCATTATTCTGTCGCTGTCTTCCTCTTGGTCTGCGCTTTTTCCTATTCAGACACTATGAGTTCCACCGCAGGTCGATGATCACATGTTCGCAGTCGACCAGCCGGCCAGCCACCGGCGACGTTCCGGCTGCAGCTGTTCACCGCGCCCGGGTCCTGGCCGCGCGAGCGCGTTGGCTTTGACCCCGCGATCCCGATCAGCGGAAATGCACCTGTGATGGACCGCCTCGTCGCCTTCACAGGCCGCGCCACCTAAGGCGCGACACAACTCGGCGGGCTGCGGGGGTTGAGCAGCAACCGAACCACCAGGCCCGGCGCTCGGGTCGCCGTCACCAGGGGCAAGGTAGCTCTGCGTAATCGTGGTTCGAGTGGCTCGCAGGCATCTGCCCCGACCTCCGGTGCGAGCTGCGTCACCCGTACACCATTCCTACGACCACTTCGGTCTCGACCCGGACGACGAGATCACGGAGTACGGCTTGATCGACGGGTTTACGCTCCAGCGCTATGACCGGCTCGACGGGAAGTACCCCCCGCCGATCGCGCAGGCGGACATCGAGATCCCCATCAGCGGCACGTTCTGACCTCGCCGACCTGATGCCCCACAAGCGCTCGCCAGGCCGGGTCCTGGTCGTCACGCTGCTCGTCGTGACGGCCGGGTACCTGGCCTGGCGAGTCGCCGTCCTCGCGGGCCTGGAAGCCCACTTCGGCAGCGGCTTCGACGAGCAGCGCTTCAACCGGCTGCAGCAGGAGTACGACCGCCGCGAGGATGCCTTCGCCCGGGCCGACGCCCGAATGTGGGAGCTGATCGCGGAACATCCCCGCGCCGAACGCATCGGCTGGAGCCGGTACCGGACCTGCGTCCGCGAGCCCGGCCGCCCCTCCGACACGTGCACGACGACGCTCCCGCGCGACCAGAAGGTGTACGACGCCCTCTGGGGCGTCAGCGTGATCCTCTACCAGCCCAAGGACGAGGGCCGCACGTTCTACCGCTTCTACCACGAGGACCCCCCGCGCTACACGATCATGCGCGCCCCTGAGGACACCGCGGAGGAGGCCGAGGAGTACGCGGACGCCCGCGGCTTCCGCTCCACCTGCCCCCTGGGACCCGGCTGGACGATCCTCGGCCCGATCGACGACATCGGCCGCGAGGAGAAGCAGTTCCCGTAGGAGGCCCTCCGCTCGGGTCCGTGCGATGACGGGGGCGAGGAACCGGCGGACAGCCGTTGGCGCTGAGATGGATCTTGATTACAGGGAGCTGAGGCTGTTCTTGGTTGCGAAGCTTCCCAAGCGCGTTTCCTGGTCCCGGCGTCGACGTGCGGCGCGGATCTCGGCGTCGGCGACCTTGTCGTCGAGCAACGCGGTGGCCGTCGGGCCGCCGCCGTCGATCTCGGTCGCTGTTGGCTAGCGTCGGGCCAGTGTGATCTTCAGTCGGCTGGTGCTGCCCCGAACCGGGTATGCGCATTGACCTTCGCCACCTTGCGAACCTCTGCCTCAGAAACGCCCACCATCCCGCGCAGGTCCGCGTCGGTCAGGTCTGCGTGAGCCAGGTTCGCGTGAGTCAGGTTCGCGCCGGTCAGGTTCGCCTCGAGCAGGCTCGCGTCGCGCAGGTCCGCGCCGATCAGGTCCGCGCGGGTCAGGTCCGCTCTCAGCATGGACGCGTTGTTTAGGTTCGCGCCGTTTAGGTTCGCACGGTTTAGGTTCGCGAAGTTCAGATTCGCGCGGGTTAGGTACGAGCCGTTCAGGTTCGAGCCGGCCAGGTTCGCCTCGTACAGGTGTGCGAATAAGGGGAAGGATGCGCCCCTGATGCGGATGCCGTGCAGGTCAAGACTCGGGGGCGCGGCGGGGGCATACTCCCCGCGGATTGCGACGGTGTCGATAGGGCGGCGGGCCAGGATGGTGAGGGCGGCGGCGACGTCGGTATCGGGCTGCTGGGGGAGTTCGTCGTCCTTGATGGTGGGCGCGGGGTCGTGCTCGCGGACGTACGCGGCGAGCACGTCGCGAATGGTGAGGGTGTCGCGGGCTGAGTCGGTGGTGATGCGTTCAAGGGCGTAGATCGCGGCGGTGCGGACTTCGGGTTTGGTAGAGCCGAGCTGTTCGGCGGCCTTGGTGTACCGGTCGGTGATCTGTCCTTCGCGGGCGGTGCGCAACTCTTCTTGGCCGGTCATGAACGTCAGAGCGGTAACGATCAGGCTGCCGCCGGTGAACAGCACACCGGCCAGGATGCCGATGCTGTTGAGCCGCTGGTGACGAGACTGCCGGCACCGATCCAACTCGGCGTCTCGCCGGTCACGATCGCGGTCCTCCCGCTGACGGTTCAGTTCCAGCAGTTCCAGCCGCTTTTCGACCGGTAGGGCATCCAGTTCCGCCTGATTCGGCGCGGCCACCCCCAGTGCCGGCGTGGGCTGCTCGGCCTGCGAGACGGCGTCGCCATCGACGGGAGGATCGATGCCGCTGAAAGCCCACCTGTACAGACGGTGTACAGCTGCCGCTGAGAGGTGTACGACCGCCACTAATACGCCCATGACCGTGACGATGAGCGGGTACCAGGCCAACGGAGCCCACGCTGCTACCACCACTACCAGGGGCAGGAGTACCACCAGCAGCCCCTCAGCCAGGACGATTCGCCATCTCCGCGTGCGTGAATTGGTGAGGGGCATGCTCCTCACTCCCTTTGAGGTCCTCGCGCGGCCCGGCGCCCTGCACCGCTTCTCGCCGCGCTCTTTATGCAAGTCCGATCCGGAAGGCAGAACCCATCTCCAGCCTCGCGCGCCGGGCGTGCTCGGAGGAACCTCAGGGGATACTGATGCGCCAGACTTTGCCCAAGTTCGGACATGCCGGGCCGACTGGTTGGAGGTGGCGGCGGGGGGTCTTTGGGCCACGGCGCTGGCCCGGCGTGAGATCTCCGGCGACCGGCTGCTGCCTGTGGATGTCGCTGTCCGGTCCCATGAGCGTCGGGGGCGACCGGGCAAGAGGCGGTCCCGCGCCGGCTCCCTGAGCCTGTCGGCGGGTGTCGTTCCGAGTCGGTTCCCGGCCCGGATTTTCTCTCACACAATGCTGATTATGTGAGATCCTCGCGGGCGTGACCGAGATCATCCCGACCGCCGTCCACCGCCCCGCCACCGCTCCCGTCCCGTCCTCGGCGGCCGCCGCTGGGGCGGGCGCGCTCGCGCTGCCGGCGCCGATGGTGGCCAGCGTCGGCGACATTCCCGGTCTGCGGCCGCGCCGGACCCGCGGGGACGGCGGGGAGGTGCCCGGCGCCGACGTGGACATCATCGACGCGCTGCCGGGCGCGGTGTGGTCGACGGTCGCGGCGTGGCTGCGCGCGTCCAAGGCCGTCACCACCCGCCAGGCCCGCCTGGCCGACACCGCCGCGCTCGCCCGGTGGCTGGAGGCCGAGGCGCCCGGTGTCGGGCTGCTGGCGGTGACCGAGGACCACCTGACGCACTACCGCGACACCATCGCCACCGGCATCGCCCGCGCCGGCCTGTCCCGCCCCGGTCGGCCGCTCGCGCCGTCCACCGTGGCCCGGCGGCTGTCCAACGCCTCCAGCCTGTACGCCTACGCCGTGCGCCGCCGCGTCCTGGCCACCAACCCCGCCGACGTCGTCGACCGCCCTGAGGTCTCCGCGATCGGCACCACCCCGGCCCGCACCGTCACTGAACAGACCGCCCTGGTCGACGGCGCCGAAGCCATCGCCACCCGGTATCCGGTCGACGCCGCGGCCGTCGCGCTGCTGGCCGTCTGCGCCGTGCGCGTCGGCGAGCTGGTCGCGCTCACCGTCGGCTCGGTCACCACCGACGCCGGGCACACCGTCATCCTGTTCCGCCGCAAGGGCGGCAAGACCGACCACCTGCCCATCCCGCCCCGAGTCCGCGCCCTGCTGGACCCGCTCCTGGCCGACCGCGGCCCGGGCGAGCCGCTGTTCACTCGGACCGATGGCCGACCCTTCGACCGGTGGCGGATGACCACCGCGTTGCGCCGCGCCGCCACCGCCGCCGGCGTCGACCCCGCCCGGCTGACTCCGCACACCGCCCGGGCCACCGCCGCCACCGCGCTGCTGGACGCCGGCGTGCCGATCGCCGATGTCCAGGAGATGCTCGGCCACGCCTCCCCGGTCACCACCCAGCGCTACAACCGCGGCCGCCGCAAACTCGACGGCCACGCCGCTTACCGGATGGCGGCCATCCTCGCCGGCGGACCGCAGCACTGAGCGGGAAAGGAAACGAACGCGTCATGGCGTGGAAGCTCATTAGCAGCGTGCCCAACCCCTGCGGTGGGGTGACGATGACGGCGGACGGCCAAAGTGTCGATCCGCACGTGCAGGCATACATGGCCCGGGTTGCGGAGGTGGCGGCCAAGCGTGACTGCGTGTCGCGCCGACACCACTACGTGCCCCAGTCCTACCTGCGGGCATGGAGCCCGGACGGCAAACGCGTCCGCGTCCTGGACACCAGGAACGGACTCGACAAGCTACGTGGCCTGCGAGACACCTGCGTGGAGGAGAACTTCTACAGGGTCACCGACCCCCAGCACGGGCCGCACAACCAGGTCGAGGCGATGCTCGGCGTCATCGACGATGAGACGGCCGTCCTACTCCAGAAAACTGCGCCGTTGGGGCCCGGTGACGACCTCCAATTGGAGTGGCAGGAGATTCCGGCCAGCCTGCGGGAGCACAACCTTGAGGCCGAGGCCCGCCTGGACGAGCGTGCCCGCCGGGCCCGCGTCGCGCCTGTTGCGTCACCGCGTCCTCGTGGCTCTATCAAACCCGGTGCGGTCCAAACCGTACAGTCCCTGGTGCCGCCTGATGGCGGTACTCGCGGGGCGACAGACCGTAGGCGGCACTGAAGAGCTTGCTGAACTGGGCGCTGTCAGGCAGGCCCCAGCGGGCGGCGATGGTGTGGATGGTGTGCGATCGCAGGTTCGGGTCGGCCAGGTCGCGGTAGCAGCGTTCCAGGCGGGCGTGACGGATGTAGGCCATGACGCTCATGCCCGAGCCGTGGCTCTGAAAAAGGTTGTAGAGCTGGCGAGTGGAGATGTGGTGGGCTGCGGCGATGAGTTCGGCGTTCAGGCTGGAATCGGGCAGGTGTAGCTGGATGAACCGGTGGATCTGTGCCAACAGAGCTCGTCGGCGTGCTTCGGGTGACAGGTGCTGTGCGATGTCCAGGTGGTGGGCGCAGGTAGCGGCGATCAGATCCAGCGTGACCTCGCCCAACGCGACGCGGTCGGCGGCGGTGTATTGCTGCGTGTGATCCATCACGGTCAGTAAATGGGCGGCCAGCACGGCTGCCATCCCCTGCCGGGAGGAGAAGGTCGCCGCGACCAGCTGGTCCATGGGGAAGCGCAGGCCCAGAGCCGCCTTGGGTACTTGCGCCACCACCGCCCTGGTCTGGCCAGCGGTCGTCGCAGACCGTCGGCCTTCGAAGACTCGCGATGAGTCCAGCATCACGAATTCACCCGTTTTGAAAACGGTTTCCCGGCCGGCTTGAGCCACGCGGCCACATCCGCTCGTGACCAGATGCAAATGGTATACCTCTGGATCGGACTGCCGGACCATCTTGGCGGTTCGGTGAACGTCCACGGTCGGATGGGCCAATGTGGACACCTGGGCCGTACCGATATCCAGCACGTGGGCTGAGGCGCGGAAATTGGCTGGATCATCACAGGTGACCCGCGAAGGAAAATGTGAGCGCTGGGTCAGCTCGAGCCAGCGGGCGAACTCATCTCGGGGCGCGTAACTTCCCGTCCGTATCCCCTTGACACTCATCACCAGTTATCCCTCGTCCTGGCCACGATAACGGTCATGCCTCTATGGGTTTAAGTGCCGCTCCTCATCGCCAGCCTTCCATTCCAGTCCACTGCATTAGCATACTTCGGCTGAGCCTTATGAAGCCATGGCCGGCGCATTGCCGGTGAGGAACTCGCGTGCCGATCGCCGGAGTCGGGGTGTTGCCCGAGTAGTACGGCTGGTCGGCCGCGACGCGTCGAAACCTTCGGGTTCCACCCGATGGCCGCGTTCGTCGACCACCAGGCGCCGGACACCGGCGAGGCCACCGCCCTGGCCCATCCGCGCTCTCCGTGCAGGAACGGACAAGAAAGCGTGCAGAAATTCACAAGAAGGCGCAGGTGTGAACTTCCTCTGTGGCGATGCTGGCGAAACACGGATTTACTCCCTGTAGAGGAGACCCGTACGGACCGCGTGAATTCCGGGGAACACCGCAGCGACGCCGCGCCCAGGGCAGTTCGATCTGTTCAACGTCGGCGCAGGCGCCGCCCCGAAGTGCGCCCGCGTGCCGGCGGATGACCATCGCGCTGCGCCGCGCCGCCACCGCCGCCGGCGTCGACCCCGCCAAGCTCACCCCGTCGGACCACGCCCGCGCGTGACCTTCTGACGAAACTGCCGTAACGCCCCTCGCTGACCAAGGTTTCGTGGGTTTCGTGAGGCACTACCGCGTGCCCGCGCGGGACGGCATTTTCGGGACTTTCGAGACAGCTCTAAGCGCGGGCGCGCGGCCGCCGGCTTCCGCAGTTTTGCGACTTTCGCGACGCCTCTACCGCGCGCGGGCGGGCACGAGGGCGTCGCCGACGGTGAAGCGATTCCGCCGTTCCGCTTGCGAGTGTCAGGGTTCCCTGTCACCCTCCATGTGTCAGGGAACCCTGACGTTGTGGAGGGAGGGTCATGTCCTGGACCAACGAGGACGGCGTGCACGAGGGGTGGGCCGCCACGGAGTTTCCCGGGAACCGGTTCTCGGTGGGGCTCGGCGAGGGTGGCGCGCTGGTGCGCGCGTTCGGCCCGGGCCCGGGGCGGCTGCCCGCCCAGCGGCTGGCGCCTCCGGAGGTGGTCGACGGCCGCGAGGCGATCGGCTGGCGCGGGATGTGCGAGTGCGGCTGGCGCGGCCCGCTGTGGCAGCGGGTCGACTCCGCCCAGGAGCACGACACCACCGATCGCCGGATCTGGTGGCCCGACCTCGACCAGTACGCCGACGCCCCGGCCGACGTCGAGAACGCCATCGGCAACGAGTGGCGCCGGCATCTCCCGGCCGAGGAGCTGGCGGCCGTCCGCGAGCACGCCCAGGAGGCCGCCGCCGCTCAGGTGCGGCTGACCGACGCCGTGCACGCCGCACGCGAGGCCGGCCACTCCTGGGCCGACATCGGTGAAGCGGTCGGCATCACCCGCCAGTCCGCCCACGAGCGATGGGCCCGGCCGGCGAGCCCGGCCCGCGCCGCCAAAGGAGCATGACGTGACCGCCTACACCCCCGCCCAGATCCGCGACATGGTCACCCACATCGAAGGGTGTGAGCAGTGCTGCGGCGACGATGAGGAGATCCGCGCCGCGCTCTACGACGAGTCGCTACCGCCGGCCGAACTCGAGGACTACATCCGGGTGACCCACAGCCGGGAATGGACCGAGTGGATCGCCGCCAACCGACCAGGCGGGTGACCGGACTACAGATCGAATCTCCGACCCCGCCCCGGCCCGCCGAGGCGGGGTTTTCGTCGCTCAACACGGCCCGTGCCGTGTAGCAAGTTATGTCGTAAATCCGACTTGCGCCCCGGCAGGCTTCTCGGCTGGTACGTCTTGGCAGCGGAGCAAGTTAGTGCATTGGGTACCCCAAACGGTCGAGAGGGGCGGCGGTGGCGAGATTTGAGGGGCCGCATCGACGGGCGCGGGATCGCGACGAGGGGCACCGCACGGCCCGGGTGAATCTGCGGCTGTCGGCTGGCGAGTACGCCGAGATCGCGGCCGCGGCCGAGAACCTCACCATGGCAGCGTTCGTGGCCGACGCGGCGCTGTCGGCCGCCCGCGAGGAGTTCCCGCCCGACACCCGCGCGGCCGTGCACCGGCTGTTCCGCATGGAGCACCGCCTGCACGCCTTCGTCAACATGCTCAAGGAACTCGCCAAGGTCGACGGCGGTGAGCAGCTGCGCGCCAAAGTTGCCGAAATCTCGGCGCGCGCCCGCCAGTCCTGGAACCTGCTGGATGAGACGGTGACGGAGTTTTGGGCCATCTCCCAGAACGCCCGCGGCCGCCGCACCCGACGCCGACGACGCGGACGCCAGCGCGAGGAGCAACGGCCGGCCCCCGTGGTCGACGCCGACACCGAGCCGCTCGGCGACGACGATCCGGTGCCCGAGTTCGAGGCCTGGTACGAGCCGTGACCCATGGCGACAGGCCACTGCCGGCGAGCACCAGGGCAACAGCGGCCGCCATTGCCGAAAGACGAGCCAGACCCGCGATGTACCCATGCATCTCGATCCACGGGCCCACGTCCACGACCCCCGACCAAGATCCAATGAGAATTATCTTTACGTCTTCAAGGGCGGCCGCGATGCGGCCGCCGCCCTGGCGGGTCTATTTGAAAAACGGCACGCGTGTGCTCGTTGCCGTAAGTAGGCCTTAAAACTTCGTTGTCGCGTCGACCTTGGCCACCGCCCGTACCTGTTTCTCGGTCATCCCAGTCGTATGTCGCAGGTCGGCACCGGCCAGCTTCGCATCGGTCAGATCCGCGTCGGTCAGGTCCGCGTCGTTCAGGGTCGCGCGGGTCAGGTTCGCGGCGCCCACGTACGCGCGGGTCAGGTTCGCAACCCCCAGGTCCGCGCCCCTGAGGTTCGCGCCTACCAGAGTCGCGTCGGTCAGGTTCACGGCGAGTAGGGTCGCGCCGGTCAAGTCCGTGTCGGCCAGACTCACACCGGGCAGGTCCGCCCTGAACGAGTACACGTTAGTCAGGTTCGCATCGGATAAGTCTGCGTGAGTGAGGTTCGCGTGGCTCAGGTTCGCGCCCGTCAAGTCCGCGCCGGTCAGGTCCGCGTTTGTCAGGTTCACGCCGGTCAGGTCTGTGTACGGGAAACGCACTTGGGTGAAGTCAGTGAGGCTGGTTGGCCTGCCATCGGGTGCGCGGGGTGTCAGGGCGAGGGCGATGCTAAGGGCCGCGAGTACGTCAGTGCCGGGTCTGGCGAGGGGGGTGTCCTGGGAGGTTTTGACGTTGTGGGTGGTGCATTGTTTGGGGAGGTTGGTCTGCGGGGCGTTGGTTGTGCAGGTGTCGTGGTTGCGGACGTAGGCCGCCAGAACGTTGCCGATGGTGATGGTGTCGCGGGGGGAATCGGCGGCCAGGCGTTGCAGGGCGTAAATGCCGCCCAGTCGCACGTCCGGTTTGGGTGAGCCGAGTTGCTCGACGGCTTTGGTGTAGCGGTCGGTGAGCTGGCTTTCCTGGGCGGTTTCCACAGTGCGGGCGGTGTACCACAGACCGAGGGCGGTGAACACGACGCCGCCGATGACGACCAGGCCGGTGGCGGCCTGGATGAGGGTGTGGCGGGCGGCGTTGACGGCTTCCAGGCGTTCGCTTGCGGTCAGTTCTTCAAGGTCGGTCGCGGTGAGGGGAGCAGGCTGGCCTGCCAGGCGCCGGGCGGCGGGACCGACCAGGACGGCGATTGCCAGGCCGGTGACGATGGCTAGGGCGGCGCCGGCCAGCGTCCAGCGAGCC
Source organism: Sphaerisporangium sp. NPDC005288 (assembly GCF_040607475.1). Lineage (NCBI taxonomy): Bacteria > Bacillati > Actinomycetota > Actinomycetes > Streptosporangiales > Streptosporangiaceae > Sphaerisporangium > Sphaerisporangium sp. NPDC005288. The sequence goes on along the minus strand of NZ_JBEXGT010000055.1, from coordinate 1,055 downwards.
CAGCCGGGGATGTTCAGCGTGTAGGCGGCCCAGACGGCGACCGCGATCACCACAAGGAACGGAAGCGGCCACCATAATCGGCGGCGTGGCGAAACTCCCGGGGCGCTCTGCGGAGCCGGGGGCGCGGTGCGAGCGGCCCGCCGGGCGCGGGCGGTAGCGGCGGAGGCGATGACCGCACGCGGCGGCACACGGGGAGATCTAACTGCCATACCCCCTATTGCACCCCTCCGCTGGGCTCAGGATCGATGGCCGAGCCCACCGCCACATGTACGTTGCCGAATTGTTCTAGTAGGTCATCAAGGGCGGCGGCCCGCGGCCGCAGGCCTCCCCCGACACCGGCGGCCGCGCGCGCCAGGCGCGACCGCTCTGCGAGCTCGCCTGGCAGCGCTAGCCGCCGGTGCCTACTCTCCCCCACATGCGCCTGCGGGTGAACCGGCCCTCGATGGAGGGGTACGGCCGGACCTAGCCGCAGTAGCGGGTGTATCCCGTCATATATCCGTCCGCCCACCCCCTGTTGTAGTCCCCGCTCTTCCTCGCGAATCTGGGCTTCTTGCCGCAGTCTTTGTGGCCGTCGCGGAGTCCTCGTGCCAGTCCGTTTGCATACCCGGAGTAGTACTGGGAGCTTTCGCGCCTCTTCTTTTCGCTACGGCGGTCATCGTCGTCGTCCTTTGGTGTCAACGATGGCGCCTTCGGAAGGATGTTGATGGCCGTTGTAGTCGTCACCTGCGCTGAGCTGGGTGTGCCGGAGGCGTGTGATGCCACTGGGGACAAGGCGAGCGTAGCCAGCAGTGCTGGCCCTAGCAGCAGATGTCGCTTTCCATACATGAGCGACTCCTTTCCGGCCGCGAGCCCCTGTTGCAGCCCGTTTGGCCTTTCACCGCATAATTGCCAGCGTGACGTGACAGCGGCGTGACCGGGATGACACGGCCCCGCGTGTTCCGCACCAGCTGTCAAGGGGCGGCGGCCGGCGGCCGCGCGGCCGGGCCGCGCGCCCTTGCGGCCAGCCGGACCGGGCATGCGGCTCTTCGGCCGGTCCCGGCCGGCGCCGCCGGGCG
>NZ_JBEXGT010000054.1:0-53978 GCF_040607475.1 Sphaerisporangium sp. NPDC005288 | reverse complement strand
ATGGGGACGCCGCGGGCTTTGAAGTCCTTGACCATGTTGTAGACGCCGCGGGTCTTGTTGGCGTTGGCGTCGTCGATGTTGTAGTCGTTGTAGCAGAGTTTGGCGCTGGGGTCGGCGGCGCGTGCGGCGCGGAAGGCCTCCTCGATGAATCCGTTGCCGAGTTTCTGGGTCCACACTGAGCTGCGCAGCGCCCCGACCGAGCCGCCGTCGGCGAAGGCCTCGTTGACCACGTCCCAGTAGGCGATTTTGCCTTTGTAGTGGCCCATGACGCCGTTGATGTGGTTGGTGAGTGCGGTGCGAAGGTCGGAGGCGGACAGGCCGCCGACCCAGTCGGGGAGTTGGGCGTGCCAGACCAGTGTGTGGCCGCGGATCTTCATGCCCTTGCTCTGGGCGTGGCTGACGATCTGGTCGGCGCCGGTGAAGCGGAAGGAGTTGCGCGAGGGCTCGGTGGCGTCCCACTTCATCTCGTTTTCGGGGGTGACGCCGGAGAACTCGCGGTCCCAGGTGGCCACGTAGGTGGAGTCGTTGAGGTGCGAGGCGGAGATCGCCGCGCCGAAGTAGCGGCCGCTTTGCGCCGCCGCGGCGCCCAGCGTGCTCGCCGCCGCGCCCGCCGGAGTGCTCGCCGCCAACGCCGAGACCACCCCGAGCACACCCACGACACCGGCCACCGCCAATCGGCGGGAACCGCCGAGACGTCGCCGCGCTCCCGCGGCGGATGACAGCTTCTCGCCCATGCCTGAGCCTCCAGTACTGAAAATGGATGAAATCAACACGGGAACGTCCCGAAACGAACGCCCGAGCCTGATCGGTCTTCGCGCGAGAACAGTGGCGCCGGCGCTCGGCGATCGATCGCGTCAGCGCGTCAAGCCACCATCGGACCGCACCATGAACCGCGACCTCTGCCGCTCACCACCGAACCGGCAGGAGGCCATATCGGGACTCAGTTTGGAAATCTCCACGAAACGTGTCAAGGCCATGCGCCGATCGTTTCGGTCGTTCGGGCGCGCCCGCACCCGGCTTCGCCTGGGAGAACCGCCGATGCCGGCCGTCGAAGTTTCCGCCGTTCCGCGTCGAGCCGCCTTCGCCGTCGAAACCTCCTTGTCAGAGGGCAGATCACCTTCGGCGGGGACCTGAAAGTTTCATCTCGCCAACCTCGGAGGGAATCGGCTCCGCGCCTGGTAGACGCGGTCGGGGAACGCCGGGCGATGGGAGGCCGGCGCGCGGTGGAGTCCTCACCTTGACGGGACTCCGCCGCGTCGTATTTGCTCCGCCGCACCACCACCAATCGGAAACAAGCCCGGCGAGCCCCGCATGTTGCCGACAACCAGTACGCGCCTACCGGCGGCCGGTCGACCCGCCGCCATCCCACCTGGCGAAAGGGCCGACCCGACGCGATGTTAGCGCTAACAAGACCCTTGGACGGGGAGTGCGATGTCAAGACATAGATCGTTCTTAGGGGCCATCGCGGTCGCGGCGCTTCTCGTGCTGGCCACCGGTCGCGCGGCGCTGAGCGAAGGCCTCGACGGAGCGACGAAGGCGGCGGGCGCGAGCGTCGCCGCGGCGACCGCCGGATGCGGCAAGGCCCCGACGCTGACCAGCGGTACGAGGTCGATCACGACCAGTGGCAAGAACCGCAGCTACATTCTGCGGATTCCCGACAACTACGACAGGAACCACCCCTACCGGCTGATCTTCGGCCTGCACTGGCTGGGTGGCACCGCCACCGACGTCGCCACGGGCCAGACCGTGCAGAGGGACGTCTGGTCCTACTACGGCCTGCAGCGCCTGTCGAACAACAGCACCATCTTCGTCGCGCCCCAGGGCTTCAACAACGGCTGGGCCAACTCCGGCGGCGAGGACGTCACCTTCATCGACGACATCGTCCGGCAGATCGAGACAGACCTCTGCGTCGACACCACACAGCTCTTCGCCACGGGGTGGAGCTATGGCGGCGCCATGTCGTTCTCGCTCGCGTGCAGCCGTCCGACGGTCTTCCGTGCGGTGGCGGTCCTGTCCGGCGCCCAGCTCAGCGGATGCAGCGGAGGCACGCAGCCCGTCGCCTACTACGGCATCCACGGCATCAGGGACAGCGTCCTCAACATCTCCAACGGACGGACGCTGCGCGACAAGTTCGTCAAGAACAACGGCTGCACCGCGCAGAACCCGCCCGAGCCGACGCAGGGCAGCCTGACCCACCGGATCACCGCCTACTCCGGATGCCGGGCCGGATATCCGGTCGTGTGGGCGGCGTTCGACGACGACCACAACCCCGCTCCGCATGACGGTGGCACCGGCACCAGCGGATCCAGTTGGGTGCCGGGAGAGGTGTAGAAGTTCTTCACCCAGTTCGCGGGCACCGACCCGAACCCCACCCCGACCCCCACCCCGACCCCCACCCCGACGCCGACGCCGACGCCGACGCCGACCGTGACGCCGACCCCCACCCCGACCCCCACCCCGGGCACCGGAGCCTGCCGGGTCACCGACACCCTCAACGCGTGGAACTCCGGTCTGACCTCGGACATCTCCATCACCAACACCGGCACCGCCGCGATCGACGGCTGGTCGCTGGTCTTCACCCTGCCCGGCGGCCAGACCATCACCTCCGGCTGGAACGCCACCTACAGCCCCACCAGCGGCCAGGTGACCGCGAAGAACGTCTCCTACAACGGCGCCATCGCGCCCAACGCCTCGGTCAGCATCGGCTTCCAGGCCACCCACACCGGCAACACCGGTAAACCCACGTCGTTCACCCTCAACGGCGCGGCGTGCACCATCGCCTGACCCAGGACCAACCGTCAGGGGTGGAGCCCGGCCGGGCTCCACCCCTGAGTTCTGACGGGCCCCTCACGGGAGCGGTCGAGTCGATGCCGCCCGCGCCGTTCGCCCCGCGCCGGTGCGCGAGGGCCCTCTTTCCGTAAGTGCTCTTCGTAGGTCCGCAGGAGGAACAGTGCGCAAAGTGAGAACTCGGCTCGGCTCGGCGGCGCTCGCCACCGGGGTGCTCCTGGGCGGCCTGGTCGCCGTCCAAGGGGAGGCCGGCGCCCTGGAGAACGGCGTGGCGCGCACGCCGCCCATGGGATGGAACAGCTGGAACACCTTCGGGTGCAACATCAGCGAGTCGCTGATCAAGCAGATGGCCGACGCGATCGTCAACTCCGGGCTGCGCGACCTCGGCTACCAGTACGTGGTGGTCGACGACTGCTGGTTCAACTCCAACCGCGACTCCTCGGGAAACCTGCAGGGCAATCCGTCGCGGTTCCCCAGCGGGATGAAGGCGCTCGGGGACTACCTGCACGGCAAGGGGCTGAAGTTCGGCATCTACCAGGTCCCGGTGGACAAGACCTGCGCGCAGTACTTCGGCAGCTACCCTGGGGCGACCGGAAGCCAGGGACACGAGGCCCAGGACGCTCGGCAGTTCGCCGCCTGGGGGGTGGACTACCTGAAGTACGACTGGTGCTCGCCCAACGGCACCATCAACGACCAGATCACCACGTTCGCCAAGATGCGTGACGCGCTCGCCGCGACGGGGCGGCCGATCCTCTACAGCATCAACTCCAACAGCATCCACGACAAGACCGGGCCACGCCGCAACTGGGGCGACATCGCCAACATCTGGCGGACCACCGAGGACATCACCAACAAGTGGGACACCGGCCAGACCAACGGGTACCCCATGGGCATCCAGAACATCGTCAACGTCACCATCCCGCTCGCCTCCTACGCCAAGCCCGGGCAGTTCAACGACCCCGACATGATGGAGGTCGGCCGGGGCGGCATGACCGACACCGAGATGCGCAGCCACTTCGCCCTCTGGGCGATGATGGCCTCGCCGCTCATCGCCGGGAACGACCTGCGCAGCATGGACTCGGCGACCTCGACGATCCTGAAGAACCCCCGCCTCATCGCGATCAACCAGGACACCCTCGGCCTGCAGGCGACCCAGATCAGCAACGACGGCACCCGCCGCGTGCTGGCCAAGAAGCTCAGCAACGGCGACGTCGCGGTCGCCCTGTTCAACCAGGGCGGCAGCACCACCACGATCAGCACCACCGCCTCGGCGATCGGCAAGTCGGGCAGCTCGTTCACCCTGCGCGACGCCTGGACCAACGCCACCACCACCAGCACCGGGACGATCTCGGCCAGCGTGCCCTCGCACGGCACCGTCGTCTACCGGGTCAGCGGCGACACCTCGCCGACGCCCACCCCGACCCCGACGCCCACTCCCACTCCCACTCCGACCCCGACGCCCAGTCCCACCCCGACGCCCAGCCCGACGCCGACGCCCACTCCCGTTCCGGGCGGTTGCACGGCGACCTACCGGCTGGTCAACGACTGGGGCGGCGGCTTCCAGGGTGAGGTGACCGTCGGCAACGGCGGAACCTCCGCGCTCAACGGCTGGACCGTCAGCATGACGCTGGCCGGCGGGCAGACCGTTTCGAGCATGTGGAACGGCGTGAACACCGGCACCTCCGGCGCGATCACCGTCAAGAACGCCGCCTACAACGGCACCGTTCCCGGCAACGGGTCGACGACGTTCGGATTCACCGCCAACGGAAACGGTTCGACGGCGCCCACCGGGCTGAGCTGCACCAGCCCATGACGACCCGGTAGCACCGTCTCCTGACCGCGCCCTCCCGCCGCCGGCCCTGACGGCGGCGGCGGGAGGGCACGTCCGGTCGATGCGACAGGGCCGCCGGTCTACGGTTCCCGGCAGGGAAAGGCCGGGTGAGAGTCCTTTCCTGCCCGGCCGGCGGACGGACGACGGCGAGCCGCCCCTGGATGTCCCAGGGGCGGCTCGGCGGTCCGGTGCGGCCCGCGGTCGCTCGCCTACCGGTAGCCGGCGGCGGTGATGTTGGCCTGGACGGCGTTCTCGGTGGCGTCGGAGGGATAGCCGGAGGTCATCACGCCCTCGTAGAAGGTGCCCACGGCGCCGTGGCTGTTGTCGCCGCCGATGCCGAGGATGATGGCCCCTTCCTTCTTCATCGGGTTGTAGCCCGACACGTTGGGCCGCTTGCCGTCGTAGAAGGTGCCAAGACCGCCGGACTGGGCGTTGCCGCCGCGGATGGCCCAGTGGTTGGGCTCGCCCTTGATGATGGCGGTCAGGTACCGGTGGGTGATGGTCGGGTCGCCAGCGTTGTTCTTCTGGTTGACGCCGGAGAACAGGCCGTTCTCCAGGTCGGCCATGATCCAGGGGCCGTTGCCCGCGCCGGTGCCCCACACCTTGATGTTGCCGAAGTAGATGGCCTCCATCGTGCCGTTGCCGTTGTCGCGGCTGTTGGTCTCGGCGTTGCCGTAGTCGAAGCAGCAACCACCGTTGTAGTGCGTCCCGTCGAAGATGGCGTACATGCCCTCGGGCTGGTCGCCCTTGGCGATGCCGTTGGTGGCGTTGTTGCGGTAGCCGACACCGGCGTCCACGTAGACCCCGTAGGCCTTGTGGCCGCCCACCGTGGTCGGCGCCTTGGTCGCGGTCGCGAGGTTGTCGTACCCGCCCGCCGCCGGGCCGGAGAACCCGCCGGGAGGCGCCTGGGTCAGCCGGTTGTTCCGACCCGACTGGTCGTAGATGACACTGATCAGACAGGTCGTGTTCGCGCAGAAGGAGTCCTGGGTCGCGGCATTGGCCACCCCGCCCGGGCTCAGCACGCCGACGTCCCGCGTGGTGTTGTCCGAGGCGCGCCGCACCTGGTACAGCGGGCCGTTGTAGGAGGCGTACAGCGCGCGCGTGGTGCTGTGCGCCGCCACGCACGGCGTGCCGCCGTCGGCGTAGATGTCACACGGCTGCTTGCCCGACGGCGTGGGCGTGATCGTCGGCGTCGGGGTCGGCGTAGGCGTGGGCGTCGGCGTGACGGTCGGGGTGACGGTGGGAGTGGGCGAGGGGGAAGAGACGCCGCCGGTGCAGGTCGTGCCGTTGAGGGCGAAGCTCGACGGCACCGGGTTGGAGCCGCTCCAGCTTCCGTTGAACCCGAAACTGGTGCTTCCCCCCGTGGGGATGGCGCCGTTGTAGGAGGCGTTGGTCACCGTCACCGACGACCCCGACTGGGTGTAGGACCCGTTCCACAACTGCGTGATGGACTGCCCGGCCGGGAACGACCAGGTCAGCCTCCAGCCGTCGACCGGGTCGCCGAGGTTGTCGACGATGACGTTGGCGCCGAAGCCGTCCTGCCACTGGGCGCTGACGGTGTAGGTGACCCGGCATCCCGCCGCGGCCGCCGAGGCGAGATGGGTCCCAGCCACGCCGACCATGGCCGTCAGGAGGGCCAGGACGCCGGCGATCAGCGTCCACCTCCCACGATGTGCGGTGCTCTGTCGCATGGGTGCTCTTCCGTTCTCTGTAACCGGTGTTCCACTGTCACGACCCGAATTGTTAGCGCTAACAACGACGCGCGCGGGTATGTCGACGTGTCAGCGACAGCAGAACCGGGTTGCGTCACCGGGGTCGGTGACGTCGGACTTCGTGGCGGACGCCACGGTGGAGCGGCCTCTCTCCGGCGGGCTCCACGGTGACGAGTTCCGCCGCACACCACCTGACGTCCGAGGAGAGCAGGCCGCTCGGGGAGTCAGTGTGGAAACCGGTACGGAACCTGTCAAGACCATGAGCCGGCCGCGCGGATCCCTCCCACCGGAGCGCGGCGGCCCGGCACGGAGGCCAGGACCTGGCACGGCGAGCGGTTACGGCGATTCCCCGGCGCTCGCGCGACCGCCTTCCACGAGGGGCGCACACCACTGAAACTTTCAGTCGGCGCGGCCGAACGATGTCACCGCGGCCGGGGCGGGATCGCGGAGCCCCATACGGCGGCCGGACGCGGGCGAGCGGGCTCGGCGACGGCTCGGCGCGTCGTCTTCACCCCGCCGCGCCACTCTCGCGTCAGAACAGTGTCACCCCGCTGAGCAGGCATTATCGCGAACGCTGTCGGCGCGGCACGTGCCTCGCGGTGTCCGGCGAGCCCACCGCCGGCGCCGCCGAGCCGTCATCCGGCCCGGCGCTGGCGTCGCCTGACGCCGTCGCCGAAAGCAGGCTCGCCACCGTCCGCAGCGTTGACTTCGGCGTACCGATCGCTCACGATCGGCCGTAACTTAACCCCCCGAGGGCGGAAACTTAACCCCTGATGGAGCGCCGCCCGTCCGCACGAGGATGACCCGGCCGCGCGCCGACCGGCCGCCGCCGGATCGGCGCCGGACGGGGCCACGCCGCGGGCGGTCGGCGCCGATCACCACCCAAGCGGAGGCGAGCTGAGATGTTATCGCTAACAACACGTCCTGGCCCTTCGGCGCTCCGACCGTGCGAATAGGGCTCACCCCGGCGACGACGAAGCGGGTCAGACCCGACGCCGTTCGTGGTCGCCGGCGAGGATGAGGTAGGCGCCGGCCGTCCAGGTGTAGGCACGGTCGCGCAGCCCCTCACCGGTCCGTGCGTCGAAGTTCTCCGCGAAGCCGGATTTCTCGCACAACGTACGGAACCGTGCGCTGATCTCGTCGGCCAGCTCGACGTGGCCGGCCCGCCGCAGGCCGTCCTCGATGAGGACGGTCGAGGGCGCCCAGATGGGTCCGCGCCAGTAGCCGTCGTCCCGGTAGTGCGGCGATGTGGGCAGCTCGGTCGCCGGGCCGAAGGCGGTGAGGTGGTCCTCGATGCGGGCGGCGAGCGCGTCACGCACCGGTTCGGGCAGTTCTTCCCCGAGGACGATCGGCATGAGGTCGAGCAGGCTGGAGCTGGACCAAGTCCGGCCGGAGTGCGCGCCGCGCGCGAGGAACCTCGACCCGTCCCACAGCTCGGTGAGCAGTGCCTCGCGCGTCCGGTCCGCGGCGCTGGACCAGCGCTCGGCCGCGTCCGGTTCGCCGAGTCCCGTGGCCAGACGGGCGAGTTCGCGCATCTGGAGCACCAGGAAGGCGGCCAGGTCGGCGCTCTCGATGACGCGTTCGGGGTCGAAGGTGGTGGCGTTGTCCCAGCCGCTGTCGTTGCCGTGCTGGTAGTGCGGCAGTTCCCTGCCGGGAGCGCGCCGGGCGTCCAGCCAGAAGCGGGTCCAGCGTTCCAGCAGCCGGTAGGTCTCGGACGGCTCGAGGTCGCAGGACGGGCGCAGCCGCCGCAGGGCCCAGCCGTGGATGGGCGGTTTGACGAAGTTGTAGAGGATCTCCGAGTGGGTGACGGAGTCGGGCAGCGCACCCGAGGCGTCCTGGTGGTCGAAGGGCAGCCGGAACTGGTCCTCCGCGAGATCGGGCAGCCCGCCCGCCAGGGCGATGGCGTTGAAGCAGTGGTCCCAGCTCCAGACCTTGTCCATCCAGTGCTTGGACATCAGCACCGCGGGGCGGGTGACGAACCCCGCGGGGCGCACGGTGGCCGACCACAGCACGTAGGCGGCCAGCTCGGCGGCGGGCGTCCGGTCGCTGCGCCAGGGCGCGACGGCCGCGGTGAAGGCGTCGAACTCGGCGCGCGCCGTCTTGGCCACCTGCTCGAAGGAGGTGTCACTGGCGAACGGGGCGCGGGCGGTCTCGTACTCCTCCAGGGCGATCTCCCATGGCTCGTCCGCCGGGAGCAGGACGCCGCGTTCGGCCGTGCCGAGCGCCTGGGCGCCGACGGACTCGGCCCGCCCGTCCAGCAGGGTGACGCGGTAGCGGCGCCCGGTCTGGTAGACGGTGAAGACGTAGGAGCCGTCCGCGGGGTCCTGGTAGAAGTACGGGCCGCTGAACGGGGTCAGGACGGGGTCGGCGGCCAGCAGGCGGAGCCCGAGGCCGCGGCCGCGCACCCGGACGGTGTCGGTGGTCTCGTAGGCCAGCTCGATCCGGCCGTCGTCGCCCCTCCAGGTGAGCTGGTGCGGAGCGGCGTCGATCGCGGTCTCGGCCGTGGGCACCAGCCGCAGGATCGGGTGCATGCCGGTCTGGTGCGAGACCAGGTGCACGTCCTCGGCGTAGACCTTCTCGGCCACCACCGGTGAGAAGGCGAACCACGATCCGCTGAAGCTGAACGGGATTTCCCGCAGGGAGAACACCGGGCCCGAGGCGGCGGTCATGAAATGAGAATCCCTTCTCCGAAGGTCAGTCTTTGACGGCGCCGGCGGTGACGCCGGCGGCGACGTAACGCTGGGCGATGATGAGCAGCACCGTGGCGGGGATGGAGGCGATCACGGCGGTGGCCATGATGGCGTTCCATTCCTGGTTGTTGTTGCCGATGTAGTGGTAGATGCCGAGGGTGATGGGCTGGTGGTCGCCGCCCTGGTCCAGGGTGCTGGCGAAGATGAAGTCCGACCACGCCCACAGGAAGGTGAACAGCGACACCGTGATGAGGGAGTTGCGGCTGACGGGCAGCACGATGGACCAGAACGTGCGCATCACCCCGGCCCCGTCGACGCGGGCGGCCTGCAGCAGCTCCTCGGGGATGCCCGACATGAACGCGGTCAGGATCAGGGCCGCGAACGGCACCGCGAGGGTGGAGTCGGCCACGATCAGCCCTGAGACGGTGTTGAGCATGCCGGTGTTGAGGAAGATGGCGTAGAAGCCCATCGCCATGATGATGCCCGGGATCATCTGGGCGACCAGCAGCACGAAACTCAGCGCTCCGCCGCCGCGGGGCCGCAGCTTGGCCAGCGAGTAGCCCGCCGGGGCCGCGACGAGCAGGGTCAGGGCGACGGTGCCGAGCCCGACGACCAGGCTGATGCCGAGGTAAGGGAGCTGCTGGTCCAGCACCGCGCGGTACCCGTCCAGCGTGCCGTTGATGGGCAGCCAGTTCGGCGGGCTCTTGCGCATGTCCTGTTCCCTGGTGAAGGACACATTGATCATCCAGTAGACGGGGAACAGCATCACCGCGGTGAGCAGGAGACCGGCACCGGTCCTCCAGTGCCTCATGTGAGGTCCTGCTTGCGTTGCGCGCGGATGTAGACCAGCCCGAAGACGAGGGCCATCACGATCAGCAGGTTGCCCACGGCCGCCCCGGGGCCGAAGGAGGGCACCAGGTTGCCGAACCCGAGCCGGTAGGACCAGGTGGCGAAGGTGGTGGAGGAGCCGCTGGGCCCGCCCTTGGTCATGATCCAGATGATGTCGAACACCTTCAGCGTGTACACCAGTCCGAGGAGCAGCGTGACCGCCGACACCGGGCGCAGCAGGGGGAAGGTGACCCTCCAGAACCGCTGCCGGCCGTTCGCCCCGTCCAGCGCGGCGGCCTCGTACACGGTGGGGTTGATGGCCTGCAGGCCGGAGTACAGCACCACGAGGTTGAACGGGACGCCGATCCAGATGTTGGCGATGGTCACCGACCACAGGGACCAGTCGGGGGAGGTCAGCCAGTTCACCGGTCCGAGGCCGACCGTCCTCAGCACGGCGTTGACGACGCCGGAGTCGCTGTTGAGCATCCACGACCAGGTGGAGGCCGACACGATCAGCGGGAGCAGCCACGGGACCAGGAACAGCGCCCGCAAGGTGGCCGACAGGCGGAAGTGCCTGGCGAAGAACACCGCCAGGGCCAGCCCGATCGCGAACTGGAAGGCCAGCGACACCACGGTGAACACCGCCGTGTGCCACAGCGTCGGCCCGAAGGCCGGGTCGCCGACGACCTTGGCGTAGTTGGTCAGGCCGGTGAAGGGGGCATCGCCCTGCACGAAGGAGCGCACGGTGTAGTTGCGCAGGCTCAACTCGACGTTGCGGAACAGCGGGTAGGCGTAGAAGACCGTCAGGTAGACCACGATCGGGGCGAGGAACGCCCACGCCGCCCACTGCCCTGACGCCAGGCGTGCCGCCCGGCGCCCCCTCCTCGCCGAGGGAAGGGGGTCACGGGCGGCACGCGCCGGCTTCTCTATGACTCGGCTCATGTCTTACTGGGTGGCGCTCGCCGCGGCCGTCTGCGCGTCCGCCATCGCCTGCTGGGGGTTCTTCGACCCGCTCAGCGCCGCCTGCACCGCGCCCCACATCGGCTCGGAGATCTTCGGATACTTGGTGCCCAGGTCGTCGCTGGTGCGGCCCTTCGCGGCCTTGACGGCCTCCACCCAGACCTCGAGCTTCGGGTTCTGCTCGACCTGCTTGGCCTGCACCGCTTCGGTGGGGGCGACGTAGGACAGGGTGGTGGTCGTGGTGAGGGAGTTGGCGGTGTCGGTCAGGCACGCCACGAGCTTCTGGGAGGTGGCGTAGCGGGCGGTGTCCTTCTGCACGGGAATGCTCACGAACTCGCCGCCGGTCGGCGCCGGCGCGGTCCCGCCGGCCTTGGCCGGGATCGGGATGATGCCGTAGTCGAAGCCGGCCTTCTCGGCGTTGGCGAGCTGCCAGGTGCCGTTCTCGGCGAAGGCGTAGTCGCCGGTGGCGAACTCCTGCCAGCTGGTGGTCTGGGTGTTGTTGATGACGGAGTTCGGGGCGTACCCCTTCTTCAGCCAGTCGGTCCACAGCGCCGCCGCCGAGACCCCCTCGGGGGAGTCGAGCTTGGTCAGCTGGGCCCCGGACCCCCAGTACCAGGGCAGGAACTGGAAGCTGCCCTCCTCGGTGCCGATGGCGGAGAAGGTGATGCCCTTCTTGCCCGCCGCCTTCACCTTCGCGAGCGCCGCGGTGAGCGAGGCCCAGTCCTTGACCGAGGCGACGTCCACCCCGGCCTTCTTGAGCACCGCCTTGTTGTAGTACAGGGCGAGGGTGTTGGCGCCGATCGGGACGCCGTAGGTCTTGCCGCCGCTCTGCCCGGCGGCCAGCAGGTTCGGCGCGATGGCGGAGGTGTCGAGCTTGTTCTCCTCCGTGGTCGTCAGGACCCCGGCCTCGGCCATCGTGGAGACCACCGGGTTGTCCACGATCAGCACGTCCGGCGCGTTGCCCTGCTGGGCGGCCAGCAGCGCCTTGTTGGTCAGGTCACTGGTGTCGTAGCCGGTGCGCTCGATCTTCACCCCGGCCTGGGTGCCGCACGTCTCGAGCAGCTTCACCCACTCGGAGCTCTTGTCGTACTGGGGGTAGGGATCCCAGATGGTGTAGGTGCCGCCGCCGGCGGCCGGGCTCGCGCTGGCCGCGTCGCCGCCACCGGACGACGACGAGCACGCGACCGTACCGCCGGCGACCAGCAGGACCGTGAGACCCAGGCCGGCCGCGTGGCGGCTCGTTGCTGCTGACCCCATGATTATGACCTCCGCTGACAGGCGTTGAGCGGCTATTTTCGATGGCCGGTCGAACCGGTTCGCCGAACCGGTTCGATGAACATAAGCGCGCCCACAAGAGGAGTCAATGGGAGAGACCCAATGTATGCCGTCCTGTTGCACGGCGCCGCGCCCGTGCCTCGCCGCCGGATGGCCGCCGCGTCACCGGCGGATGTCGCGGGTGTTCCGCCGGCGATCGACCCGAGACGTCTGCCGTGCCGCACATCGAATCGATTCGAGCGACGGCCGGACACGGCCCCCTGAGACGCGGCCCTCGTGGCCGCGTCCCTGGGCGGGCGACGCGGCCACGAGGCCGTCCATGCGTCCGGTCAGCGGGCGGACGGCACGACGGTGGTCGTCAACCCGTCCACGGTGAGCCTCAGCGCCGGAGCGATGGTGCCGCCGAAAGCGGCCCGTGCCCGCTCGGCCTCCGCGAACCGGAGGTCCATGCCCGGCTCGGACCCGTAGTTGGCGAAGCCGACCACCTGGAGGTCGGGCAGCACCAGCCAGGCGTAGGTCTGGTCGGGCCGGGCGGAGGGATTGCCGAGCACGAGCCCGGACCCGTTGAGCGGCTCGTACGGTCCGGTCAGGCTGGGCGCGGCGAAGCCGTACAACCCGGTGGGCGCGCTGCCGGCCGGGTGGAAGCCGTGGCGCTGGGTGGAGAAGAACAGGTAGTAGCGCGACTCGTGCACGATGACGTGCGGTCGTTCGAGCTCGTGGTTGACGCCTTCGGCGACGAGCAGGGGCGGCTGCAGGACCCAGGCGCCGGCCCGCCGCCCGGCCAGGGCGATCGCGCCGGTGAAGCCGTCCTCCCAGGCGGTGGACGCGGCGACGAGCAGGTGGTCGCGCCCGTCGGCCGGGTCGCGGAACCAGCCGGGATCGCGGAAGGCCCTGATGCGGCCCGGCGCTCCCTCGGACTCGTCGGCCGGCAGGTACATCCGGCCGTCGGAGCGCAGCACCTCGCGGTGGTCGGCGTCCCGTCCGAGCGCGATCCGGCCGCCGTCGGCGATGAGGGCGGGACGGGTCTCGATGACGCTCTGCGCGAAGGTCGGGCGTGCCTCGCCTCGCCGTCCGGCGGCCGTGTAGAACACCGAGACGGTGCCGTCGGGCCGGCGGACCGCCGACCCCGACCATTCGCGGCTGCCGGGCGAGGCGCCGTCGGCGAAGGCGTTCCCGAGGTCGGTCCACTCCTCGCCGTACCTGGCGAGCAGGCGGATGCGCGCCTGGTCGTGGCGCTCCTCCGGATGGCCGAGGGCGGGAGCCGACAGGGCCATCCACAGCTCACGCCCGCCGATCACGCTCGTCGAGCCGTCCTCCTCCTGGATCGGCCACAGGTCCCACAGATAGTGGCCGGGCAGGATGCGCGGCAGGGACGGCGGATCGATGACGGGCACGGTGACCGCGCCGGTCTCGGCGAGCAGGTCGAGATGCCGGCGGGTCCAGCGCGCCGGCCGGCCGTCGCTCACGCGGCGCCCTGCCGGCGGCGGTGACCACCGATGCGTCCGTGGAGCGCGCCGGGTCCGTCCGCCGTTCCCCGTGCGGCCCGTGACCGTCCTTGGCGGAGCATGGTGAACCTCTTCTCTGAGAGTGATGGATGTGATCTCGCCTGACCGGCGGGCCCGCCGGTCAGGCCAGGGCGCTCATGGCGAGCTCGACGGCGCCGGCGATTCCGGAGTGGTCGCCGAGCGAAGGGCCGGCCACGTACTCCTCCATGGCGGACCGGTCGGTCAGCGCCGGTATCGCCGGATAGCCGGCGGCCAGGTCGAACGCGCGCGCCCGGATCCGGGACAGCAGCCCCGGACGCTTCGCGACGCCGCCGCCGATGACGATCCGCTCGGGAGACAGCGCGTAGGTGAGGGTGGTGACGGCGTAAGCGAGGTACTCGGCCTCGAGCTCCCACGCCGCCGGGTCGTCCAGGTCCTCCGCACGCCGTCCCCAGCGCCGGCGCATCGCCTCCCCGGAGGCGAGCCCTTCCAGGCAGTCGCCGTGAAAGGGGCAACTGCCCGCGAACGGGTCTCGGGCGCGGTCGTGCGGGATGCGGATGTGGCCGAACTCCGGGTGCAGGAGACCGTGCGCCGGGCGGCCGTTCAGCACGGCTCCCACGCCGATGCCCGTGCCCACGGTCATGTAGGCGAGCGTCTCCAGCCCTCGCCCGGCGCCGCGCCGCCACTCCCCCAGCGCGGCGGCGTTCACGTCGGTGTCCAGGCCGACGGGAACGCGCAGCGCGGCGCGCAACGGGGAGACGACGTCGGTGTGGGTCCAGCCGGGCTTGGGCGTGACCGTGATGTGGCCGTACGTCGGTGAGCCCGGCCGCAGGTCGACCGGGCCGAAGGTGCCCACGCCGATCGCGGCGAGCGTCCGGTGCTCCTGGAAGAACCGCACGGCGCCGGTGATGGTCTCCTCCGGCGTGGTGGTCGCCAGCACGTGCGTCGCGAGGATCTCCCCGCCGGCGTCGGCGACCGCGCACACCCACTTCGTGCCGCCCGCCTCGATCCCGCCGAAGAGCGGCGGCGGTGCGCTCATCGCCGTCATCCCTTCAGCGAGCCCTGGAGCAGGGCCTTGACGAAGTGACGCTGGAAGATCAGGAAGATCGCGAGCGTGGGGGCCAGGATCAGCAGCGACCCGGCGCACAGCAGCGGGATGTCAGTGCCCCACTGGCCCTGGAAGGCGCCCAGCGCGCCGGACATCGTGCGCTTGGCGGGGTCGTCGACCAGGACGATGGCCAGCAGGAACTGGTTCCAGGTCCACAGGAACAGCAGGATGCCCAGCGAGGAGATCGCCGGCATGGCCAGGGGGAGGTGGATGCGGCGGAACAGCTGCCATAGGTTGGCGCCGTCCATCCGCGCGCTCTCGGACAGCTCCCCGGGCATGTTGACGAAGTGGGCGCGCATCCAGAAGACGCTGAACGGCATGAACAGGCCGATGAGCGGCAGGATGATCGCCCACCGGGTGTTCAGGAGCCCCATGTCGCGGATCTGGTAGTACAGCGGCGTGATGATGCCCTCGAACGGCAGGGTCAGGCCGAGCACGAACAGCAGGAAGACCACCCGTCCGCCGATCACCCGCAGGTGGCCGATGGCGAAGCCGGCCATCGTGCCCAGCAGGATCGACAGCGGGACCACGCCCAGCACGATGAGGACGCTCGACTTCAGCAGCTCCAGCATGTTCGCGGCCTGGAAGGCCCGCGGGAAGTTGCCCCACTGCGGGTGCTCCGGCCAGGCCAGCCCGGCCGGGTAGGTGCCCGAGGGGTGCAGGGCGGTGACGAACAGGCTGATGAACGGCAGGAGCGTGACCGCCATCATCAGGAAGAGCAGCAGCCGGCCGGTCCAGGCCTCCCCCCGTGCGGTGATCATCGGTTGCCGTCCTTCGCGAACCACTGGATGGGAAGGGCGCAGGCCATCACCAGGACCATGAGCACCACGGCGAGGGCCGAGGCCATGCCCACCTCGCGTTCGGAGAAGGCCAGGTAGAAGATCTGCAGGCCGGGCACCATGGTCGTGTTGCCGGGGCCGCCCTGGGTGGAGATGTAAATGATGTCGAAGCTCGCCAGCGCCGCGATCACGGTCACGGTGACGCAGACCGCGATCTCCTGGCGCAGGCTGGGGACGGTGATCGAGATGAACTCCCGCCACGGCCCGGCGCCGTCGAGCCGGGCGGCCTCGTACAGCGCCGGGTCGATCTTGCTCATGCCCGCCAGGAGCAGCAGCGTGCACAGGCCGAGCAGCACCCACGCGCCGATCATGCCGACCGCCGGCAGGGCGGTGCCGAAGTCGCCCAGCCAGGCCCGGGTCACCCCGCCCAGGCCGACCAGCGTGAGCAACTGGTTGACCACTCCGGTGGAGGCCAGCAGCCAGCTCCACGCGATGCCGGCGGCCACCAGCGGGATGACCTGCGGCAGGAAGATCACGGTGCGCGCCACCAGGGCGAGCCTGGTCGCGGCGATGCGCCTGATCGTCGCGGCGATCGCCAGCCCCAGCACGACCGGGATCGCGCTGAAGAACACGATCAGCTTGACGGCGTTGACCAGCGACTCGAACAGGTCGGGGTCGGTGAAGACCTTGCCGTAGTTGGCCGGCCCCACCCAGGTGGAGGCGCCGATGCCGTCCCAGTCGTACAGCGAGTACTGGAACGTCACGGCGATCGGGCGCAGGACGAACACCGCGTAGAAGGCGAGCGCCGGGGCGACGAACAGCCAGCCGGCCAAGCCGCGCGAGCCGCGCAGCTTGGCCGTGACCGGCCGCCGGGACGCCGATCGGGCGCCGGCGGGGCGGGGCACCACCTGTCTCAGTTCCCTTCGAGCTGGCCGGTGTAGTCGGCCTGGACGCTCTTCAGCAGCTCCTGCGGCGTCTGCTGCCCGGCCACCAGCTTCTGCAACTGAGGCGTCCAGCTCTTGGCGTAGATGGCGCCGGTGGCGTTGGCGATGAAGTCCATCGCGCCGTTGTCCTTGGCGATGTCGGCGCCGGCGGACAGCGTGCTCGCGGTGACCTTGTCGGCGGGCACCTCGGGCATGTACGCGTCGGCCGGTCCCATCGGGTGCGACCCGCCGACCTCGACGCCGATCTCGCGGGCCCGCTTGTCGGTGGCCACCCAGTTGAGGAAGAAGGCGGCGCAGTCGGCGTTCTTGGCGCGGGCGGCGATGCCGAAGGTCAGGGGGGCCGACATCGCGGCGCGCTTGCCGCCCTGCTGCGCGGGCGGCATCAGGGTGAAGCCGGCGTTGCCCGGCATCTGCTTGTCGAGGTTGCCCGACTCCCAGTCTCCGTTGAACATGAACAGGCCCTTGCCGCCGATGAAGCGGCTCATCATCGTGGCGTAGTCGACCGCGTTGACGTCCTTCTGGAAGTATCCTGCCTTGACCCATCGCTCCAGGTGCTGGGCGGCCTGCAGGTTCGACGGGGTGTCGATGGTCGCGCCTGGCTTCTGGAAGATCCAGTCGTTGATGGGCCCGGGCGGCCCGTAGGAGGCCATGAGGTTTTGCAGCGGGAACGCCAGGCCGCCGGTGGCGCCGCCGTTGAACTGCAGGATGGGGGTGAGGCCCGCCTTCTTGGCCTTGTCCAGCGCCTGGTCCAGCTCCGCCAGCGTGGTGGGCGGCGCCGACATCCCGATCTGGGCGGCCAGCTTCTTGTTGTAGAACAGACCGGTCAGGCTGAAGTTGAGTCCCAGGGCGTACAGCGAGCCCTCGCCGCGCGGGCGCCCGCCCGGGCCCATGCGCAGCTGCTCGAGCTGCGAGGCCGGCCACCGGTCCCAGCCGAACGCCTTGGCGTAGCCGTCCAGGTTCTTCAGCAGGTTGTCCTTGACCAGCTCCGACACCTGGGGAAGGCGCATCAGGTCGGGCGGGTTGTCCGCCAGCACGCGCGGGGCGTTCTGCGTGATCACCGCGAACTGGTCCTCACGGATGTCCCAGGTGACGTTCGGGTGCTGCTTGGTGAACTCGGTGGTCAGCTCCTTGGGCAGCGGGAACCCGGTCTCGAAGTAGCCGCTGAGCTTGACCGGAGCCGTGCCGCAGGTGGGCGCCGCGGACGTCGACGACGTGCTGGTGGCCTGGGGTGGCGGGTTGTCGCTGCCGGGAGCCGCGCAGGCGGCGGCCAGCGTTCCCATGGCGATCACAAGCGCGGCCCCGGACCTGCCGGGGCGACCTCGACGAGCCATGCGCATCTCCTCTGCTGCCTGGGACCATCCGCACCGGGCTGACGTCCCGTCTTCGTTGCTAAATCGGGTTAGCGCCCGTTAGTCTCACCGTGCACGTCGCACGATGTCAACCCTCCGTAACACACTCTTGACGATCGGAGGCTCCGGGTGAGCCCACGCCGGGTCACGCTGGCCGATGTCGCCAAGGCCGCGGGCGTCTCCCGCCCGACCGCCTCGCTGGTGCTGTCCGGCCGCGGCCGTGAGCTGCGCATCTCTCAGGACGTCGAGCAGCGGGTGCTGAAAGCGGCCGACGAGCTGCAGTACCGGCCCAACATCGTCTCGGTGGGCCTGCGCACGGGCACCTCCCGGACGATCGGCTTCGTCTCCGACACCGTCGCCACCTCGCGGCTGGCCGGCGACATGATCAAGGGAGCGCTCGAGGCCGCCCGCGACCGCGGCTTCATGCTGTTCATCGGTGAGACCGAAGGCGACGCCGAGCTCGAACGCCTGCTCCTGCAGGCCATGCACGACCGTCAGGTGGACGGGCTCATCCTGGCCTCGATGTTCACCAGGACCATCAAGGTGCCCAAAGGCATCACGGCCTCACCCGTCGTGCTGCTCAACGCGGTGCCCAAGGGGCCGGCCGTCCTGCCCGCCGTCCTCCCCCACGAGGTCGAGGCCGGTCGTCTCGCCGCCCGCGTCCTGCTGGACGCCGGCCACCGCGACGGCATCTACCTGATCGGAGTCGGTCCGGGCCTGCGCAACGTGCCCTCCGAGAGCGTCGCGGCGCTGGAACGGCTCGTCGGCATCCGCGAGGCCCTCGGCGAGGCGGGGGTGAAGGTGGCGGGCGCGCGCACGTGTTTCGACTGGCAGCCGGAGTACGGCCTCGCCGCGACGCGCGACCTGCTGGAGACGGTCAGGCCGCGCGCGCTGATCTGCTTCAACGACCGCATCGCCATGGGCGCCTACCAGGCGCTCGACGACTTCGGGCTCAAGGTGCCCGCGGACGTCTCCGTCGTCTCCTTCGACGACCATCCCATCGCCTCGTGGATGCGGCCCGGCCTGACCACCGTCGCGCTGCCCCACTACGAGCTGGGCCGCAAGGCCGTCGACGTGCTGTTCACCGAGATGGACCGCGACCCCGCAGAGCTCGGCGCGGCGGCCGAGGTGCACCGTGTGCCGATGCCGGTCCGCTCCCGCGATTCCGTCGCGCCGCCTTCTGGCGCGCACTCCCCCGGCTGAGCGCCGCCCGCCGGCACGCGGGGTGAGGTGGTGAGGAGGGCGCGCATGGCCGCGGCGGCCGCGTCTCGGCGCGACCGCCGCAGCACGCCGCCGGGGCGGGTGAGAGGGGTGGTGGTACCGCTCAGAGCGCGGTGATGGTCCACTGGTTGTTGGTGCTGGTGTTCGGGGCCCACATCTGCACGGCCGAGCCGGCCGTGGTGAGGCCCGCGCCGTCCAGCGCGGTTCCGGTGCCCCGGTTGATGATCTGGTAGCGGCCGTTGCCGACGTTGTTGAGCCGCCACTGCTGGTTGTTGCCGCCGTTCCAGGCCGACTGCAGGCAGTTGGCGCCGTTGGCGGTGTTGCCCCAGCTGTCGGCGACCATGCCGTTGGTGCGGTTGACGATGCGGTACCAGCCGCTGCCGAGGTCGACGAGCTGCCACTGCAGGTTGTTGCTGCCGTCGTAGTTCCACTGCTTGAGCGCCGAGCCGGAGGCGACGCTGCCGCCGCTGTCCAGGGCGAGGTTGGTGCTCACGTTGTTGATCCGCACCCAGCCGGTCGGGGTGGGGCCCGAGCCCGGGGCGGGGATGGAGCCGTTGAAGGTCAGCTTGACCACGTAGGCGGGGGCGCTGAACGGGGCGCTGGAGGAGGGCATGGTGATGTGCAGGCCCGAACCGTCCTGCGTGCGCGTGGGCAGGTTGGTGTACTGGCCGGCCGTGGAGCCCAGCAGCTGCACCGACGCCAGGGTGCTCAGGTTGATCCGGTTGGAGCCCAGCGTGCCGATGTTCAGCGTGCCGCCCGGCCAGCCCAGCACCGTGGCGTACAGCACGGTGTTGTCCTTGCTGCGGGTGAAGCGGATGTCGGTGTTGGTGCCGGCCCGCGGCGTGGTGAAGGACCCTCCGCCCATCTGCGTCGGCCCCTCGCCGTAGACCGACCAGGCCCGGGTGGCGTAGATGGACTCGCCGAAGCGCTTGAGGTAGTCGCCGATGCCGAGCAGGACCGACCGCTGCCCGGAGGGGATGGTGCCGTCGGCCATCGGCGCGATGTTGAGCAGCATGTTCCCGTTCTTGCTGACCCGGTCGATCAGCGAGTGGAGCATGGCGTTCAGCGAGTAGTAGCCGATGCCGACGGTGTAGCACCAGCTGGAGCTGGAGATGCTGTCGTCGGTCAGCCAGTAGGGGGTCTGGATGCCGGCCGGGCCGCCGCGCTCGTAGTCGAACACCTCGCCCCGGTTGTTGAACCCGTCCTTGTAGGTGGCGACGACGTCCTTGTTCCAGGAGACAGCCCGGTTGTAGTAGTACGACAGGAAGTCCAGCCGCCGGGACTCGGGGAGCTGGGTGAGGTTGAAGTCCTGCCAGATGACGTCGGGCTGGTAGCCGTCGATCACCTCGCGCAGCTTGTCGTACCACAGTTGCTGGTGGGTGGACGCGCCGAGCTGGCCGTACAGCTTCTTCAGCGAGTTGGTCGACTGCGTCGGCACCCACTGGTAAAAGCCGGTGAAGTTGTAGGCGTGGTGCAGCGACACGATCAGCTTGATGCCCTTGGCGCGGATGGCGTCGGCGTGCAGGCGCAGCAGGTCCAGCCGGGGCCCGGTGGCCACGGAGTTCCACTCGTTGACCTGGCTGTTCCACATGGAGTAGCCGTCGTGGTGCTCGGCCACCGGCCCGGCGAACCTGGCCCCGGCGTCGGCGAACAACTGCGCCCACTCGTTGGGGTCGAAGCTGCCGCCCGCGGACTTCAGCTTGGGCGCGAACTGCACGAAGTTCCCGGCCTTGTCCCGGGCACCGTTGATGAAGTTGTGGTACGGCCACGCGGAGGGATCGCCGTAGACGCTCTTGTGGTGGTTGTTCTCGTTCGACCCGTTGTTGTACATGTTGCGCGGGTACCACTCGTTGGCGAAGGCGGGGACGCTGAACACGCCCCAGTGGTAGTAGATGCCGAACTTGGCGTCCTGGAACCACTCGGGGGCCGGCGGGTGCTGGTCGACCGAGGACCACGACGCGGTGTAGCTCTGCGGGCCGTCGGTCGCGAACGCCGGGCGGAACCCCAGCAGGCCCGAGGCCGCGACACCCCCGGCCCCGGCGAGGAGCGCGCGACGACTGAACTGGTACGAGGACGAAGACGAGGACATGAGCGGGGACCTCTCAGGACCAAGGAGCTCTACTGGGTCACGTGCGTTGTTTCGCCGAGATGACTGGAGTGTCACACCTGAGACATTGGATGTCTTTGTAGACCTCCCAGGGGCATCTGTCCAGCCCCTCGCCGATTTCCGGAGACGCCGGCCGGGACGGGGCCTGGCACGGAACATCGCGGGACCACGAGGTCGCACGGATGGACGGCGGTTCCGGAGCGGGTGCCCGCGATGCCGCTGACGGGTGCGCATGCCGCGGACGCGAGTCTCCCCCGCCACGGTCTTCCGTCCGCAGACAACCCATGTCTGACACCGCCCGCAGATGATCGCCGAGGTCCGGGGCGACTGTAACTTTCAGCGCGCGACGGCGCGCCGGTCTCCGGGACGGCCGGCCCTCAGGATGATCGCCGCAGTGGCGCGAGGGCGGGCTCCGGCAGCGACGGGCCGAGGTTCTTCCGCAACCAGGTCTCGGTGGTGTTCACATGCATGAGCGCGGCCGCCTGGGCCAGGGGCGCGTCGCCGTCGGCGAGCGCGCGGTAGATGGCGGCGTGCTCGGCGATGGTGCGGTCGGCCGCGTTCCCCTCCACCAGGCCCCGCCAGACACGGGCGCGCAACGTCCGGCCGGCGATGCCGGCGAGCAGTGCGCACAGGGACCTGTTGCCCGTCGCCTCGAACACCGCCCGGTGGAAGGCGTCGTCGTGGTGGTTGAGCATCTCCACGTCATCGTGCGCGGCGATCATGGCATCGAGATGGCGTGCGACCTCCGCGAGCTGGTCCGCGGTGATGCGCAGCGCGGCCACGCCCGTGGCCACCGGCTCGAACAGGCGCCGCACCTCGGTGATCTCCAGCAGGTCGTCGCCCCGCATCATCTCGACGGCGAGGCCGACCCCTTCGAGCAGCAGCTCCGGCTTCAAACTCGTGACGAAGGTGCCGTCTCCCCTGCGCACCTCCAGCACGCGGGTCGTGACCAGGGAGCGGACGGCCTCTCTGAGCAGGTTGCGGGAAAGGCCCAGCTCGGCGGCCAGGTCCTGCTCGGGAGGCAGCCGCGCACCGGGGTGGAGGGTCCCGTCCTTGATGAGTTGCCTGATGCGTTCGATCGCCTGCTCGGTCAACGACATAGACGAATCTTCGTACCTCAGGACGGAGGAGAGCCACCCCACCCCCGTCCGAGAACGCCATCGAGGGCCACAGACATGTGATGAATCGGCTGATTCGGCACGACTCATCGATCATCGGACGCGTCCGGCCGTCCGCCCGGGATGATGCCATCTCCGACCCTCGTGGGGTCCCGGCGAATCCGTCCCATGAGGTCTGGACACCGGCCAGGTTTGGCCATAGAAAGACATCCCATGTTCTTGTCGATGATGAGCGCTTGTGCGGCTCCTCGCCGGAGTCCCGCGTCCCGCGGCGCGGACCCCGCCCGAGCCCGCGGCGCGGCCCGCCACGGCGATCCCCCATCGTGGTGATTCTTGAGGAGAGACGATGAAACACAGAAGGTTCGCGCTGGCCGCGGCCCTCGCCATGTCGGGGTGCCTCGCCGCGGCATGCGGCGGCGGTGGCACCGGCGGTGGCGGCGGCGGTGAGAAGGGCGCGCCGGCGAAACCGCTCATCGGCGTCGACTACCCGCGGTCGGACACCGACTTCTGGAACTCCTACATCAGGTACGTGCCCCAGTTCGGCGGCGAGCTCGGAGCCGATCTGAAGACCACCAACTCCCAGAACGACATCTCCACGCTCACCGCCAACGTGCAGAGCCTGGTCGGCCAGGGCGTGCGCGGCATCGTCATGGCCCCCCAGGACACCGCCGCGGTGGCGCCCACGCTGCAGCAGCTCGAGACCAAGAAGATCCCCGCCGTTCTCGTGGACACCCGGCCCGACCAGGGGAACGCCTTCATGGTCGTGCGCGCCGACAACCGCGCCTACGGCGAGAAGGCCTGCCGGTTCCTGGGCGAGAAGCTCAAGGGCAACGGCAAGGTCGTCATGCTCCAGGGCGACCTGGCGTCCATCAACGGCAGAGACCGCACCGAGGCCTTCAACGAGTGCATGAAGCAGAACTACCCGCAGATCAAGGTGTTCGGCGAGGCCGCGAACTGGGACGGCGCGGTGGCCGCGCAGAAGCTCTCCACGGTCCTCACCGCCAACCCGGACGTCAAGGGCGTCTACATGCAGTCGAGCTTCGCCCTGGCCGGCACGCTGCAGGTGCTCAAGCAGCGCGGCCTGCTGGTCAAGCCGGAGGACCCCAAGCACGTCTTCGTCGTCTCCAACGACGGCATTCCCCAGGAGCTCAAGGACATCGCCTCCGGCGACATCGACGCGACCGTCTCCCAGCCGGCCGACCTGTACGCCAAGTGGGCCCTGTCGTACGCCAAGGCCGCGATCGACGGCAAGACCTTCCAGCCGGGCAAGACCGACCACGACAGCACGATCGTGCAGGTCCGCGCGGGACTGCTCGAAGACCAGCTGTCCGCGCCCCTGGTCACCGCCGACGGCGGCACCTACGGAGGCGTCCCCAGCGTCAAACACGACGACAAGTCGCTATGGGGCAACAACCTGAACTGAGAGGGCAAGGGTCATGGGCGACCACGCGGGAGCGACCGCGAAACCCGCGCCCGCACGCGACGGCGAGCCGGCCCCCGCCGACGGGCCGGTCGCCGAGGCGGAGCGCGTCACCAAGAGATACGGCGAGACCGTCGCGCTGGACGGCGCGCACATCACGATCATGCCGGGACGGACGCACGCTCTGGTCGGACGCAACGGCGCGGGCAAGTCGACCCTGGTCTCCATCCTGACCGGGCTGCAGCCGCCGGACGAGGGGGAGATCCGCTTCGCCGGGGCCCCCGCTCCGCGGCTCGCCGACCGGGACGCCTGGCGTGAGCGGGTCGCCTGCGTCTACCAGAAGTCCACCATCATCCCCGAGCTGACCGTGGCCGAGAACCTCTACCTGAACCGGCACAAGCGCAACCGGCTCGGGCTGGTCGACTGGAAAAGCGTCTGGCGCAAGGCGTCGGAGCTGCTGGAGACGTGGTCGGTGGACGTCGACGTCCGGCGGCCGGCGCGGGAGCTCGGGGTGGAGCAGCGGCAGTTCGTGGAGATCGCCCGGGCGCTGTCGTTCGGCGCGCGGTTCATCATCCTG
The DNA here is from genome assembly GCF_040607475.1 of Sphaerisporangium sp. NPDC005288. Lineage (NCBI taxonomy): Bacteria > Bacillati > Actinomycetota > Actinomycetes > Streptosporangiales > Streptosporangiaceae > Sphaerisporangium > Sphaerisporangium sp. NPDC005288. The sequence goes on along the minus strand of NZ_JBEXGT010000054.1, from coordinate 29,788 downwards.
GACGAGCCCACCGCCCAGCTCGACGGCGCGGCGATCTCCCGGCTGTTCGAACGCATGCGCGCCATGCGCGAGCAGGGCGTCACGTTCCTGTTCATCAGCCACCACCTGCAGGAGATCTATGAGATCTGCGACACCGTCACGGTGTTCCGCGACGCCCGGCACATCCTCACCGCGCCGGTGGCCGAGGTTCCGCAGGGCGACCTGGTGGGGGCGATGACCGGCGAGGCCGCCGGCCTGCGGGAGCGGCGGATCCGTCCGGCCGTGCCCTCGGACGCGCCCGTCGTCCTGGACGCCAAAGGACTGGGCGACGGCGAGCTCTACCACGACGTGGACCTGCGGGTCCGCGCCGGGGAGATCGTCGGGCTGGCCGGGCTGGGCGGCAGCGGGAAGACCGAGCTCGCCGAGGCCGTCGTGGGGCTGCGGGCGCCCCGGTCGGGGACGGTGGAGGTGGCCGGGAGCCGCCCGCGGCCCGGCAGCGTCCCGGCGTCGCTGACCATGGGCGTGGGGTTCGTCCCCCGGGACCGCCATCACCAGGGCCTGGTCCCGCTGATGTCGATCGCCGACAACACCACGCTGACCATCCCCGAGCGGCTCGGTCCTGCGGGCTTCGTCAGCGGCCGGCGCAAGGACCGGCTGGCCCGCGAGATGATCGACAATCTGGCGATCAAGACCCCTGGGCCCGAACTGCCCGTCACAGGGCTGTCCGGGGGGAACCAGCAGAAGGTCGTGATGGCCCGCGCGCTGGCGAACGGCCCCCGCCTGCTCGTGCTCATCACCCCGACCGCCGGGGTCGACGTCCGCTCCAAGGAGTTCCTGCTCGGCAAGGTCGAGGAGATCGCCGGGACCGGGACCGGCATCGTGATCGCGTCGGACGAACTCGACGACCTGCGGCTGTGCGACCGGGTGCTGGTGATGTTCCATGGCCGCGCCGTCGCGGAACTGCCCGCCGGCTGGCACGACCACGAGATGGTGGCCGCCATGGAAGGAGTCGACCTCGATGCCTGAGACCACCACCGCGCCGTCCGGCACCGGACGCCCGCCGGGCTCCCCGTCCTCGGAGGGCACCGGACCTGGAAGGCGGCGCGCCGGGCCGCGCCTGGCGCGGCTGCGCGACCTGGCCCTGGTCCCCGCGATCATCGTGATCGCAATCGTCGGGCAGGTCGTCCACCCGATCTTCCTGCAGGCCGACAACCTGATCAACATCCTGCAGACCATGTCGGAGATCTCGCTGCTGGTGCTCGCGCAGACGCTCGTCCTGGTCGCCGGCAGGATGGACCTGTCGCTGGAGTCGACGTTCGGGCTGGCGCCCGGCGTGGCCGCCTGGGTGACGGTCGCGGCGGGGACGGGACACGGGCTCGGCCTGCTGTCGGGCGCCTGGGCCATCCCGGTCACCCTCGCGGTCGGGGTGCTGGCGGGGGTGGTGAACGCGCTGTTCATCGTCCGCTTCGGCCTGAACGGGTTCATCGTCACCCTCGGCATGCTGATCGTGCTGCGCGGCCTTCTCACCGGCATCTCGGGCGGGCAGACCTTCTTCAACCTCCCCTCGTCCATGACCTACCTGGGCTCGGCGTTGTGGCTCGGCATCCCCGCGTCCATCTGGGTCTGCCTGCTGCTGTTCGCGGCCGGCGTGGTGCTGCTGGGGTTCACCGGCTTCGGCCGCTCGCTGTACGCGATCGGCGGCAACGTCGACGCGGCCAAGGCCGCGGGAATCCGCACCGACCGGGTGCTGTGGATCACGCTGATCACCGCGAGCGTGCTCGCGGCGCTCGGCGGCCTGATGCTCGCGGGCCGGCTCGCCTCCGTCGCCGCCGGCCAGGGAAACGGGGCGATCTTCACCGTGTTCGCCGCCGCCGTCATCGGCGGGGTCAGCCTCAACGGCGGCAAGGGGACGGTGTTCGGCGCGTTCACCGGCATCCTGCTGCTCTACATGATCCAGAACGTGCTGACCCTCGCGGGCGTCCCGGCCCAGTGGATCGGCGCGCTCAACGGGGCGATCATCCTCACCGCGCTGGGGATCTCGCGGCTCACCGGCGGCAGGACACAGGAGTGAACCAGGGACGGCGGTGGCCGGGCTCGGGCCGACCAGATGGTCCGCCCGGCCCCCGCCGGCTCTGACCCGGACGCCTGAGGCCGTGACGGCGGAGCCCGTCCGCCGCGCGCCCCGGCGTCCATGGTCAGCTGCTCGATCGGATCGATCGCGGTCTCGGCGACGCCCGCGTCAGCCTCCCCAGCGGTGCCCGTCGGGATAGCGGTAGGCGGCGACGGAGCCGGGGTGCATGCGGGCGCTGTAGCCGGGGGCCTCGGGCAGCCGGTAGCGGCCGCCCTCGACCCGCACCGGGTCGGTGAAGTGCTCGTGCAGATGGTCGACGTACTCCAGCACCCGCCCTTCGAGACGGCCGCTCACGCAGACGTAGTCGATCACGGAGATGTGCTGGACCAGCTCGCACAGGCCGACGCCGCCGGCGTGCGGGCAGACGGGCACGCCGAACTTGGCGGCCATCAGCAGCACAGGGACGATCTCGTTGACCGAGGCCAGGCGGCAGGAGTCGATCTGGCAGAAGTCGATCGCCCCGGCCTGGAGGAGCTGCTTGAACATGACGCGGTTGTGGCAGTGCTCCCCGGTGGCCACTCCCACGGGGGCGACCGCCTTGCGGATGGCGGCGTGGCCGAGGATGTCGTCGGGGCTGGTCGGCTCCTCGATCCACATCGGCTCGTACGACGCCAGCCGGTTCACCCACTCGATGGCCTGCGGCACGTCCCACACCTGGTTGGCGTCGATGAGCAGCGTGCGGCCGCCGAGCTCCTCCCGGGCGATCGACAGGCGGCGCACGTCGTCCTCGACGTCCGCGCCCACCTTGAGCTTGACGTGGGTCCAGCCCTCGGCGACGGCCTCACGGCACAGGCCGCGCAGCTTGTCGTCGTGGTAACCCAGCCATCCTGGGGAGCTGGTGTAGGCCGGGTATCCCCGCTCGGCGAGCTCGGCGACGCGCTGCTCGCGCGTGGGAACGAGCGCGGCCAGCATCTCGACGGCCTCGGCGGCCGTGAGCACGTCGGACAGATAGCGCAGGTCGCAGGCCGCGACCAGCTCTTCGGGCGGCATGTCCGCGACCAGCCGCCACAGCGGCTTCCCGGCCCGCCGGGCGGCCAGGTCCCACGCGGCGTTCAGCACGGCCGCCGCCGACAGGTGCACCACGCCCTTCTCCGGGCCGAGCCAGCGCATCTGGCTGTCGCCCATGATCTCCCGGTAGAGGCCGCCGAGGTCGCGGGCCAGCTCGTCCACGTCGCGGCCGGTCAGCCGTGCCCCGATCTGCCGGGCCGCCGCCACGCACAGGTCGTTGCCGCGCCCGATGGTGAACGTCAGACCGTAGCCCGCCAGCTCGGCGTCGTCGGTCACGAGGACGACGTAGGCGGCCGAGTAGTCGCCGTCGGGGTTCATCGCATCGGACCCGTCGAGGGTGGCCGAGGTGGGGAACCGGACGTCGATCACGTTCACCGAGGTGATTGTCGGCATGAACCAGCTCCCATTGATCCGATGAATACGCCCTGGACAGTAGAATCGCATCCGGCTCGGGACAAGTAAATCCACGTTGCGCGACTCCCCCGTCTTCCCGCAAACCCGATGAATCCCCTACCCGCGCCCCGCGACGTCCACCTCGCCGTCACAGAGCGGGACCGAGCGGCGAGCGGTCACCGGGTGGGCCTGGCGGGCGAGAACGACCTCGCGTACCCGGAGCCCAGAACGATGGGGAAGAGGCGACCGGGTGGCGGGGACGACCTCGGCATGCTCCGCGAGCTGCGGGCGGCGTGGCGCGCGCCCGGCGCATGACGAAGACAGGCGGCGACGGCGTCGGGGGTGGAGCACGACCTCGCGTCTCCGGGGCCGGGACGAGCGGCCGGCGGCGTCCCGGGAGGCTAACGTGGTCCGCGTGCCCGACCTCGCCGCAGCTCCTCCTCGCACCCCGGCGGACCGGTGGGGAAGCCGGCGGGACACGGCCACGCTGGTGGGTTTCGCGCTGGCCTTCGGCCTGCTCGACGTCGTGATCTGCCTCAGCAGCCGGCCCACCACGGGGTGGGCGGGCCCGCGCGCCGATCTGCTGCTGCAGCTGGCGGTGGACGCCTCGCTGGTGTTCCTCGGCCGGTTCCCGCGCCAGGTCAGCGGGGTGGTGCTGGTGGTCGTAGCGCTCACGCTGCTCTCGGACACCTTCTCCCCCGGCCTGTTCTCCCCCGTCGAGCCGGCCAGCCCGCTCGCGTTGCCCCGGGCCACCCCGGTGGTGGTCATCTACCTGGTCAGGCGGCAGCCGCAGCGGGTCGCGCTGCCGCTCGTCGCGCTGTTCGCGCTGGCCGGCAGCCGGCTGTGGGAACCGAGCTGGACCGTCACTCCGGTCGGGCTGCTCAGCACGACCGGCCCGGCCGTGGTCGTGCTCTACCTCGACGCGCGCAGGCAGCTGCTGCGGTCGCTGCGCGACCGCGCCGAGCGGGCCGAGCGCGAGAAGCACCTGCTGGCCGCGCAGGCACGATCCGAGGAGCGCCGCCGGCTCGCCGCGGAGATGCACGATGTGCTCAGCCACGGCGTGAGCCTCATGGTGCTGCACGCCGGGTCCTTGGGCGTGACCTCCTCCGACCCCGCGGTACGCGAGGCCGCCGAGGAGATCAGGGCGGCCGGCGCGATGGCCCTCGACGAGCTGCGCGACCTCATCGGCGTGCTCAACGGCGAACCGGACGATACCCGCGTCCGCTCGGCGGACGGCGAACCGGACGATACCCGCGTCCGCCGGGCGGACGGCGAACCGGGCGCGACCCTCGGCCGCCGGGCGGACAGCGAACCGGACGAGGCCGGCGCCCACCCGCCGGGCCCGAGCCGCCGCCCCGCCGGCGCGCGGCGGCAGGCGCCCCCGGTGCCCGACCCGGCCGCCCTGGCCGAGGAGTCGGCGGCCGCCGGCTTCCCGGTCGAGCTGGACGTCGAGGGCGAGCGGTCGCTGATGTCGCCCACGATCGCGCGCACGGTGCACCGCATCGTGCGGGAGGCGCTGACCAACACCCGCAAGCACGCGCCGGGCGCCCACGTTCGGGTCCGGCTGCGCTACCGGCCGGACGGCGTCACCGTCCGCGTGGTCAACGGCGCCGCCGCGCGTCCGGCCGACGAGGTGCTGGCCGGCAGCGGGTCCGGGCTCGGCCTGGCCGCCCTGGAGCACCGGGTCGACGTGGTCGGCGGCACTCTGCGCGCGGGCCCCACCGGCGACGGCGGCTTCCTGGTCGCCGCGGAGCTGCCGGCGTACGTTTCGGCCTCGCAGACCGATGGCAGGCCCGCCACCGCCCACGGCTGACCCCGATGCCTCGCCGCTGACGCCGCTGATACGTGAATGACCCCGGCTGGGCGTGGCTCTCCACCCTGGCCACGTGCCGGAGATGATCGGCGCCGGGTCGGCGGGTCGTGGTACGGCGATCCCGGCGGCTGCTACGGCGCCCGAGCCGGTGATCGTGGATGGCCGGCGCATCGGCGACCGCGACCGGCAACTTTCGTTGTCGCCGGAGCCCACCTTGTGCCGTAGCCCCCGCCCCGCGTACCCGGGTTGCATGGAGGACGGAACCGCTGGGTCCGGTATCCGCCGGCGCGTTCCCGAGGGCCGATGGCCGAGCAGGGAGGTGGGCGGGCCGGTGGATGGACCCGCCGGGACGACCGGGGCGACGCCCGCCCATCCCCTTCGCGGCCTCCCGGCGGCGAGACACGGACGCACGATGTGGAGTGAACATCCATGAAGAACCGGCCTCGCGGCGAGCGCAACCGGCTCGCCGCGCTCACCCTGGTGGTCCTCGGGCCGTTGGTCGCCGAACTCGCCCTGGGCTCCACGCCGGTGCGGATGGCATGGCTGCTGTTGCTGTGGCTGCCGATCTACGGCGCTGGGGTCCTGCTCATCCGCGAGCTGGTACGCCGCTTCCGCGGCGGGTGGCTCAGCGTCATCCTGCTCGGGGTGGCCTATGAGCTGGTCGAGGACGGCATCGCCCTTCAGGCCCTGTCCAGCCCCCACCTGTACGGCGCGGCCGGCTGGGCTCCCCGGGTGCTCGGCCTCAACAGCGCCTATCTGGAGGCCAACCTGCCCTACCACGTGGTGTTCAGCGTCACCGTCCCGATCCTGCTGACCGATCTGCTCTTCCCGCGCCACCGCCACGTGCCCTACCTGGGCCGGACCGGGCTGGTCGTCACCGGCCTGTGCGCCCTGGCCGGGGTGGCCCTGCTGAGGGTCAGCGTGCCCCCGAACCAGGATCCGGGGTACATGGCGCCGCCCGGTGTGCTGCTGGGGTGCCTGGTGGCCGTCGCCGTTCTCGCCGTGATCGCCCTCGGTGTGCTGCCGAGGCGCGCCGCGCGTCCGCGCACCGACGCGCGGGTGCCCTCCGCCCGGGCGCTGGCGGGGGGCGGATTCCTCGCCACCCTCGCCTTCATGGGCCTGCTGTTCCCCTTCTGGGGGGCCGCACAGCCGGCCTTCACCCATGGCCTGTGGGTTCTGCTCCCGATGGCGGCCGCCGCCGTCGTCGCCGTGGGCACGGGACTGCTCGTCCACCACTGGTCGGCCTCCTCGCGATGGGACGATCGGCAGTGCCTGGCCCTGGCGGGCGGCGCGCTGATAGCGCACACGGTCTTCGGGGTCGTGGGCGTGGCCGACACGGCCCTGGACAGGGCGGGCCTGGTCGTCCTCGGCCTGCTCACCGCCTGGCTCCTGCTCGTGCTGGCCCGCCGTCCGCCGGCGGCGGCGACGGGCTGAGCCGGGCGGTCGCGCACGTGCCGGTGGCACCACCGCCGGCGTATCCAGGTGACCGGCGGGTCTCAGCCGGTGAGCCCGGCCTCGTGGGCCAGAAGGCCGGCCTGCGTACGGTTCGCGCAGCCCAGCTTCGTCAGCATGCGGGAGACATAGCTCTTCACCGTCGCCTCGGACAGGTGGAGCCTGGCCGCGATCGCGGCGTTCGACATCCCTTCGCCGAGGCAGGCCAGCAGGTCGATCTCGCGCTCGGTGAGCTCGTCCAAACGGGTCCTGGCCTGCTGGACGCGCTGGTGCCGGCCGGCCGAGGCGGCGACCACGCGGCGCGTGGCCTCCTTGGACATCACGGTGTGCCCCTCGGCCGCGACGCGGACCAGGCCGATCAGGTCCTCCGGCGGCGTCGTCTTCAGCAGGAACCCCGACGCGCCCGCGCTCAGGGCCTTCATCACATGAGCGTCGGTGTCGAACGTCGTTAGCGCCACCAGCGCCGGAGCGGCCGGCATCGCGGCGATCTTCTCGATGGCGGTCAGCCCGTCCACCTCGGGCATCCGCAGGTCCATCAGCATCACGTCGGGCCGGAAGCGCACGGCGGCCTCGATCGCCTCGGCCCCGTCCTGCGCCACGCCGACGACCTCGATGTCGCCGGCCGAGCTCAGCACGGTCCGCAGGTGTGCCAGCACCATGGGCTCGTCGTCGACGAGGACCACGCGGATCGCGGTGCGGGCGCTGTCGGCGGACACCCCTGCAGTATCGCATCACGACCGGCCGGATGAGGCTCCCCCGAGCACGGCGGTTCCACCACGCCTTTCGCCCGCACAACCGATTCGCGATCGCAAGCATGGAGCACGCGGCATATCAGGACTTCACGCGCCCGATGAGCCGCCTGGACACAACCACGGGTTGTGGCCATAGGGTACCCGGATGGACCTCGACACCGTCCGGACCTTCGTCGCCGCCGCGGACGCGGGACAGTTCCAGGAGGCCGCCGCCGAGCTGGCGGTCACCCAGCAGGCCGTCTCCAAGCGCATCGCCGCGCTGGAGCGCGACCTCGGCGTGCGGCTGTTCACCCGCACCGCGCGCGGCGCCGAGCTCACCATCGACGGGCAGGCGTTCCTGCCCCACGCGCGCGAGCTGCTGCGCGTCGCCGAGCGCGCGGTCGGGTCCGTGCGCCCCGGCAGCCGTCCCCTGCGCGTCGACGTGATCGCCTCGCGCGGCGCGGCGTCGGGCCTGATGCGCGGCTTCCACCGCGCGCACCCCGAGATCGAGCTCGACGTGGTGATGCTGCTCGAGATCGAGACGGCCGTCGCGGCCATCCGGTCCGGAGCGATCGACGCGTCCTTCCGCGCCGTCGCCGTGCCCGGCCGGCCTCTTCCCGAGGACTTCGCGTCGGTCCGGGTGCTGGACGAGCGGCTCCAACTCCTCACCGGCCCCGCCCACGCGCTGGCGGGCGCGCGGTCGGTGACCGTCGCCCAGCTCGCCGGGCACCGCATCTGGATGCCCGGCCTGGTCCCCGGAACCGAGTGGACCGCCTACTACGACGACCTGGTCGCCGGGTTCGGCCTCACAATCGAGGCGACCGGCCCCAATTTCGGCTCCGACGCGCTCCTGGACACCATCGCCGACACCCCGGCCCTGGCCACCTTCATGGGCGAGCGGACGCGCCTGGTCTGGCCCGCCGACTACGGCCTGCGCCGCATCCCGGTCACCGGCCCGACGCCCGTCTACCCGCATTCGCTCCTGTGGCACCGCGACAACCCGCACCCCGCGCTGGCCACGCTCCGCGCCTACCTCGCCGCCACGGCGGCCGGCCACGACGCCGCCGGCACCTGGGCCCCGGACTGGGTCATCCCACGGTGAACGCCGCGTCCGGACCTGAGGGCGGCGTCAGCGGACGGAGGACACCGCGATGCCCATTCCGTCGCGCAGGCCGGTGCCGCCGTCGGTGAAGGTACGCCGCGGCGGGGTGTTGCCGTCGGCCAGCCGGTCGAAGGCCAGGATGCTGCCGGGGCCGTCGAACGCGGCGGCTTTGGTGAGCACGTAGATGGTGCCGTCGACCTGGCTGCCGACGATGCCGGTGATCACCTTCCCGGCCAGGCCGGTCGCCGGGCCGGAGATCACGCGCACCGGGGCGGCGTCCCCGCTGGCGGTGCCGGCGTACACGTTGATGTGGGTCTGCTGGCCCTGGCTGACGGCGACGTAGAGCCGGCCGGTGAAGGGCGAGTAGGAGACGGCGAGCTGGTCGCAGGTGCTGGAACAGCTCCCCAGGCCGGTGTGCGGGCCGGCGATGACCCGTGCCGGCGTGGAGCCGCCAGTCGAGCCGCCGTTGAAGAACTCCACCGCGTTGCCGTTCGCGCGAACCACCGCGGCGATGACATGTCCGGACGTGTCGGTGGTCAGGACGCCCGGCCACGGGTGGAACGACTCGTCGATCGGGATCTGGCGTACCGCGGGCACCGTGTAGAGGTTCGCGGGGGTGCCGCTCGCATTCGGCGCGGCCACCGCGATCATCGCCTCGGCCTGCCCGGTCGCCACGTACGCGAACCCCGCGGCGTCCACCGCCACCGCCCGGGAGTCCGGCCCGGCGACGCGGAAGATCCGGCCCGGCGTCGTGGCCCCCGGCGGGTAGACGAAGGTGGTCGCGTCCGACAGGAAGCTCTGCGCGTAGGCGTTCCCCCGGGTGTCGAAGGCGATTCCCCACGGCCCCCAGTAGGTGTTGGGGTCGCCCGGGTCGGCCAGTTGCCGCACCGGCGACACCGCGCCCGAGCTCCCGGTGGGGTAAGCCGTCACCGGTCCGCGGGTGTTGGCGACGTACAGCAGCTCCGGGCCGGTGGGGAACGGCGTCGGACTGACGGAGGGCCCGCCGGAGGGCACGGCGGACGGCACGGCGGCCGTGGCCCTGGCCGTGGGGAAGCCGCCCAGCCACCCCGTGCCCGCTACGACCGCGAGCGCGGCCACGACACCTGCCACACCCAACCGCTCTGATACACCACGCCGCATGCGCACAACGTCGCACCGCACCGGCCGTAAGGCAACGGCCCGCGACACCGAGGAAGTCACCCCCCGCTGTGGAGGCACCGGCTTGGACCCACGATGGGTAATCGCCCACGGTAGCGGCTTGATCACCCGCCCCGGCCCACCTTGCCGCCGGCCGGCCCCGGATGAACCTTTCACGCCGGAGTCAGTGGACGGCCGGCGGGTCGTCCAGGGTGGCCAGGAACTCCTCCGCGCGCCGCGCGAACAGGTGGGTGCCGCGTTCGGCGGACACCGTCCGGGCCCGGTCGGCGACCGCCCTGACCTCGGCGACGGACTCCCCTCTGGCGTGCAGCAGCCGCGCCCGCAGCAGAAGGAGCAGGCCCTCTCCGTAGCGCTGGTCATAGAGGTCGAGACAGGCGTCGGCCTGGTCGAGGGCGGCCGCCGCCTTGTCGAGCGCCCCGGCGACCAGCCACATCTCACCGAGATGTCCGTAGAAGACCGAGACGCAGGATTGCGTCGGGTCGACGAGGTGCGTGGCGATGAGTCGCCGTGCCCGCTCCGCGGCGCCGGCTGGATCCCCGCCGGTCAGGGCCAGCGCCCAGCATCGGACCAACCGGAGGTAGACGCCGTGGTAGGCGAAGGAGAAATGGGGATCTGCGGCGATTCCCCGTTCCGCCACGCGCAGGGCTCGAACCGGGTCGCCGATCACCGCTTCCGCTTTCGCCGCGTGGGCGGCCCACACCGTGATCGTGAACGGGTCGTCGCCGGTGGCCTCCAGTGTGTCGAACAGCGACCGCGCGGCGTCGACGTCCCGGTGCATCGCGGTCGCCTCCGCGAGCTTCGCGAGCATCAGCAGTCGCAGGTCGTACCAGACGGGATCTTCCTCGCGCCGGGCGACGCGGGTCGTCAGGATCCGGCCCGCCTCGCTCAGGTGGCTGAACGCCTCGTCCATGTGTCCGTCGCTGAACCGCTGCAGGCCCCACGTCTGCCGGCCGTAGGCGCGTACGAGCGGGTCGGAGGAGGTCTCGCCCTGTTCGAGCAACCGGCGCGCCAGTACCCTGCTTCGGTCCGCCGCGAGGCTTCTGGAGTGCGCCGCCCAGCGGGAGTAGAGGTAGACGGTCGCTTCGAGTTCCCGTCCGAGGCTCCTGGCCAGATGCTCCGCTCGCTCCAGGAGATCCAGCGCCGAGGCGCCGTACATCGAACGCATACCCAGGACGGCGATCACCTGGGACAGGGCGGACAGCTCCAGTTCCGCCAGATTCGCCGTCCGGGCCACGTTGACGGCCGATCGCAGGTGTCGCTCGGCGGCCTCGAGCGCGGACTTGGCCGCCGCGTGACGGCCCGCGCGTACCAGCGCCGCCGCGGTGCGGCCGGATCGGCGAGCGGGCCCGCGGACCACAGGTGGTGAGCGACGCGTTCGGCGGCATGGTCGCCGGATGAGCCGGTACGCTCCAGCGCGTCGGCGACGCGCAGGTGAAGCGGGATGGCTCGTGCCGCAGGCATGGTCTCGGTGAGCGACTCGCGGACCAGGTCGTGCGAGAAGCGGAGGGAGAACGGGTCGCCGGGCGTGGGTTCGAGCAGGCCGAGCGCGGCGACGGGCCCCAGGTGGTCGAGGCAGGCCCCGACGTCGAGGCCGGCGACATCGGCGAGCAGGCTGAGCTCCACCTCTCGTCCGATCAGCGCGGAGATCTGAAGCAGATCTCCGGCGCGCTCGTCGAGTCCGCTCATCCGGTCACGGACGACGTCCCTCACGGTGGCGGGCACTCCCACGGCCATGGTGCGCACGTCGCCGTCGGCGAGGAGCCGGGCCAGTTCCCGGACGAAGAACGCGTTGCCGGCGGTACGCAGGTGGATACCGCGGACGACGCCCGGGTCCGGCTCCCGATCGCTCTCGCGGCGGACGAGTTCGGCGACGTCGGCCAAGCTGAGAGGTGCCACCTGGAGGCGACGGTGGCCGGGCACCCGGCTTGCCGCGGCCAGCGTCTTGGTCAGCGCCGATCCGGGGACGGGCGCGCGGTCGCGGAGCGCTCCGATGATCACGGTGCCGGCCGGAAGGTGGACCGCCAGGTGGCTGAACAGGTCCAATGACGCGGCGTCCGCCCACTGGAGGTCGTCGATCACCAGCACCAGTGGACGCCGCGCCGCGACCTGACCGACAGCGGCGGCGACCGCCTCGAACAGGCGGAACCGGGCCGTACCGCCGGGTGCCGCCGATCCGCCGGGACCATCGCCGCCTGGTCCGAGAAGGTGGCCGAGTTCGCCGGCGAGCCATTGCGCGCGCGCCGAGCCGGGCATCTCGTCCAGGACCCTGCCCACCACTTGTATCCACGGCCACATGGACGGCGTTCCTTCGCCGTGCAGGCAATGACCCCAGACGACGCCGGCGTCGCGCCGGACCGCCTCGGCGGCGATCTCCCGCAACAGGTGTGTCTTGCCTATCCCCGGCTCGCCTACCAGAACGACGAGCCCCGTTCCTCCGGCGAAGGCCGGATCGATCGCCTGCCGCAGCACCGTCAGTTCATCGCTCCGGCCCACCAGACCGGATCCGGACGGTGCCTGAGATTCCGCGGCAGCGCGCGAAGAGGCGGGCGCGTGCGGGGCCGCCGGCTGGAGGGTCACCGCCCCGGCGGCCTGCAGGTCCTGGTCCAGTACCCGCCAGTACGCGGCCTCCAGGGCCTGGCAGGGGCTGATCCCCAGGTCGGCGGCCAGGCGGGTACGGACCGCCTCGAACACCGACAACGCCTCCGCCTGCCGGCCGGCGGCACCCAGTGTGGAGATCAGGCTCGCCTGCACCGGCTCGTGCAGCGGCGCCATCGCCGCGGCCCGATACAGGCCCGGCAGCACCCCCTGCGGCCGGCCCAGCGAGACCGCGAGCTCGGCCGCCGCCGTGCACGCGTCGAAGAACTCGCCGTCCAGCCTGGCGAAGATCGACGACGCTGTCGGCCCCTCGCGCAGCCCCTCGCCCGCCGGGCCCTGCCACAGACCCAGCGCCTTCACATAGGTGTCGAGAGCATCCTCGTGGCGCTCCTTCGCCAGCGCGGTCCCGGCGGCCGTGGCGAGGTCGCGGAACTCGACGAGGTCCAGCACCCCTGCGCCTGCCGTGAACAGGTACGCGTCGCCGCGCCGCCGCACGTAGGAGCCGGAGGTCCGCGCCGAGCGCGCGGGCTCGAGCAGCCGACGCACCCCGCCGACGTACTTCTGGATGAGGTTGCGGGCGCCGTCAGGCGGATCGTCGTCCCAGATGAGATCGATCAGCTCGTCGGTGCCGGTCGGCCGTCCCACCCGGGCAAGGAGCACGGCCAGCAGGAAGGCCCGCTGGCGCGGTCCCGCGTCCAGTTCGGCGCCGTCCCGCCACAGCCGCAACGGACCGAGGATCCGCAGGAGCAAGGAGCCGCCGCCGGGCGATCGATCCTGGCCACCGCCACCATCGGCAGCACGACCTTGCATGTACCGCCCTCATCATGAGACACCCGACCTGCCCCGTAGGGCGCTGGTCCATCGGCACCAATTGTGCAGCGTGTCGCATCCAACCCCAAAATGCCGCGCGATGCGACGGAGGTCCCGAAGCCGGGCGATCCTGGCGGATCACCCGGCCCGTGGGACCTCCGTCTCGTCACCGCCGCCCGGTGTCCGCTCAGCCGGCGGTGGCCGCCTGCCTGATCAGGTCGGCGACGGCCTGCGGCTGGGAGATGTAGATGGCGTGGCTGCCGGAGGCCTCCACCACCGTGGCGCCCGCGCGCTCGGCCATCTTGCGCTGGAGGGCCGGCGGGATCGTCCGGTCACCGGTGGAGAGCAGGTACCAGGTGGGCTTGGTGCGCCAGGCCGGCTCGGTGACCATGCCACCGGCCGCGCCGAGGCCCCAGGGCACCTGGGAGTCGGCCATGAACGCGGCCAGCTCCGCGGGCAGGTCACCGGCGAAGGCGCCGTGGAACTCGTCCCGGTCCAGGACCAGGAACCCCTCGCCCACGGGCACGATCGGCGGTGCCGGGGTGCCGGGCGGGGAGTCGGCGAGCAGCGTCTGCACCGACTCGCCCTTGTCGGGCGCGAACGCGGCGACGTACACCAGCGCCGACACCCGCGGATGGGTGCCGGCCTCACTGATGATCGAGCCGCCGTAGGAATGCCCGACCAGCACGGTGGGACCATCCTGAAGATCCAGCACCTGCCGGACCGCCTCGACGTCCCCCTCCAGCGTCAGCCCGGGGTTCTGGGTGACGCTGACCCGGTAGCCGTCCTGCTGGAGCAGGTGGTAGACGCCCTGCCATCCTGACCCGTCGACGAAGGCGCCGTGCACGAGCACGACGTTGACCGCGGTGGAACTCATGACGCTTCCTCTTCCTCCTGTACGAAGTGCTATGGGTCGACCGGGTGCGGTGGCCATCGACGACCACCCACGCGCACCGGCGCCGGTTTCCGATGTCCGGTGCCTCCCGGCGCATCGCCTAACCGGCTTGTGTCCGAAGCGTATGGAAGCGCGCTTCCTGAGAAGTGATCGAAAAGTGACCGTAGGCGGCTCCTCTGCCCGTCTGGCTCCATACTGCGCGAGCGCGCCTGTAACGACCAGGCGGACGCGATCTCGGCTCCCTCCGCCGGGCGGCCCGGTATGTCGTCCGAGCGCCGGCTCGCGGTGGCGCGTGGCCCGGGACACCGGGCGGCGCCGGGGGTCAGTGCCTGGTCAGTGCCAGGGCAGTGGGCACTCATACGCTGCGGCCACGAGTGATGAGGCGATGCGGGCGAGCGGCGCACCGACGTCGACGCGCGCGGGGACCTGTCGTCCCCTGTTCGCTCCGTGTCACCCGACCCGCACTCTTTTCTCAGAGCACGTCCAGGGAGGTCGGCGGTCATGGCGGTGCCGGTAGGTGCCGCGGGCAGCGGCGGCGAGGCCGGATCGGCCTCCGGTGGCTCCCTGCGCCTGCAGCTTCTGGGGCCGCTGCGGATGTGGCGTGGCGACGTCGAGCTGGACGCGGGTCCCCCGCAGCAGGCTCTTCTGCTGGCGTTGCTGCTGGCCCGTGCGGGCCGGCCGATCAGTACCAGCCGGCTGGTCGAGCTGATCTGGGAAGACGCCCCTGCCAGCGCCGTCAATCTCATCCACAAGTACATCGGCACACTGCGGCGCTTGCTGGAGCCCACGGTCCCGATCCGCGGGACCGGTTCCCATCTGCAACGCCGGGGGAACGGTTACCTGTTCGTGGCCGGGAACGCCATGCTCGATCTGGCCGTCTTCCGCGAGCTCGTCCAGGACGCCGAGACAGCGCTCACCCAGCACAGACCCGAGGCGCCCGACCGCTACGTGGAGGCACTGGGGCTCTGGCAGGGCTCCGCGGGCGACGGCCTGACCCACGGGCCGGCCGCGATATCGATCTTCGCGGGCCTGCACGATGAGTTCTACGCCGCGTGCGTGGCGGCCGCCGACCTCGCGGAGTCGCTGGGCCGGCCGGAGCGGGTGTTGCCGTCGTTGCGACTGGCCGCCTCGATGGCGCCGTTGCACGAACTGGTACATGCCCGCCTCGTCTCCACGCTGCGGGCCGCCGGGCAGCAGGCGCAGGCACTGGATGTGTTCCGGACGGCACGGACCTGCCTCGCCGACGAACTCGGCATCGATCCCGGGCCGGCTCTGCGGGCCGCGCACCAGCGGGTCCTGGTCGGCGGAACCGCGCCGGCGGCCGGCGCTCGGCCCCTCGTGCGGCCGCGGGCACCGTGGCAGGCGGCCGCACCGTCGGGGAGGCGGCCTGCCGGTGGCCTGGTCGGACGGGCCGAGGAGCTCGCGGTGCTGCGGCAGGCGGTCCGATCGGCGCTGGACGGCGGCAGGGGTTTCGTCATCGTCGACGGCGAGCCGGGGGTGGGAAAGACCCGGCTGCTGGAGGAGATCGCCGCCGAGGCCGGTCAGCGGGGTGCGTTCGTCGTGTGGGGCCGCTGCCTCGAAGGAGCGGGCACGCCGTCGATGTGGCCGTGGGTGAAGGCGATCGGCACGGTGCTGGACGCACTGCCCGCCGAGACGCGGGACAGATGGCAGGCCGGCGTCATCGGCGGCCTCCTCCGCCGACGCGATGACGACCTGGTCGCGCCGGCGATGCTGGACGGCGGCCGGTTCCGCCTGTTCGAAGAGGTCGTGGCCGTCTTCCGCGAGGCTTCGGCGCTGTGGCGGACGCTGCTGGTCATCGACGACCTGCAGTGGGCCGATGACGCCTCATTGCACCTGTTCAGCCATCTGGCGGATCAGCTGCCCGAGGGCACCATGATCGTCGGTGCGCTCCGCGACCGCGCGCCCGCGCCGGGCACGGATCTGTCGCGGATGCTCGCCGCGGCGAGCCGGGTCTCCGGTCACCGTCGCGTCCACCTCGGGCCGCTCAGCCCGCCGGAGGTGGCCGAGCTCGTCCGGGGCGAGACCGGCCGGCTCCCCGGCCCCGGCGCCGCCCGCGGCATCCATGCCCGCACCGCCGGCAACCCCTTCTTCGTCCGCGAACTGTCCCGGCTGCCGGCCTGCCAGGGCCCGCTCACCGAGGACGCGGTGGCCCTGACCGAAGTGCCGTCCACCGTGCACGACGTCGTGCGCGACCGGATGACCGGCCTCGGCGCCGACACCCGCGACCTGCTCCGGATCGCCGCGCTCATCGGCCGCGAGGTCCACCTGAACCTGCTCGCCCGCGCCGCCGGCCTCGACGTCCGGGCCTGCCTGGACCATCTCGAACCGCTGGAAGCGCTCGGCCTGATGGAATCGGCCCTCGAAGACCCTTGCGCCTACCGCTTCGCCCACGACCTGGTCCGCCAGTCGGTCGCCGAGACCATCCCGCGGCGGCGTGCCGCCCAACTGCACCTGGACGTCGCCGAGGCGCTGGAGCGAGCCGAGCCGGGGGACGATTCCGTTGCCGAGCGCCTGGCCTACCACCTGTGGGCGGCCGGTCCGCTGGCCGACCCCGCCCGGACCGTGCGCGCCCAGGTGCTCGCCGGCCGCCGCGCCGCGGCCAAGTCCGCCTTCGACGCCGCCGAGCGAGATCTGCGGATGGCCGCGCGGAACCCGGCGAACAGCCGGTCGACCACTGACCACCGCGCCTGACGAGAACCTCCGCACAGACTCGTCACTTTTTCTCCAGTCGACCGCGCTGTAATGGCCGCTACGTGTCTTGAGGAGAAAGGTCAGCTTATGAGCCGGTTCGACAGCGGGTGGGGCGCGGACGGATGGGCCGTGCCACCCGGCGGGGGGAACCTGGTCGAGCTGCGTGGTCCACACCGGCCGGAGATCCTGGTGCGCGGCGCCGAGGTGGGAGGCGAGTTGGGCGCCTTCGTGTTCCACCATGACGTCATCGAGGAGAATCCGCCCCACGCCCACCACGACTTCATGAAGATGGCCTACGTGCTGGAGGGCGAGTACGCGTTCCGCGTCGGCGACGCCGAGTTCGAGGGCGGCCCGGGCCCCACCGTGGTCGTGCCCCGCGGCTCGTACCACACGTTCGTGACGCCGACCGGCGGCAAGCTGCTCTTCGTCAGCGCCCCCTCCGGCAACGAGGAGCTCTTCCTGGAGATGGGACGCCTCGGAGCGGACCCGTCGCCAGGGCAACTGCTCGCCCTCGACGAGCGCTTCGGGACCACCCGCCTGCCGGGCGACGAGGGCCGCCCGTGGCGACAGCCGCGCTGACCCCGTCGTCGGACGGAAAGCCGGCGAATATCGACATTTCCATTCGCCGGGCCCCTCGCGAACACCGGCATGCGGGCTTCCCCGGGAGACGAACGACGTCGGCGAGCTGAATGCCCGCATCGGCCTCGGGACCGCATCCCATCGTGCGTCACCGTCGCGCATCCGCCCGCGGGCATCCGCTCCTCGGCACCCCCTCATATCGATACGGAGATCTCATGAACCCGCGCCTCAGACGCCGGCTCACGCTTGCCGTGCCGGTCGCGCTGTCGCTCACCGCCTCGTCCGGCCTCCTCCCCACGGCCGCTACGGCGGTGACCACGGCGGTCCGTGCCACCGACGCCCCCGCCTTCGTCTACGCCGTCAACACCAGGACCGACGGTCGCACGATCGAATCGGTACGGCGGGCGATCGGGGCCAACGGCGGCACCGTCGTGACGGGCTACGACCGGATCGGAGTGATCATCGCGCGCTCGTCGAACCCGGACTTCGGCCGGCGGATGCGCGCGGTGCGGGGGGTCGACTCGGCGGGCGCGACGCACACCGCGCCGCTCGGCGAGGCGGGGACGAACGATGAAGGCCCGGCGCAGGTCCTGACGAAGGCGCAGGCGGCGAAGGCCGCCGGCCGTGCGACGGCCGGTCAGGAGCCCCTCGAGGCCGACCAGTGGGATCTGCGGGCCATCGGCGCCGACAAGGCGGCCGAGGTCGACCCGGGAAGCAGGAACGTGACCGTCGGTGTGATCGACGGGGGTGTCGACGACACCCATCCCGACATCGCCCCGAACTTCTCCCCCGCGCAGAGCGCCAACTGCGTGAGCGGCAAGGCGGACACGACCTACGGCGCCTGGCGCCCGATGGACGCCGCCCACTACCACGGCACCCATGTGGCCGGTGAGATAGCCGCGGCCCGCAACGGCATAGGCGTGGCGGGCGTGGCTCCCGGGGTCAAGGTCGCGGGCATCACCGCGGGCGACGTCAACAAGCTGTACTTCGCGGAAAGCGTGGTCTGCGCCTTCGTGTTCGCGGGGGACCACGGCGTCGAGATCACCAACAACAGCTACTACGTCGACCCGTGGCTGTACAACTGCATGGACGACCCCGACCAGCGTGCCATCGTCGACGCGGTCAACAGGGCCCAGCTCTACGCGCGGCGCAAGGGCACGCTCAATGTGGCCGCGGCCGGCAACGCCGGCGCCGACCTCGGCGCGGACGCGATCGTGGACGACAGAAGCCCGAGCGACACGACGCCCGGGCCGCGCACGGTCGACCCGCACAAGTGCCTGGACGTACCGGCCCGCCTGCCGGGGGTGGTCAACGTCAGCGCGGTGGGCGTCAAGGGCGCCAAGGCCTACTACTCCAGCTACGGCCTGGGGGCCGTCGATGTGGCGGCCCCGGGCGGCGACAAGTATCAGATCCCGGACACCCCGGCGAAGGACGGCCGCATCCTGTCCACCTTGCCGAACGGCCAGTACGGCTACCTTCAGGGCACCTCGATGGCGTCCCCGCACGTGGCCGCCGTGGCCGCGCTGCTGAAGTCGGCGCACCCGCAGGCCACCCCCGCCCAGCTCCAGGCCCTGCTGAAAGCGCACGCCGACAACCCGGGGTGCCCGAGCGGCCCCTACGACGGCAACGGCGACGGAGTCGTGGACGCGACCTGCTCCGGAGACGAGCACGTCAACGGCTTCTACGGCCACGGCGTCGTCAACGCGCTGCGCGCGGTCAAGTAGGCCCTGCCCTGGCCGATGGTGCGACTTCGAGCGTGAGGTGACACCGCGCCGCCCGAGAGGTGTCCCTTCCTCGGGCGGCGCGGTGGTCAACGGCGCTCAGCCTCGGTGTCCTGCGAGCGGCGCTGCCACGGCCGGCGGCCCTCCAGTTCCACCTCCAGGGAGATGCTGAGGAAGGTCCGGACGAAGACGATCAGCACCAGGACACCGACGCCGGTGAAGGTGGGTGAGACGGCCACGCTGCGGATGATGTCCCCGGCGACGAGGAACTCGAGGCCGAGCAGGATCGCACGCCCGAGTCCCTGACGATAGCGCCGGTAGACCTCCGGGAAGGGCGCGCGCCGCAGCAGCAGACGGTAGGCGAACAGCGCGCTCGTCAGCAGGGCGCCGACGGCGATGCCGGCCACCCCGGCCAGGTCGATGAACTCGCCGAGGGTCTGGATGAGCGACTGAAATCGCACCGCTCCCCTCCCCTCCGCCGGACTCCCGGCCTGCTCGGACGACCTCTTCGGAGATACCCCCTTACGAGCACCCAGGTCCGCTTACCGTCACGCGGGCTGCCGGTCGAGGCGGCCAGAGCGGCGAACCCTGACGAACGGTTGGTCCGCGAGTCGCTCGGCCGACCGTGGTCGATGGTGAGGCACGAGAGCCGCCCGCGGTCCGGGGCGCGAGCCCCTGGGTCCTCAACCCACGCGGCCCTGGGGTTGCCAATTACGGCCGAAAGTATCGGAATTCCGCTAAAACTTCTGGAGGGGGCCCAATAGCACTTGACGACGGCATCCCATGATCATTTCGGGAGGCCGCCCGCCCTCCACCCGGCACGTGATCGACCTGTTCACTACGAAAGTTTCATCCTGTGCGCCAGGCGCGGGCGCGAACAATCCCTGGTCAGCACGCGTGGAGGAGCACCCCGCGGGACCGGCGCCCCGCACCGGAAGTCAAGCTACTTGACATCCGTGATCAGGTCGTATTTGCTCCCTCGCACCACGCCTTTTCAGCACGTGTGCGGCGCACTGATAACCCGCCGCCGAACCTTGGCGCTGATATCCCGGTTCCCGTTTCACAGCACCCGGCATTCGATGCCGCTGATGGAAAGGAACGCAGAAATGTTATCGACATCGGCCCGGTCCGCACGGCCAGAGGGAATCGCAAATGTTGAAGCATAGGTCAATCCTCGGGGCCGTGGCGCTCGCGGCGGCCGTCGTCCTCGCGACGGGGCACGCGGCGATGAGCAGCGGCAGCAGCACAGGAAACTCGGCGTCCGCCGCCGCCGCGCTCGCGGGCACCGCGGGATGCGGAAAGAGCCCGACGCTGACCAGCGGAACGCGGAGCATCACGACCAGCGGCAAGAACCGCCAGTACATTCTGCGAATTCCTTCGAACTACAACAACAACACCCCCTACCGCCTGATCTTCGGCCTCCACTGGCTGAACGGCACCATGAACGCCGTCGACTCGGGCGAAAGCGCCGGGGCCTCCTGGTCCTACTACGGGCAGCGGCAGCTGTCCAACAACACCGCGATCTTCGTCGCGCCGCAGGGCTTCAACAACGGGTGGGCCAACAACGGCGGCGAGGACGTCACCTTCATCGACGACATCATGCGGCAGGTCGAGTCGGACCTGTGCGTCGACACCTCGCTGCGTTTCGCCATGGGGTGGAGCTACGGCGGCGCCATGAGCTTCTCCCTCGCGTGCAGCCGCGCGACGGTCTTCCGCGCGGTCGTGGTGTACTCCGGCGCGCAGCTCAGCGGATGCAGCGGCGGCACCCAGCCCATCGCCTACATGGGACTGCACGGCATCACCGACAACGTGCTCAACATCTCCCAGGGACGGGCGCTGCGCGACAAGTTCGTCGCCAACAACGGCTGCACCGCGCAGAACCCGCCCGAGCCGGGTTCCGGCAGCCGGTCGCACATCATCACCGCCTACTCCGGATGCCGCGCCGGATACCCGGTCGTCTGGGCCGCCTTCGACAACGGCCACACGCCCGCCCCGGTGGACGGGACCTACACCGCGGACGGCGCCCAGACCTGGACCAAGGGCGAGGTGTGGAAGTTCATCTCCCAGTTCACCAGCACCACCAACCCCAATCCCACTCCCACCCCCACGCCGACCGTGACCCCGACCGTCACCCCGACGCCGACCGTCACCCCGTCCCCCACGACGGACTTCCGTCTGCGCAACGAGGGCGCCGGCCGCTGCGTCGACTCGCCCAACAGCGCCACCGCCAACGGCACCCAGCTCCAGGTCTACGACTGCCACACCAACGCCAACCAGCGCTTCACCTACAACTCCGGCCGGCTGGAGATCCTCGGCAAGTGCCTGGACTCCCCGACCAACGCCGACTCCGGCACCCGCGTCCAGCTGTGGGACTGCCACACCAACAGCAACCAGCAGTGGACCTTCACCTCCAGCGGCACCATCACCAACGGCGCCAACAACCTCTGCCTCAACGCCGCCGGCACCGGCAACACCTCCGGCGTGACCATCGCCACCTGCAACGGCCAGGCCACCCAGAGATGGACCAGGGCTTAATCACCCACTAGCCGATGACGAACGTCGGGTCCAGACGACTCCGCCTGGACCCGACGTGACATTTCCGCTTCGCCGGAGACCTTCGAAAATATTCGCGTGCGCCAAAGCGTGGTTCACCTCACCCGCGGCCGGCGGGGACTGCTGCACCCCGGCGCTCCCCTGGGGCGACCTTCGCCCCAGAGAGTTCCTCGACCACGCGGTCGCCCCGGGCGGCCTGGAAGTCCACTACGTCTGCCGAGAAGACCTGATCCGGACGCGCCGCGCCATAGGCCGCCCCAAGGACCTGCGCCGAGCAGCCGAACTGTGCGACGTCGTCGGACCGGGGCTCACAACAGTCCTCTCTTCACGAGGTTCGCCATGAGGTCGCGGACTCCGAAGTCCCACGGTGCGCAGTCCTCGGCGTGCTGGACGCGGTTGACCAGGGTGCCGAGGGCGGGGGAACCGATCCGCACCACGTCGCCGGTCTTGTGCGTGAACCCCTCGCCCGGGTGGTCGCGGTCCTGGATGGGCGCGAACATCGTGCCGAGCATCAGGACCGCGCCGTCGGGATACTGATGGTGCGGGCCGATCAGTTGCCGCACCAGCGCCTCCGGATCGCGTGACATCCGCGCCATCTCCGAGACCGCCTCGAGGCGGAAGCCGTCCTCGCCTTCGATGTCCAGCCGCACCACCAGGCCGCGTACCTGTTCCAGGTCGAACCGCTCGTCGAAGAGCCGGATCAGGGGGCCGAGCGCGCACGAGGCGTTGTTGTCCTTCGCCATCGGCAGCAGGAGCGCGGATCGGCCCTCGACATCCCGGAGGTTGACGTCGTTGGCGAGCGCCGCCCCCACGATCCGGCCACTCGACTGGACGACGAGAGCCACCTCGGGCTCGGGGTTGTTCCAGGTCGAGGCGGCGAGCACCCCGACGGGCACCGCGGTTCCCATGGCGGACAGGACCTGCCCCTTGGTGAAGATCTCGGCGTCCGGGCCGATCCCGACCTCCAGGTACTGGCTCCAGATGCCCTCGGCGACGAGCAGGGTCTTCAGCCGCGCCGCCTCCTCCGAACCTGGCGTCAGGTCGTGAAGGTCGGCGCCGACGCCGGCGAGCATCCGCCGGCGGATGTCCGCGGCGAGTGCCATGTCGCCGCCGGCCCGCTCCTCGATGACGCGCTCGATCATCGAGACGGGGAAGGTCACCCCGGCGGCCTTGAGCGCCTGGAGGTCGACCGGTGCGAGCAGCCAGGGCCGGGTGCGGTCCCGGTCCGCGGCCCCGGTGTTGGCGAGCACGTCCCCGAAGCCGCCGACATGCCGGCCATCGAGCGCGGAGACCACGGCGGCGGGGTCCGGCAGCTCGCAGATGTCGCGGACCGTCGGGAAGTCCGCGCTGATGTCGATGACCTCTCCGTCGCGGACGACCACGGGTGAGGGCCCTTCGACGAGGGGATCCCAGATCCGGCCGATCAGGACCCCGTCCGCGGCATCGTCCGGCAGCGCGTCCGCGGCCGTCCCGAACCAGGCGGCCTCGGCGGCGAGCTCATCGGGCGATGACTGGATCATTTGCCGTCTCCCAGGTTGAAGAAGGACCGCTCGTCCGCGGGCCGGATGTCGAAGACGGCGTCTTGGAACATCCGCAAGGGGTGGGGGGTGAAAGGATGCCGTGCGATCGCCTCGAGATCGAGCTCGATGCCGAGACCGGGCCCGGTCGGGATGAGGATGTCACCCTCCTGCGTCAGTACGAGTCTCTCATTGGTGATCTCCGGACGCCATGGGACGTCGGTCGCCATGATCTCCAGGTAGCGGAAGTTGGGCAAGGCGGCCCCGAGTTGCAGCGTCGCCGCGGTGCTCAGCGGTCCGCTGGGATTGTGCGGCGCGAAACCGACGTAGCCGGTCGCGGCGAGCGTCGAGATGAAGGCCAGCTCGGCGATGCCGCCGGCGTGCGTCACATCGGGCTGGACGAAGTCGACCGCCTGGCGGGCGAGCGCCGGCGCGAACCCCTGCCGTCCGAACCATCGCTCCCCCGCGGCGATGGGCACCGGCGAGGACCGGCGGACCTCGACGAGGGCGTCGAGGTTGTCCGGGGGGCAGGGTTCCTCGAACCACACCGGTTCGAACTGCGCGATCTGCCGCGCGACCTTGACGGCGTGATTGACGTCGAAGCGGCCGTGGCCCTCGATGAACAGCTCCACGTCGCGCCCGACCGCGGAGCGGACGGCGTCGATCTGTGCGAGCACGCGGTCCAGTTGCCGGGAGGTGATCGTGAGGTCGTGGTTCTCGAAGGGATCCCACTTGAGACCGCGAAAACCACTGTCGACGGTCCTCCTCGCGGCGGCCGCGTAGTCCTCGGGCGTGACGGCTCCGGAGAACCAGCCGTTGGCATAGGCGCGCACCCGGTCGCGGGTGGCGCCGCCGAGCAGCCGGGAGACCGGGACGCCGAGCTCTCGGGCCGAGATGTCCCACAGCGCCATCTCCAGCGAGCTCAGCGCGGTCATGATGACCGGGCCGCCTCGCCAGTACCAGTCCCTCGCCAGCTCGTACAGGATGCCGGATATGCGGGTGGGGTCCATCCCGGTCACGGCTTCGGCCACTTCGGCGATGGCGCCTTGGACGGCGCGTTCCTTACCCTCCAGGGTCGCTTCGCCCAGTCCGACGATTCCCTCGTCCGTCGAGACGCGGACGATCACCAGGTTGGTGCGGTAGAAGTCGACGACCACGGTGTCGACCGAGGTGATCTTCATGTCCGGCTCAGCCCTTCACCGCGCCGGCGGTCATGCCGGCCACCACATATTTCTGCACGAACAGGTAGAAGACGACGGCGGGCGCCGTGAACATGAAGGCGACCGCCATGACGGTCTGGATCGGGGTGCCGAGTTCGCCGATGAAGTTCGCGATGCCGACCGACGCCGGCTGCATTCCGGGGGTGAAGATGAACGTCACGGCGAACACGTACTCGTTCCAGGCGTGGAAGAACGCGATGACCGCGGTGGCGGCGAGCGACGGAGCGATCAGCGGCACGTTGATGCGGGTGAGCACGGTGAGCGGTCGTGCTCCGTCGACCCGCGCGGACTCCTCCAGTTCGCGAGGCAGGCCGTCGATCGCACCCTTGAGGATGAGGGCGACGATCGGCAGGACGAAGGCGGAGTTGACCAGGATGAGGCCGCCGAGGGAGTCGAGGAGGTCGAATCGCCGGAAGAGCGCGAACAGCGGCACGACCATGAGGGCCTCGGGAAGCATCTGCGTGAACAGCAGCGCGACGGTCACCAGGACCTTGCCCCGGAACGTGAACCGCGAGAGCGCGTAGCCGAGCGGGATGCCGAGGCCGATCGAGAGGACCGTCGTGCCCGCGGCGATCACCAGGCTGTTGCGCAGCCAGGTCGTCGCCTTGCCTTCGGCCAGCGCGTCGATGAAGACCCCGAACTGCGAGAAGTCGGGGACGAGCCGGGCCTTGTGGGCGAAGAGCTCAGAGTTTCCCGACAGTGCGGTGACGAACATCCAGTACAGCGGGAAGACGGCGATCCCGAGCACGACGAGAACGGCGATGATCCGCAGGGTCAGGCCGACGTGGGGCGGTCTCATCAGCGGGCCTCCCTCTCGGCGGCACGGGCGACGAACCGGCTGCCGGCGATGACGATGAGCGAGATGACGACGCCGACCATGCCGATCGCCGCCGCCGAGCCGAGTTGCTTGGAGTCGAAGGCCTGGGAGTAGAGGTCGATGACCAGCGTCCTGGTCGCGCCGACCGGTCCCCCCTTCGTCATGAGCCAGATGAGCTCGAATCGCCGCAGCGACCAGATGGTCATGAGGAGGGCGAGCAGGCCGACGGTCGGCTTGATGGCCTGCCAGGTGACGGCGCGGAAGGTCCACCACCTCCCCGCACCGTCCATCGTCGCGGCCTCGGTGAGGTGCGGGGGGACGGACTGCAGCGCGGACAGCAGCACCACCGAGGTGAAGGGGAACAGTTGCCAGATGGTCGTCGCGAGGACCGCCGGGAGGGCGTATCGCGGACTGTCGAGGATGGCGCCGCCCGGGACGCCGAGGCCGACCGCGTCCAGAAATCGGTTCACGATTCCGTAGTCCGGGTTGAGCATCCATATCGCGATGAGCGCGACGGCGATACCGGGCGCCGCCCACGGAATGGTCACCAGTGCGCGCGCCAGCCCTCGGCCGCGGAAGCCCTTGTTGAGGAGCAGGGCGACCGCGAGCCCGGTTCCGATGGCGACGACGACGCACACGACGACGTAGACGAGGGTGATGAGCAGGGTACGGCGGAAGTCCGCGTCGCCGAAGATGCGGGTGAAGTTGTCCAGTCCCACCCAGGTGCTGCGTGTGGGGTTCAGCAGCGAGGTTCGCGTGAAGCTCAGAAAGACTTCCTGCGCCAGCGGGACGACCTGGAACACCAGGATGAAGAGGGCTGCGGGGGCCAGGAAGAAGTAGGGCGTCCACCTGCTCCCCAGCGGGCTGCCTCGACGCCGGGCCCCGGATCGAGGCCCTGTGATCTGCTGCTGTTCCAGCACGGTCATCGAGTTCGGTCCTTCGAAAGTAGGACGCCGCCGGCGGGAGAGTCTCGCCGGCGGCGTCGTCCGGTCAGCCAACCAGTTGGGACGCCTGCTGCTGGGCGCGGTCCAGTGCGGTCTTGAGGTCGACCGTGCCCTGGAGGGCCGCGACGACGTTCTGCACGACGATCTTGCGGATGTCCGGCGTCTTCGCCTCGAACCCCTGGACGATCTGCGGCAGGCTCGAGTCGGTGAGGTCGTCGAAGACGGTCAGGAACGGCGTCTTCTGGAGCTGCTCAGGGCTTCGCTTGGTGACCGTCGCCACACTGCTGGCGCCGAGGATCTCCTGCAGCTTGACCTGGTTGTTCGGCTCGAGCGCCCACTTGATGAAGGTGGCCGCGGCCTCCTTCGCCGGGCTCGCCTCGTTGATGACGATGGGTGCGAGGATCGCGCCCTGCTTGCGGACGGGGAACGGGATGGGTGCGACGTTGAAGTTCAGGTCGGCGTTCTGGCCGCGAGTCGCGGTCACATAGCCGCCGTTGTTGAGCTCCATGCCGACCTTGCCCTCGGCGAACATGCGGCGGAACGTCGCCGCGTCCGCGCCACGCGGGATCACCTTGGCGTCGTACAGGTCCTTGAACGCCTGCAGGCCCTTGAGGTTCGCGGGCGAGTTGATCGTCAGCTTCTGGCCGTCCGACCACGCGCCGCCGAAGCCGTAGACGTAGTTGAAGATGTCCTGCCACACACCGGCTTCCTCGGCCTCGGTCTGGCGGAACGCCAGGCCGTAGGTGTCGCCCTTGGTCAGCGACTTCGCCGTGTCGACGAACTGCTCGTAGCTCGTCGGGGGCTTCGGGATCAGGTCGGCGTTGTAGAACATCGCGTAGTTCGACGCCTCGAAGATGATCCCGTGACGCTGGCCGTCGTGGACCATGAACTGGTCCGGCTGCTTGAGCAGGTCGTACTTGCTGACGTCGATCAGGTCGTTGAGCGGTGCGATGAGGCCGGCGTCCGAGGCCGACTCGAACTCCGGCATGTCGAAGCGGATCAGATCGGGCCCTTTTCCACTGCCCATCTGGGTCAGGATGGTCTGCCCGAAGGTCGGATACGGCACCGCCGCGGCGGAGACCTGCACCTCGCTCTGGCTCTTGTTGAACTCCTGGAGCCACTTCGTGAGCAGCGGTCCGCGGCCCGGATCGCCGAGGGTCGAGGCGGCGAACGTCAGCTTGGCCACGCCGCCCCCGGATCCACCGTCGGAGCCGCAGCCGGTCAAGAGGGCGACGGCCATAGATGTGACGCCGGCCGCCGCGACAATGCCGCGGCGAACGCGATGCAGCCTCATTTGTTACTCCACAGTAATAACTGGATACTTCCCCGAAACCGTGGTCGGAATTGCAACGATCGTAGCGACATGTGCAACGAAGTCAAGTGGCGGTTGCACATCTCATGAGCTACATTGCAAACTACGCAACGCAAGGAGGATGGTAAGTGGCGCAATCGATCCAGCGTGCGATCAACCTGATCCGCTTGGCGGCGGAACATCCGCTGACACTGTCGGAGGCCTC
Source organism: Sphaerisporangium sp. NPDC005288 (assembly GCF_040607475.1). Lineage (NCBI taxonomy): Bacteria > Bacillati > Actinomycetota > Actinomycetes > Streptosporangiales > Streptosporangiaceae > Sphaerisporangium > Sphaerisporangium sp. NPDC005288. The sequence goes on along the minus strand of NZ_JBEXGT010000054.1, from coordinate 2,141 downwards.
GGACGTGCTCGGCGTCCACAAATCCACGGCCCTGCGGATCCTCCAGACGCTGGAGGCCGCGCGGTTCGTGCGTAAGACGGGGGCGGGGACGTACGTGTTCGGCAGCGGGCTCATCGAGCTGTCGGAACTCGCGCTCGGCTCGATGGACCTCCGTCAGTTCGCCTCCGCGCACCTGCGCGTGCTTCAGCGGCGGACGGGTCATACCGTGCACCTGGCGCAGTTGACCGGCGACGAGATCGTCTACGTCGACAAGGTGGACAGCCCCGCGTTCGACGCGGTGAAGCTGCCGTCACGGGTCGGCCGGGCCGTCTCGATCTACGCGAGCGCCGTGGGCAAGGTGATCCTCGCCCACCTCTCCCAGGCGGAACGCGACCGCCTGCTCTCTCACGTCACCTTCGAGCGGTACACCGGCACGACCTTCGCCGACCGCGAAGCCCTCGACGCCGAACTCGCCCGCGTCGCCGAGCGCGGCTGGGCCATCGACGACGGCGAGCACGACGCCTACGTCATGTGCGTCGCCGCACCGATCAGGGATTCGCGTGGGCAGGTCATCGCGGCGGTCTCCCTTACCGCCATCGAGGTGATCGCGAACCTGGACCAGCTGAAGGAGAAGCTTCCGCTCCTACTGGAGACCTCGGCACTGATCTCCCAGGAACTCGGGTACACACCCGAGCCCTCGCCCGCTCCATAGGCGAGCAGAAACGCGTCCTTCGGGAACACCCCGCCGGTGTCCCTCCTCCGCGCCTGCCGGGCATGCCCTTCACGGCCCCCGGCGCGGATCGTCCGTCGCCTCGCCGTGGTTCCTCCGGGTGGGAGGTGCCACGGCGAAGGCTCGCCGGAAGCGCGTCACCTTCAGGTGACGGGTGTTAGCGCTAACATCCTGTACTGGCATTCCTCCTCTTCGCCTGGCGTATGTGGCGGTGGTGGTGCAGCGGAGCCAATACGATCAAGTGCGCTTTCGTCAAGAGCCCAGGACTCGCCGCTCGCCGCGCGTTCGCCGGCGACGACCGGTTTTCCGCCGCCACCGGCATGCGATCGCACGCGTCCGGAGCCCGGCACGATGGAACTTTCATCGGGTGGCGGTGCGGCATGGCCACGGCACTCTTCCTGGTGACGTGGGCACCGATCCGCGTCAGGTCGCCACGGAAGCCTCGCCGCCCTCGAACCGGATCGAACCGATTCGTCGATGGTCTTGACATGTTACAGAGAGGTTTCCACACTGAGTCCGCAAGGCGGCTTCCCCCTGTCGGGGTCGGTGGTGGTGACAGGGCCGCCAATTGGTGACGCGACGTCTGTGACGCCGGTGTGCCACGGTCCGGCGACGATCCGCCGCCCGTGCCCGGCCCGGTCTCGCGTCCCCTCAACCAACTCGGCAGTGGAGGCTCAGATATGGGCGAGAACGGTATTTCCCCAGCTCAATCCCAGGGCGCATGGAAACCACGGCGCACAACGAGCGGTACTCGCCGATTGGCGATGGCCGGTGTGGTCGGTGTGCTCGGGGTGGTCTCGGCGTTGGCGGCGAGCACTCCGGCGGGCGCGGCGGCCAGCACGCTGGGCGCGGCGGCGGCGCAGAGCGGCCGGTACTTCGGCGCGGCCATCTCGGCCAGTCATCTGGGCGACTCCACCTATGTGGCGACCTGGGATCGGGAGTTCAGCGGGGTCACCCCCGAAAACGAGATGAAGTGGGACGCCACCGAGCCCTCGCGCAACTCCTTCCGCTTCACCGGCGCCGACCAGATCGTCAGCCACGCCCAGAGCAAGGGCATGAAGATCCGCGGCCACACACTGGTGTGGCACGCCCAGCTGCCCGGTTGGGTTTCCGGCCTTTCCGCCAGTGACCTTCGCACGGCGATGGTCAACCACATCAACGGCGTGATGGGCCACTACAAGGGCCAGATCACCTACTGGGACGTGGTCAACGAAGCCTTCGCCGACGGCGGCTCGGTCGGCGCACTACGCAGCTCGGTCTGGACCCAGAAACTCGGCAACGGGTTCATCGAGGAGGCCTTCCGCGCCGCACGCGCCGCCGACCCCAGCGCCAAGCTGTGCTACAACGACTACAACATCGACGACGCCAACGCCAACAAGACCCGCGGCGTCTACAACATGGTCAAGGACTTCAAAGCCCGCGGCGTCCCCAT
>NZ_JBEXGT010000053.1:0-57296 GCF_040607475.1 Sphaerisporangium sp. NPDC005288 | reverse complement strand
CCGCCCTCAACGCCTTCGCCATCACCTTCGAAGACCGCCTCACCCCGACCACCCGATAACCAACAACCGAGTTACACCGTTGGCTGGACAGACCCCCGGCCCGAGAGTGCTTCACCGCGTTCGCCATGACCTCGCCGGTGATGAGCAGGATAGGGCTCGCTGGTCATTACCATCTGGTGACCGTCACAGCGGGGGTGGCGTCCGAAGTTGACCTTGGGGCGCGCGCCGCGCCACAGTCGTGCGCGTGTCCGCTGAAGAGATCCTTGAGCAACCCGGTGTGCGGTGGCGGCCGTGGACCGTGGTCGTTCTCCTGGCCTTGGCCGGAGCGGGGGTGTGGGCGCTGCGCCGCCCGCCGGCCGGGCCGTTGCCGCCGCCGGACGCCCCGTGGCCGAGGTCGGGGGAGGCGTCGGTCTTCCTGTGCCGGACCGGCCTGCTGGACGACTGCCGTGGGGGTGCGGCGGAATCGGGGGCGCGGCACGCGGAGATCGAACGCGCGCTGCGGAGCCTGCCCGAGGTGTCCGCCGTACGGTTCAAGTCCCAGGCGCAGGCGCTCCTGGACTTCAAGGGGGAACAAGACTCTCAGCGTCACCCTCCGCGACACGGTCCGGGAATCCGATATGCCGGAGTCGCTCGAGGTGACCCTGACCACGGTGGGGGACTTCCGGCAGAAGGCGGAGGCGGTGCCCGGGGTCTCGGACGTCCACGTGCGCGGGACGAGCTTCTGGGCCGGCAGGACCGACGTGGCGGTCCGGCTCTGCGGGCAGAGGCCGGTGGACGAGGGCTCCCGATGCGCCGAGCGGGGCGCCGCGATCGCGGAGGAAAAGGCCGCCGTTTTCCAAGCCCTCCGAACCATGGAGGGGGTCGGCGACATCTACCTAGAGGAACACGCACACGCCGTCAAGGACGCCTTGTGGGTGACGTCCGGCTCGTCGGAGGACGTCGCCAAGCGCGACCGGTACGTCCCGGAGTCCTTCCACCTGGTCCTCGACGCCCCCGACGCCGCCGAACGCGTCAAGCGCGTGGTCGGCGGCCTGCCGGGTGTGCGCAGCGTCGACAAGGAACTCGGCTAGGGCCTGTACAGATTTCAGAACTTCAGACGGGGTTCAACCGATTCGCAGCGGGGGGTGACCGTTGAGAACAGTGATCCATACGGACGATCTGCCGGTGGAGGAGCGGTTCGACTTCTGGCGCGACCACCTGTTCCGGCAGGTGGTCGCACCCATGAGAATCGCCTGTGACGATCCGGCGGGGTTCAGGGGAAGCATCGACTCGATGGATCTGGGCGCCGTCCATGTCTCCGCGGTGGAGGCCTCTCCCTGTGGGGCGTACCGGACGTCTCGCATGATCCGCCAGTCCGATCCGGAGATGTTCCAGGTCGCGGTCAACCTACGCGGGGAGACCTCGATCACGCAGGACCGCAGATGCGCTCTGTCGCACCCGTCGGATCTGGTGCTCTACCACACCTCACGTCCCCATCAGATACAGACTGGGTTCGGGAGGAATGCCACCCACGGCGTGATGGTGGTGTTTCCAGCCCAGCTGCTGCCGCTGCCCGCGCGCAAAGTGGAACGGCTGACCGCCACGCCGCTGTCAGGCCGCGAGGGGATCGGTGCTCTGATCCCGGAATTCCTCACCCGTCTGGTCGACGGCGCCGACCAGTACGGGCCGGCGGACCGCTCCCGCCTCGGGGGCGTCCTGACCGACCTGCTCACCGCGCTGCTCGCCCACCGTCTCGACGCCGACGCGGCTCTGCAGCCGACCACCCGCCAACGGGTCCTCCTGCTGCGGGTTCATGAGTTCATCCAGCGGCACCTGACCGACCCGGACCTGTCCCCGGCCACGATCGCCGCCGCCCACGGCATCTCCGTCCGCACCCTGCACCGGCTCTTCCAGACCGAGGACGCCACGGTCGCCGAATGGATCCGCGCCCAGCGGCTGGAGCACTGCCGGCGCGACCTCTCCGACCCCGCCCTCGGCGACCGGCCGATCCACGCCGTCGCGACCCGATGGGGCTTCCCCGCCCCCGCGCACTTCACCCGCGCCTTCAGCGCCGCCTACGGAGTCACTCCCCAGGAGTACCGGAGCCGGCACGATCTGGATCGAATTCTCGATTGGCACGCGTAGTCAACGCGTTGGCGCTCGGGTGCAACGACACCCGCGCGGACGTCTGTGAGTCTCATGGAGGGGATCACACGCGAGCGATCGAGGCGAGAGCACGGTCGAGCGTGTGAGGCACTGCCGCCCGGATCTCGGTGCGGAGCGCACCCGGTCTAATCCAGAAAATCGGAGGGAAAACAATGAGAAAGAACGTCACCCGGGCCGCGATGCTCGTGGCCTTCTCCGGAGCCGCGATCGTCGGGGTGGTGTCACCGGCGTCCGCCGGCACGAAGCCGTCATGCGTGTCGGTCGAGGTGCACAGCTTCAACAGCATCACGATGCACAACAACTGCTCGACGAGCCAGCGCCTGAAGGTCGTCTGGAAGAACGCCCGGGACTCCGGGTGCTTCACGGTCGGCGCCGGGAGCTCGAAGGACGTGAACGCCTTCAACCAGCCGTTCGCCTCGTACGACAAGGTCGTCACCTGCTGACGAGTCCTCATTGTGTCGACCGCGACAGCGGTCAGGGGCCCCGCGCCTGATGGGACGGCGTCGGGGCCCCGAGGGGTGGCCGGCGGCGAGCCGGTCAGCGGCCAAGTTTGACGATCTTCTCCAGGTCGGCGGCGGAGTAGTCGCGGCCGGCGGCGGCCTCGGCGAAGTGCTCGACGCGCAGGCTGGTGGGCTTGATCGGCCCGCCGTCCAGGCGGTCGGCGTGGTGGTCGTCCAGCAGCTTCTGCGCCTCGACCGTCGCCTCGGCGAACCGGGTGAGCGGATCGGCGCCGCAGGCGAGCACGTCGCCCATGGCGCGGGTCATGACGTCCTGGTTGCCAGCGAAGTCACCGAACTGCGCGCCCTCCGACAGCGGCACGTCACCCGACCCGGCCGCGCGCACGGCGCCCTCGGGGAAGTTCAGGACGTGCTCGCTGGCCACGCGGTGGTAGGGGTGCAGCTCGAACCAGCCCTCGTTCTCAGCACGTCGAGCGCGGAGTGGGTCAGCGGCATGAAGCTGTTGGCTGCTGGTACCACGGCGGGGACTGGCGTCGCGTGTGCTCGGCGGCGATCCGCCTAGTCCGCCGTGCCCAACGCGCCGGACTCCCCCACGAGGACATCCGCCAGGCCGTGCTCGACGACGCCCGCGCGGAAGGACTGCCGAAGTGGGAGCTGTACGCGCTGCACACGCTGCTGGCCGACCCCATCGTGCTCGGCCACGACGGACGATGGCCGGCCTTCGCGCACGCCTCGTACACCAATGGCCAGCACCGGGCCCACACGGGCAAGGTGCGACGTGCCGAGGCGAACCATCGGCGGCCGACGGCGCGGATTTCTCCGGCACCACGGTCGACTTCGACCGCGCGTGGTTCTCCGGCGCCACGGTCCACTTCCGCGGCGCGGGGTTCTCTGGCGGCACGGTCGACTTCAACCGCGCGTGGTTCTCCGGCGGCACGGTGGACTTCGGCGGCGCGTGGTTCTCCGGCGGCACGGTGGACTTCGGCGGCGCGGGGTTCTCTGGCGGCACGGTGGACTTCGGCGGCGCGGGGTTCTCTGGCGGCACGGTCGACTTCAACCGCGCGGGGTTCTCCGGCGGCACGGTCCACTTCCGCGGCGCGGAGTTCTCTGGCGGCACGGTCAACTTCAACCGCGCGGGGTTCTCCGGCGGCGAGGTCCACTTCCGCCGCGCGGGGTTCTCCGGCGGCACGGTGGACTTCGGCGGCGCGGGGTTCTCCGGCGGCACGGTCGACCTGAGCAGTCCTGCCCGGTGGGAGGTTGCGCCGGTCGGGTTGCCGGATGCGGCGCCGGCGGGTCTGCTGTTGCCTGCGGTGCCCATCGCGGTGCCGAAGCCGGATCCAGGGTGGTCTGGTGCGGGCGGGGCCCCTCCGGAGGCGGCGGCCGCAGCGGAGTGAGTCGGGCACAAAGGGCCGCCAAAGATCGCCCAGGGAAATCCGGGCGCGTTTCTCATCAGTAGCGCCTCCGGCGCCGTCACCTGCCGGTCACGATCAGCTATCACTGTGGCTTAGGCCGGTTGCTGGCGGCGGGGCTGGCGGCAGCGTTGAGGGATGAGACGTTGGCGAGGGTTGCCCCGGATCGTTCTGGTGGCGGCGGGCGTCGTTTTGTTGGGTGGCCTGGTGTGGGTGCTGGGCCCGGGGGCGGCGTGGGTGCTGGCGCACTTCGACGGCGTAACCGGGCTCGCCGGCAAGGACCTGGCCGCAGCCCTGGATGCGATCCGCGGGCGGGCGCTGACCATCGCCACCGGGCTGATCGCGCTGGTGGCGGTGTACTACACCGCCCGCAACGCCGACACCGCCCGCCAGGGGCACATCACCGACCGGTACACCAAGGCGATCGAACAACTCGGCTCCGACAAGCTCGACATCCGGCTGGGCGGCATCTACGCCCTGGAGCGGATCGCCCGCGACTCCGCCCGCGACCACCCCACCGTCATCGAGGTACTGGCTGCGTTCATCCGCGAGAACTCCCCACTCCCCGCCCCAGACGGTCCGGAAGGCGCCGGCGAGCCGCCGCCCGCGAAACTGCGCACAGACGTGCAGGCTGCGCTCACCGTCATCGGTCGACGAACCCTCACCCATGACCTACCGATGAGGCGAATTAAGCTCACCGGCGCGTATCTCAACGAGGCGGACCTCACCAGCGCGAACCTCACCCGCGCGGACCTGACCGGCACGCACCTCACCCGCGCGAACCTCCTCCTCGCGAACCTCGGCCGCGCGCACCTCACCAACGCGAACCTAACTCGCGCAAACCTCGGCGGCGCGAACCTCACCCACGCGCGCCTAACCAACGCCGATCTCGCCAACGCGAACCTCAGCAGCGCGGACCTCACCAGGGCGAACCTCATGGGCGCGAAGCTCACCGGCGCGTATCTCAACGAGGCGGACCTCACCAGCGCGTACCTTGCCGGCGCGGACCTGACCGACGCGGACCTGTCCCACGCGAAACTAACCGGCGCGGACCTGTCCTACGCGAAGCTGACCGGCGCGAAGCTGACCGAGTTGCCGGGGGGTGGGGCGGTTTCCGCTGCGGAGTCGGAGGGATGACGGCGGCTGGCCGCGGGTGACATACCGGTCTCGCGGGGCCTCGGAGATCGCTCACGAGAATGCCAAGTCCGCCTACCCGCGGTCCACGGTGGCGAGGAACAACGGGACAGTCATTGGCGGTACGGGCCGTTCGGGCAGGTCAGAGCGGTGCGTGCGCAACCCGTGTGGAGTCAGCTCTTCGGCCCGTACATGGCGGGACAGTCCGGCGCGACGACACCATCTTTGATCTTTCTCCACGTCGCGGTGACCATGCTCACCATGATCCATCTCACCGCCGATGACTGTCCTGCGTCCCCCGACCCTGTTGTCGCGAGGGCTGGGCCGAAAATCAGTCGACCAGGCCGGCGCGGTAGGCGGCGATGGCCACCTGTACGCGGTTCGTGACGGCGAGCTTGTCGAACAGGTGGGAGATGTGGCTCTTGACCGTGGCCTCGCTCATGTTCAGGCGGGTTGCGATCTCGGTGTTGGAGTGGCCGAGCCCGATCTCGGTGAGTACCTCGCGCTCGCGACCGGTCAGGGCCTCCAGCCGGGCGAGCGCGTCACGGCGGCGCCGAATCGGCTGGTCGGTGGTGAGCCGGTGGATCAGCCGCCGAGTGACCCGCGGGGACAGCATCGAGTCGCCGCCGTGCGCGAGACGGATCGCCCGGATCAGGTCGTGCGGCGAGGTGTCCTTGAGTAGGAACCCGCAGGCTCCCGCCTCCAGGGCGGTGAGGATGTGCTCGTCGCTGTCGAACGTGGTAAGGATGATCACCGCGGGTGCCCGGGCGAGCCGGCGGATGGCACCGGTGGCGGCCAGGCCGTCGTACCGGGGCATCCTGACGTCCATCAGGACGACGTCGGGCCTCAGGCGGCGGACCGCGTCGACGGCCTGGTTGCCGTCCTCGGCCTCGCCCACGACCTCCACGTCGGGTGCGGACTCGATGATGAACCGCAGCCCCGCGCGGATCAGCGACTCGTCGTCAACCAGCAGTGTCCTGATCATGTGATTCCCTTGGGGATGCGTCTGCGGCGTGCCACGGCAGTCGGCCCTCAAGACGCCAGCCTCCCGCATCGTCCGGCCCGCCGCGCACCGTTCCGCCGATCAGCCCGAACCGCTCCGCCAGGCCCACCAGACCGACCCCGGCGCCGGTCTCCGGACTCGGCTGGGGCGATCGTCCGTTGGCGACCGCGATCGTGACGCCGGCTTCCCTGCTCCCGGTCGCCGTGACCGTGACCGGGGCCCCGTGGGCGTGCTTGTGCGCATTGGTCAGGCCCTCCTGGACGAGGCGATGCGCGGCCCTGGCCGTTTCCGGTGGCCACGTGCCGATATCGCCGTGCAGGGTGACGGTCCCGCCGGCCGATACCCAGGAGTCCACCAGCCGCCGCAGGTCGGGGAAGCCGTCGTCGTCATCGTCGGGCCCGGCGTGCAGCACGCCAAGAATCTTGCGCAGCTCTTCGAGCGCCTCCCGCGCGCTGAGCCTGATCAGCGCCGCCTCCCGCTCGACGCGCTCCGGCCCTGCGCTCGCGTTCACCTCCAGGCCGCCGGCGTGCAGCGAGATGAGCGTCATCTTGTGCGCGAGCACGTCGTGCATCTCCCGGGCGATCCGGCCGCGCTCAGCGGACCTCGCCTGCTCGTCACGCAGACGCTGCTCGGTCTCGGCGCGTTCGGCGCGCTCGCGCAGCGATCGGGTCAGCTCGCGGCGGGTGGTGACGTAAGCCCCGGCCGCCAGCGTGGCCCCGGTGGCGGTCACCGCTGAGATCAGCGCGTCCGTGCCCAACCGGCCGCCGTCCACCCACTGCTGGGTGAGGAACCCCGCCATGCCGATCGCCGCCAGCGCCAGGAAACGCGTGCCCGCGCCGGAGAACAGGCTGATCAGCAGCGGCCCCGGATTGCCCGACAGCACGTACGCGCCCGCTCCGACGACGGCCACCGCGACCGGCCACCGGCCCCGGAACCAGACCGCACCCGTGCCTGCCAGCCCGGCGGCGGCGATGACGGGTCGCGGCAGCGGCGCCCACGGCGTCTTGACCGCCAGGACGGTGAGGAACAGGCAGAGCGCCACGGAGGCCGCGCTGATCGCGTATGGCTCGAGCGCGGCCATCCGCCGCAGCGCCGCGCGGTACGACAGCATCGGTCCAGCGTAGCCAGGGCGGCGGCGCGCCACCTCAGACCGGGGTCGGTGCCGGACGCCGGGCGGTCTCCGACTTTCGTCGGAGGCGCCTGTGGCCGCGATGGCGATGCGGCCGCACTCTCGCCGGCCGCATCGTGGATGGCCTCGACAAGGTCAGGAGCCGTCCCGTGTATGTCTTCCGTTCGCTGCTCGTCGCGGTGTGCGCGGCGCTGGTGTTCCTCGTGCCGCGTCCCGCCGTGGCAGCCATCGACATTCCGGAGGAACGTGCTCTGGCAGATTTCTTCGACGCCGCGATGACGGACGGGCTGACGGCCGGCCACGTGCCGGGCGCGGTCGTCTCGGTGGTGGGCGGTGGGAAGATGCTCTTCAGCAAGGGGTACGGACTGGCCGACGTCGAGAACCGCAGGCCCTTTGACCCGGGCACCTCAATGGTCCGGATCGCCTCGATCACCAAGCTGTTCACCTGGACCGCGGTGATGCAGCAGGTTGAACAGGGCAAGCTGGACCTGAAGTCGGACGTGAACCGCTACCTCACCGCGTTCCGTATCCCCGCGACCTACCCCCGGCCGATCACGCTGCAGGACCTGATGGACCACACGGCCGGGTTCGAGGACCGCACGATCGGCGTGGGGGCGCGGAGCGAGGACGACGTGCCGCCCTTGGGGAACTATCTCGCCGGCAACATGCCCGCGCGGGTGCGCCCGCCCGGCGAGGTGTCGGCGTACTCGAACTATGGGGCGGCGCTGGCCGGATACATCGTGTCGCGGGTGAGCGGGCAGCCGTATGACCAGTACGTGCGCGACCACATCCTCGACCCGCTCGCGATGCGGCACAGCACGGCCGCCGAGCCCGTCCCCGCCCCCTTGGCCACTGATCTGGCGCGCAGCTACGACTACGAGGGCGGGGCGTATCGGCGCAAGCCGTTCGTCTTCGACAACCTCGCCCCCGACGGGTCGATCAGTGCCACCGCTAACGACATGGCCCACTTCATGATCGCCCACCTGCGGGACGGACGCTTCGGCGACCAGCGCATCCTCGACGGGCCGACGGCCCGGCTCATGCATCGGCGGACGTTCGCGGCCGATCCGCGCATCGACGGGTACGCCCACGGGTTCAAGGAGCAGACGTTCAACGGGCATCGCGTGATCATGCACGACGGCGGCTGGGAGGGCTTCCAGAGCGCGTTGCTGCTGGTGCCCGACGCCGACCTCGGCCTGTTCGTGTCCACGAACGGTCTGGGCGGGGCCGACGCCTTCACCAAGATCATTCCTGCCTTCTTCGACCGCTTCCTGCCCGGAAAGCGCGCCGTGCCCGACGGCGGTGCTTCCGTCATGCCTGTTGAAGGCTTCTACAAGCTCACTCGGTCCGCCGAGTCCAGCATCGAGAAGGTGGTCGCCCTGACCGATTCCACCTCGCTGCGGGTGGAGGGCGGGAAGCTCAGCTTCAGGGGCTCGACGTGGAGCCCGCTGGGACCCGGGCTGTATCAGCAGAACGGCGGCACTCAGCGGCTGGCGCTGGTGACCGGGGGGAGCGGTGTCGCGTACGTGGCCACGGACGGCCCCGCCTACCAACGCGTCCCCTGGTGGGATACCCCGCCGGTCAATGTCGTCATCGTCCTGCTGTTCGCCGTCACCGCCCTGACCGCCGTGCTCGGCCTGCCGGTGGCCGCTGTGGTCCGCCGGGTCAAGAAGTGTCCCGTTCCGCGTGTCTGGCGCGCCGGGCGTGTCCTGACCGGGCTCGCCGCCGCGGTCGGACTGGTGTTCGTGGTGCTGTTCACGCTGGTCCTGACCGGCGACACGAGCATCCTGTACGGCGTGCCGACCAACGTCCAGGTCCTCCTGGTGCTGCCGCTGCTGGTCCTCGCACTCACCGCCGCCGCGATCGCCGCCACCGTGAGGTCCTGGCGGCGCGCGGGCGTCCTGGCCCGCGGCCACCAGGTGGTCGTGCTGGCGGGACTGCTCGCCCTCCTCTGGTTCTGCCGGCACTGGAACTTGCTCGGCTGGCACCTGTGATCACTCGACCGCCTGGCTCAGCAGGCTCCGGTAGGAGATCTCTCGCACGGTCCTGGCCGATCCGGCAGTAGATCGCAGCTGCCTGCATGAGTCACATGGATGCACGCTCGTCGGGACCGGCGCGCGGTTACCCGGCGGGCGGCGTCATGACCAGGTTGGGGGTAGTGACTGATCAGGCGAGGGGGGCGTTGGCGAATTCCTTCATGCCCTCGGTGAAGGGTATGGCGGCCTGGAAGCCGAGCTTCTCGGCGGCTCGGTCGGGGGAGGCCACGATGTGCCGGACGTCGCCGAGTCGGTGGTCGCCGGTGACGACCGGCTCGGGGCCGCCCCGAGCGGCGGCGAGCGCGGTGGCCATCTCGCCGATTGTGTGGGGCTCGCCGCTGGCGACGTTGTACGTCGTCACCGATCCCGGCGTGCCACCGGCCAGGGCGGCGAGGTTCGCCCGGGCGACGTCCCGGACATGCACGAAGTCGCGCCGTTGCCGGCCGTCCTCGAACACCTTCGGCGCGCGTCCAGCCTCGAGGGCGGAGCGGAAGATCGCCGCGACGCCGGAGTAGGGGGTGTCCCTGGGCATCCGCGGCCCGTACACGTTGTGGTAGCGCAGGGCGACCGCCGTGCCGCCGGTCTCGCGGGCCCAGTTGGCTGCCAGGTGCTCCTGGGCGAGCTTGGTGGTGGCGTAGGCGTTGCGCGGGTCGAGCGGGGCGTCCTCGCTGATCGTCGCGGAGGTCACCGGGGAGTCGCACCCAGGGCAGCGCGGTTCGAACAGCCCTCGGGCCAGGTCGCCGGCGAGGCGCGGGCCCGGTCGCACCCGCCCGTGCCGCGGGCAGTCGTAGGCGCCCTCTCCGTAGACGACCATCGAGGAGGCCAGCACCAGGCGGCGCACGTCATGCCTGGCCATGGCCGCCAGCAGGACGGCGGTGCCGTAGGCGTTGACCGAGGTGTAGTCGGGCAGGTCGGCGACGTCCACGCCGAGCCCGACCTTGGCCGCCTGGTGGACCACCGCCTCCACCCCGGGGAGCAGGCGGTCGAGGACGGCGTCGTCGCGCACGTCCTGCCCGCTCCGCAGGTCGAGACCCGCCACGTCGTGCCCGGACTCCGCCAGCGCCTCGACGACATGACTTCCGATGAACCCGGCCGAACCGGTCACGAGTACCCTCACCCGGCCGAGCGTAGGCCGAAGCCCGCCTGCTGCGGCGTCGGCGATCCTAAGCTGTTCGCACACCGTAAGAAGTCCTGTCCGACGCCGGGACACCGTGGCGGCCCGCTTCGGATTCCCAATGGCGGTCGGGCTCAGCCGGCCGGTGGCGGTGCGGGCCCGTCGGCATGGGGAGCCGGGTGGACCGTGTGGCGGTGCGGGCCCGGCGGCACAGGGAGCCGGGTGGATCGTGTGGCCGGTGGCGGTGCGGGCCCGGTGTCACGGGGAGCGGGGCAGTCCGGCGCGGCCGGTGGTGGTGAGCGGTCGGCGGCACGGGAGCCGGGCGGGTCGCGCCTCTAATGTTGATCGGTGATCGGTCTCAGGTGCGCCGGTCGCGGTCCAGGTGGTGGAGGGTGGCCGCGGCCACGGCGCCGTAAGCGAGGTGGGGGAGCAGGTCGCTGAGCCAGTCGGTGCTCTTCCAGGTGCGCGGGTCGGACACGCGCAGAGCGGCCAGGGACACGTCCGTCGCCGCCATGGCCGACACCCCCATCAGGACCGCGGTGAACGACGGGTGCGTCCGTACGCCGAGGTGGCGCAGCAGGCCGAACGCCGCGCCGACGCCGACCCCCGTCACGATGCCTGACAGGGCGCCCAGTCCGCTGACCCGGTTGTCCCGGGTCTCCCCCTCACCGGGGACGGCGAGTGTGGTGTGCTCGGCAACCGTCTCCACGAGCTTGTCCGGTGCGTCGCTCGTCGGTCGGCCGCGCACCGACATGTCGAGGTAGGTGGCGGCGTTCAGCGCTGTCGTTCCGGCGGCGCCGGCGGCCGCGCCGGCCAGGATGCCCAGAGCCATACGCGGCCCGTACCCCCCTCCTCGGCGAGGAAACGACCGGCCGCTGGGCCGGGCGGGCCGGGGCAGGGGGCGCCGGCCACTGGGTGGGACGATGCATCGGCGCGACCCGAACCCCCAGGGGGGAGCCGCATGGTCACGGTCATGCCGAGGGCGCGGGGCCCGGCCGGGGACGGTGCCGGTACGGATCCCGGGGGGCCGAACTGGATGGTCACGGTCGTGCCGGTGCCGGTGCCGGTGCCGGTGCCGGTGCCGGTGTCGGTGTCGGGGGAAGGCCGCGGTCCGGAGTCCGTGTGGCGGGGTGCTCAGGTCGGGGGCGGGGCGTGTGTGCCCCATCCTGAGACGACGAGGTCGCCGTCCAGGACGAGGACTTCGCAGGACCGTCGCCCGTCCTGGTGGCGGAAGTTGATGACGACGCAGTCGACGCCGGCGTAGACCCCGAGCAGGTCGAAGTGCAGCCCGGGGTTGCGCCGCAAGCCCTCCGCCCAGTACGCCCGCAGCGCCGCGCTGCCGCGGATGACGCCGTGCGAACCCTCGACGAGCCGGGCCGCCAAGGGGGAGCGGAACACCACGTCGTCGGCGTAGCGCGTCATGATGCGGTCGAGGTCGTGGGAGTTCCAGTCGGCCACCCAGGCGTCGGCGAACGCCTGCGCGCGATCGAGGTCCATGGCGCGATTCAAACACGGTGACTGTGGTGCCGGCATTCGCCCGGTCGGCCGGGGTGCCGAGGGCGCCAGGGAATGGCTGGTGTGCTGTCCAGGAACGTTCGCCGGGGTCGGGCGCCGTAGTCGGCGCCGGCATCGCCGTACTGCGACTCGCCGACCCGGCGCCGATTACATCCAGCACATACCGGGGTGAGAGCTGCGCTGGGTGGGGGTGTTGGGTGTGGAGCTGCGCTGGGTGTGGAGGTGTGCTGGGTGGGGGTGTTGGTGTGGAGCTGTGCGGGGTGAAGGCGTCCGGGGTGGCGGAGTTGCGGCCGGTGGAGGTGTTGGGGGCGGGGGGCCGCGCGTGGTGGGTTGTCGAATCGACCTTCGCCACGGTCCGGCATCGGATCAAGGTCACCAAAGGGCCGGGTTCCCGCGCTGCCGGGCTGGCCATGGCCCGCAAGCTGATCGAATCCGCCCAAGCCCGCCGGCGCGCGGTCAACGCACCCCACCTGGACGCCCTCGCCCGCGCCGGAGCGGTCTTCACCAATGGGAAACTCCTCGAACGCCCCGACGACCTGGCCGCCTGACCCACCCCTCTGCCCCCGACCACAGGAGCACACGGTGAACAACACCATCGACAAGATCGCCTGGATCCACCTGGACAACGGCAAGATCCTCAGCACCCGGTCACGAGGCAAGAACGCCTACTACGTCCCCGGCGGCAAACGCGAACCCGGCGAAACCGACCTCGACACCCTCATTCGCGAGATCGACGAGGAACTCTCCATCGCCATCATCCCCGCCACCGCCACCCACGTGGGCACCTACCACGCCCAAGCACACGGCCACGCCGAGGGCATCACCGTCCAGATGACCTGCTACACCGCCGACCATCACGGGATTCCGACGCCCAGCAGCGAGATCGAAGAAATCACCTGGCTGAGCTACGCCGACCGCGGCCGCGTGTCCCCGGTCGACCAGATCATCTTCGATCACCTACACCAGACCGGACGACTTCACTGACTCGGCGACACCCAAACCGATCCACAGGTATTGACTACTGCTCGAGGTGTGGGGTCAGCGGGTCAGTTGTCGGCCGCCGGCTATGGAGAGGGTTTCGCCGTTGATGTGGCCGTTGGCGGCTGAGCCCAGGTAGGCGACGGCGCTGGCGACGTCCTCGGGGGTGCAGATGCGTCCTGTTGGTGTTCTCGCCCCCTCGGCGTCGACGGCCTGCCGTCCCATGCCGGGCCAGTTCAGCGCCCGGTCGGTCAGGGTGAAGCCGGGCCGGACGACGTTGGTGAGGACGCCGTGCCGTGCCTCGCGGGCGGCGAGCACCTTCGCGGCCGTCTCGATCGCCCCCTTGACCGCGGGATAGGTCACGGCCGCCGGCATCGGCTGCTCGACCACGTCGGAGGAGATCAGCACCAGCCGTCCCCACCCGGTATCACGCATGCGGGGAAGGACGGCGTCGACCAGGGCCATCGTCCCGGTCACGTTCGCGATCAGGCCCTCGCTGAGGATGTCCCAGGTGTCGGGCGCCATCGGCGGCCAGGCGACGGCGTTCGCCACCAGGATCGCGATGTCGCCGAGTTCGCGTTCGACCTGGTCGGTCACCGCCCGGGCGGAGTCGCGGTCGCGCTGGTCGATGCGCACCGCGATCGCCTTCCCGCCCGCCTGGGTGATCGACTCGACCACGGCGCGCGCGTTCTCCTCGTTGCCGTGCCAGCCCGCGGCGACCAGAGCGCCCTCCTGCGCGTACGTCGCGGCGATCGCGGCGCCGATTGCGCCGGACGCCCCGGTGACCAGCACGACGCGACCGTTGAGCCCGAGATCCATGGCTGCTCCCTAATAGATAGTCGGCTATCTATTAGCCGACTATACATCGATAGGATGGGGGCATGGATAGCAGTGAGGTCATGCGCGTCAACCGGGCGCTGAACAAGATGAGCAAGCTCTACCGCGCCGCGAAGGCGCGCAAGCTGGCGGCGCTCGGGCTGCACCCGGGGCAGGACGTGCTGCTGTGGCTGCTGGTCCAGGAACGTGACGGCATGACGATCTCCGAACTGGCGGCACGGCTCGGCATCGAGCCGCCGACCGCCACTCGCAGCCTGGCCCGCCTGGAGTCGGGCGGGTGGTTCCGTCGTGAGCCGGTACCCACCGATCGCCGCCAGGTGCGCATCGTGGTCACCGAGGCCGGCCACGAGCTGGTGCCCGCCATCGAACGCGTGTGGACGGAGCTGGCCGAGCAGACGCTGGGGGAGGCGAGCGGCGAGCAGCGCGAGATCGTGCTGAGCGCGATCGAGGACGCCAACGACCGGCTGCGCGGCCTCGTCGGGGGCGAGGATCAGGCCCAGGCCGTCCTGGCCGACGAGTAAGCCCCCACTCCCTGGAGATCATATTCGAACCTGTGTACGAGTCTGTGGAAACTGTGGACAACTCTCGTACGGCAGGACGGCAGGACGGCAGGACGGCAGGACCACAGGACGGCAGGCCGAGAGAAGACGGAACGGCCGGCGGCCGCAGCGACGGGGGCGGCGGCCGCCGGGACCACCGGGTCAGGGTGTGACGACGGCGAGTTGCCTGGAACATTCCGTCGTAGTGCCATGCCGGCCGCTGCCGTCGCCATCGGGGCCGCCCTGATGGTGGCGCCCTCCGCCACTCCGGCGGTGGCCGGCACCTGCGCCGCCTCGACCACCTGTCCGACCACCGTGACGTTCACGGTGACGGCGCCGGACTCGCTGACCATCACGGTGCCGGACGGCCCGGTCCCCATCGGCGGCAACACCCCGGGCAACCCGGTCACCGGGCAGCTCGGCCTGATCACGGTCTCCGACCAGCGGGCCTCGTTGACGGCCACCTGGACCGCGACCGTCTCGGCCACCGCCTTCACCACCGGAGGCGGCACCGCCGCCGAGACCATCCCCACCACCTCCGTCCAATATTGGTCGGGGCTCGCCACCGCCACCACCGGCACCGGAACGTTCGTCCCCGGCCAGGCGAGCGCCGCGGCGGCGGTGACGCTGGACCAGCCGCGCACCGCGTTCAGCAAGACCACCGGCTCGGGCAGCAACTCCGCCACCTGGAACCCCACCGTGATCGTCAACATCCCCGCCCAGGCCGTGGCCGGCACCTACACGGGCACGGTGAGCCACCTCGTTGCCTGATCAGCTGTCCCGGCGCGCCCGCGCGTCGCTGCTCATGCTCATCTTCGCGGCCTGCGCGCCGATCGCCGCGCACGCCGGCACCACGACCGCCGATCCACCCGCCCCGGGCGGGCGGATCGGCATCGGGGTGGCCGAGATCCCGGCCAGCCGGCTGGACGACCCGCGTGCGCGGGTCTACATCGACGACCACGTCAACCCCGGAACCACCTTCACAAGGGCCCTGAAGGTCTTCAACTTCTCGGCGAAGACCTGGCACATCACGCTGCACGCCGGCGGCGCGGCCATCAGGAACCATCGCTTCACCTTCGCGTCGCCCCCGGCGGGCAATGAGCTGACCTCCTGGATCCGCCTGAACCGGACCAAGCTCGACCTGCGTCCTGGCGCCGGCGCGCTGGTGAGGGCGACCATCGCCGTGCCGGCCTGGGCGAGCGAGGGAGAGCGGTACGCCGTGATCTGGGCGAGGGTCGCCTCGCCCAAACCCGGACCGGGGACCAACATCGCCCTGGTCAACCTGGTTGGCGTCCGCGCCTACCTGCACGTGGGCCCGGGCGGCGAACCGGCCACGGACTTCGAGATCGGCCAGGTGCACCCCCGCCTCGGGGCGGACGGCGACTACCGGGTCGTGGCGACCGTGACCAATACCGGACATCGTGCCATCGATGTGCAGGGCCGGCTGTACCTGTTGGAGGGCCCCGGCCGACTGAAGGAGGCCGGTCCGTATCCCATCGCCCGGGGCACGACCCTGGCCCCCGGCGAGGAGGCGGAGGTCACCGTGCCGCTCGGTCGCGGCGTGCCCGACGGACGGTGGAAGTACCGGCTCACCGTGCAGAGCGGCCGGGTCAGCCGGACCGCGACCGGCACGCTGACCCTGTCGCGCGGGCCGGCCGCCCCCCACCGGGCGCTCGCGCTGCTTCCCCTGCTGCTCGCCGGCCTGGGCTGCGCCGCGCTGACCCTGCTCGCGGCCATCGTGCACCGCCGCGTGCGCGAACGCGTGTCCGGCCGCCAGGCCGGGTGATGGCCGGGTGACGGCCGCGTGATGGCCGTCTGACGACCCACGCGATGGCCGTCTGAGGCCGGTTCCCGCGACCGAGGCGATCGGTGTCCGGCGACCGGTACCGCGGTCGTGGCCTAGGCCCGGCGACGGCGCCGCCTGGCATGGCCGGAACGCGGAAAGGTGCGCGAGAATGAGGCGAGCCGCCGGAGAAAGCCGAAACAACCTCCCTTGCGGGTTCTGACTCATCGAGGTTGATTTCGTGGCATGCGCACTCGTGTGGGGAAAGTAAATCGTCCTGCTCGTCCCGTAGATGGTTCTGTGACGAGAAATCGGGAGTTCCGTCTGCTGTGGCTGAGCTTCACCATGTCGGTGGCGGCCGACCAGATCTTCCCGGTCACGGTGACCATCGTGGCCCTCAACGCCGGGGGCACCGCCTCGACCGTCGGCGCGATCTTCACCGGCCGGTGGGTCGCGCTGATCGTGTTCTCCCTCCTGGGCGGGCTGTGGGCGGACCGGCTGCCGCGCCGGACGGTCATGATGGCCTCGCTGGCCTTCCAGTGCTGCGTGGTCGCGGTGGGCCTGCACGGCGGCGGCCCCCCGTGGCTGCTGGCGTCCCTGGTCTTCCTCGTCGGGGCGGCGGAGGCGTTCCACCGGCCCGCCTACCAGGCATGCCTGTCGTCGGTGCTCACCCCCGCGCAGCGCCCGGCGGCGGCGGCGCTGATGGCGGTCTCCTGGCGGCTCGGCGCCATCGTCGGACCCGGCCTCGGCGCGTACATCGTGACCGCCTGGTCTCCCGGCATCGGGTTTCTCGCCGTGATGACGGCCTACCTGCTCGCCCTGCTCCTCCAGATTCCGCTGCGCGAACCGGCCGTCGCGCCGGCGCGGCGGTCCTCGGCCGTCCGGGAGATCGCCGACGGCCTGTCGGAGGTGTCACGACGGCCGTGGGTGCTGGGAGGCACCCTCGCCATGGCGTTCCAGCACATGCTCGCCATCGCTCCGGCGCAGGTCATGCTGCCCCTGGTCTCCCGCGAGGCCTTCGGCGGCGACGCCGTCTACGGAGCCGCCCTCGCCCTGCTGTCGGTCGGCGGCCTGGTGGGCGGGCTGATCAGCATGAGGTGGAGACCGAGCCGGCCCGGGGTGGCCGCGATCTGCGGGGTCGCCATGTACGGCGCCGTGCCGCTCGCGCTGACCTGGCCGGCGTCGCCGCTGCTGCTGTACGCGTGCTACATCGCCGCCGGTGTGGGGCTGGAGATCTACGGCGTGCAGTGGGCGGTGAACCTCCAGCGGGAGATCCCGCCGGAACGCCTGGCCAGGGTGACCTCCGTCGACTGGCTGGTCTCCTCGATGATGACGCCCCTCGGCCTCATGGTGACCGGCCCGGCGAGCGCGGCGGTCGGCCGGTCGACGCTGCTGGGGCTGAGCGCGCTGGCCGCGTTCGCCGTGCCGCTCGCCACCCTCTTCCTGCGCGGAATGCCGCGCTTCAACAGCGACCTGCCCCCGGCCGGCGCGGAGCGCATTTCCGCGGAGGCGGCGCCCGCCCCGCTCGGAACGCCCTGACTTTCCCGGCGGCGCCCGCGTTCTCAGAACCCGTGACGTTTTCCGAATTACGCCGGGACCGGAATGCGGCCGGAATTCGTGCCGGCCCGCCATATTGCGAAACCTCGACAAGAAAGGATCTATCGCTCCGATTGCCGGCGATCTATTCTGAGGGGCGGTCGGACGGCCGTCGATCAGGTCAAAGAGTCAGCAAGTCAGCAAGTCGGCGAGTCAGCCGAGCGTGTCGACGAGAAGAGGCAACTCGTGAGCGACATCAGAGACTTCGACGAGAACCACGAGAACAAGGCCGCAGAGGACCCCTGCTCCACCGACGCCGTGAAGATCGAGATCCGCAGGCTGGACCGCCTCGAGACCACCGAACGCCTCAGCAACCCCTCCGGGTCCTGACCGGCCCCTACCGGCGGAGCCGCGACCGGGCCTCGCACGCGCCCGACCGCGGCTCCGCGCCCCCCTTGGCGTCCACGCCTTCACCGGGGAGGCCGCGTTGCGGTTGCCGAGAGTGAAGCCCGAGCACGCGCCCTACCGTCTCGGCGGCGGCCTGGTCCGCATCGGCGGCGACGTCTACGGGCTGGCCCACGAGATCAAGGACCCGAACGGCTGGGTGTGGACCGCCCTCGAGGCGATGAACGGCACGCGGACCTGCGCCGATGTCACCGCCCTGCTCCTGGCCGGCTTCCCCGGGCTGACCCGGCGCGACGCGGAGTCGATCGTCGCCCAGTTGCTCGGTTCCGGCCACATCGAGGACGCGGGAACGGCGGAGGCGCCCGAACTGACTCCGCGCGAGCGCGACCGGTACGGCCGCGGTCAGGCGTTCTTCCGCTGGGCGGATCTCACCCCGCGGGAGCACGGCTGGGACGCCCAGCTCCGGCTGCGCCGCTCGCGCGTCCTGGTGATCGGCGTCGGCGGCGTGGGTGCCTGCGCGGCGCAGGCCCTCGCGGCCTCCGGGGCGGGGGTGCTGCGCCTGGTCGACGACGACCGGGTCGAGTTGGCCAATCTCAACCGCCAGCTCCTGTTCACCGAGGCCGACATCGGCCGTCCCAAGGTGGAGGCCGCCGTCGAGCGGCTGAGCAGGCTGAACTCCGACATCGAGGTGTCGGGCGCCGTCCTGCGCGTCCGGAGCGAGCAGGATCTCGCGGCCCTGCTGCCGGGGTTCGACGTGCTGGCCATGTGCGCCGACGAGCCCAAAGGAGAGGACGGCATCCGCGTGTGGGCCGGCCGGGCCTGTTTCGCCGCGGGGATCCCCTGGGTGGGCGGCGGCTACAGCGGCCCGCTGGTGACCACGGGCGTCTTCGCCCCCGGCCGCGGAGCCTGCTACGAGTGCATGCAGCGCATCGAGGACCGCAGGCGCGCGGGCCCCGGTCACGGCCCGCCAGGGGCCGCGGGCCGTCCCGTCCACCTCGGCGGTCCCGGCGTGATCGCCACCTCGGCCGGGATGTGCGGCCACATGGTCGCCCATGGGGTCATCCGGCTCATCACCGAGGTCCCGCCGGTCACGGCCTGCTACATCCAAGGCACCAACCTCGTCGCCCCGGAGCAGCCGATCTTCGGCGAGTTCCCGCACGGCGAGCCGGGGTGCGCCGTATGCACGCGGTGACGGGAGCCTCCCGCGTACGGCTCCACCGGCTCAGAACGCGTCGCGACGGTTCCGGCTGGATCATCGGGCGGGTCGAGACCGGCACGTTCGCCTCCTTCCCCGACATCGGCCGGACGGTGATCGACCTGCTGGCCGAGGGCCGGACGGTGGACGAGGTCGCGGCGCGGGTCACCGCCGAGACCGGGACGAGAGTCGACGTGGCCGACTTCTGCGCGGCGCTGACCGACCTGGGGTTCGTGGCGGGCATGGACGGCCGGCCGGTCGCGGACACCGGGCGGCGAAGGCCCTCGCTCCCCTGGCTGAAGCCGCGCCACGTCCGGTGGACGCTGAGTCCGGCCGTCCACGCCGGGGTGGGGTTGGTGGTCCTGTGCGGGCTGGTGGTCCTGGCCGTCCGCCCGGAGGTCATGCCGAGTCCCGGCATCATGGCCTGGAGCCGGTTCGGCACCGTCTCGCTGCTCACCCAGGTCGCCATCACCTGGGGGCTGGTGCTGCTGCACGAGCTCGCCCATCTCGGCACGGCCCGGGCGGCCGGGGTGCCCGGGCGGATCACCCTCGGCTCGCGCCTGCAGTTCCTCGTCGTGCAGACCGACGTGTCGGGGGTCTGGGGCGAGGACAGGCGCGTCCGGATGAGCGCCTACCTCGCCGGCATGGCGCTGGACGCGGCCGTCATGGCGGCCGGGCTGACGGTGCTCGCCGTCTGGCCGGGCAAGGGCGGCCCGCACACCATTGTCGCCATCGTCGTCCTGACCCAGATCGACGCGCTGAGCTTCCAGTTCCTGGTGTTCATGCGGACCGACCTCTACTTCGTCGCCCAGGACCTCGCCGGGTGCCGCAACCTGTACGGCGACGGCGTGGCGTACGGGCGGTTCCTGATCGGCCGCCTGGCGAGAAGGGGTGGGGCGAACCCGCTCGCGGGCTTCCCGCGACGCGAGCGCGTCGCGGTGCGCCTCTACACGGTGCTGCTGGTGGTGGGCACGGCGGCCTGCCTGACCGTGGTCGCGACGCTCATGCTCCCCGCGCTCGCCGCCATCGCGGGGCCCGCGATCGGCACGCTGGTCAACGGCGGCGAGGCGCCGGCCGTCGTGGACGCGGTGGCGGTGGTGGCGGTGCTGGCCGGCGTCCAGGGCCTGTGGGCCTGGACGTGGTGGCGCCGGCACGGGCCGAAGGTCCGCCGATGGTGCGCGGCCGCCGCGGCGGCCCTGACGCCCATCCGGCGGCACGGCTGACTCTCTGCCGGGCCGATTCCTTTCGCGGGCACAGCGTGCTCCGTATCTCCCCTTGGCGACATGATTCCATCCTCCAGTGAATCGACCTCTCGATCGCCGGCGCGAGCGTATTCAGAAGCCGTTATCCCACGACCGGCCCGCCATTTCGGCCGTTGCCTCCCGAGAGGCCGCTTCATGTCCGTGCCGGCGCCGAAGTCCAGGTCAGCGGCTCACAGGCTGGTCAAGGCCCCGATCGCGTCACAGGTTCGTAAGAATCGGTGAATGCCTTCCGCTGTAAGGTCGCAGAAGTGATCGAACAGTGCGGCGCGCGCGGCCGGCCGGTGGAAATGGCCGACGCCGGAATGCGGGCGCGCGAGAACACCGGAGCGAGGCGGGACGATGGTTCGCCGTAGTGACGGGAAAAGCCTGGAGCGCCGGGCGGAGGAATTCGCGCGCGGCGTGTCCGGGCGCTTCAGCAGCGGGCTGCACTCCGAGCGGACGGCCGCTCAGCTCGGCGTGTGGCTCGGCCTGAGCTTCACGGTGGCCTTCGTCACCGGGCTGGTGAGCCACTTC
Source organism: Sphaerisporangium sp. NPDC005288 (assembly GCF_040607475.1). NCBI lineage: Bacteria > Bacillati > Actinomycetota > Actinomycetes > Streptosporangiales > Streptosporangiaceae > Sphaerisporangium > Sphaerisporangium sp. NPDC005288. Next base: position 36,305 of record NZ_JBEXGT010000053.1, on the reverse strand, counting down.
ATGCAGCATCCGCCGGCCTGGCTGCTGTGGCCGTCCCGGCCGGTGAACCTGTACCGGGTCACGCAGGGAGCGCACGTCATCGGCGGGCTGGCGACCATCCCGTTGCTGCTGGCCAAGCTGTGGACGGTCTACCCACGGCTGTTCCAGTGGCCGCCCTTCCGTTCGGCGCCGCAGGCGGTGGAACGCGCGCTGGTGCTCGCGCTGGTGGGCGGATCGCTGTTCCAGCTCGTCACGGGGCTGCTGAACATCTCTTACGCGTACCTGTGGCCGTTCTCCTTCACCGCGGCGCACTACTGGACGGCCTACCTGGTCTACGGCGCGCTGGTCATCCATGTGGTTAACGAGTGGGCCAAGGTCCGCGCCCGGTTCTGGACGCGGGAACCGGTCGGACCAGGCGACATGGCCCGGCGGCGGTTCCTCGCCACGGTGGCGGCGGCCTCGGGCGTCACCGTCCTGGTCACGGTGGGCGAGACCTACCCGCCCCTCGCCCGGTGGGCCGTGCTCGCGCCGCGCGGCCCGCGCATCGGCCCGCAGGGCGTCCCGGTGAACAAGACCGCGGCCGCGGCCGGGGTGAGCGCGGTCGCCGCGGACGCGGGATACCGGCTCACGGTCACCGGGGCGGTGCGCACTCCCCTGTCCCTCACCTACGCCGACCTGCTGCGGTGGCCGCAGCACACCGCCCGGCTGCCGATCTCGTGCGTGGAGGGCTGGAGCGCGGAGGCGGAGTGGGCCGGGATCCGCCTGCGCGACCTGCTCGCCCGGGCGGGTGCGGCCCCGGACGCCGTGGTCACGGTCGAGTCGCTGGAGCGCGGCGGGGCCTACCGGTCCAGCGAGGTGCGCTCGCCGCACTGGGGCGACCCGCTCACCTTGCTGGCCCTGCGCCTCAACGGCGCCCCGCTCGCCCCCGACCACGGCTTCCCCCTGCGTCTCATCGCGCCGAACCGGCCCGGCGTGCTGCAGACCAAGTGGGTCACCGAGGTGGTGGTCACATGAACCGGCCGGACGGCACCTCTCCCGACGCCCGCACCGAACCGGGCGACTCCTCCCTCGCCGCGACGACAGGGCCCGACGGCGCCGTGCACGGGCGGGACGACGCTTCGCGCGCCGGCTCGGGCCGGTGGCGGTGGGCGGGGTACGGCGCCGGCGGCGCGCTGGTCGTCGTCGGGCTGGCGGGTCTCGCGGCGGACGCCCACCACACCGACCCCCTCGGCTGGGCCCTGTGGTTCGGCGGGCTGGTCGCCGCGCACGACGGCGTCCTGGCGCCGCTGGTCGCGGCGGTCGCCGTGCTGACCGGGGCGGTGCGCGAGCCGTACCGGTTCTGGGTGCGCGCCGCGCTGGCCGTGGCCGGCGTGCTCGGCCTGCTCGCGTTGCCGATGGTGCTGGGCATCGGCCGCAGGGCCGACAACCCGTCGCTGCTCCCGCTGGACTACGGGCGCAACCTGCTCCTCGTGCTGGCCGTGGTCGCGGTCGCCGCCGCGGCGGCGATGGCCGCCGCCCGGCTGCGAGCCCGGAGAGCCGGACGGGCGCGGCCCTTCCGGCGGCGGACGCACTGAGAGCGGGCCGTCCCCGGCTCAGTCCATACGGTGGGGACGATCTCGCCCGGTGAAGACGGTGCAGACGGTCTCCGATTCGCGGAGACGGCGGGGACGATGTTCGGTTCAGTGGCCGCGAACCGGACGTCCGTCCCGCACGTCGCGCTGACGAACACTCCGCCGGTCGCGGGACGACCCCGGGGACGCGGCCGGCGCCACCTGGTGGCCGAGGGCTTCGCGCACGGTGGCCAGCGTCGCGGCGAACCGGGTGCCGGGCGCCGACGCCGCGACGTCGCAGGCGTCGGCGAAGGTGTCGACGTCGCGCAGTTCGGGCAGCACGGCCAGGCTCAGCCCGGCCTGGCGCAGGCGCCGTAGCTGGGCCGCTCCGGTGTGGGGCTGCGACATGGGCACGCCGAGCACCAGCGCCGGGTCGGGGCGGCGCAGGCCGAGCAGCCAGAACCCGCCGTCCGCGGCGGGCCCGTACACCGCGTCGTGTGAGGCCAGCGCGGCGCGGGCGGCCTCCAGCAGGGGTGCGGTGAGCTGCGGGGTGTCCATGCCGACCAGGACGGTGGGCATCGCGTGCGGCCGGCCGGCGTCGGTGAAGGCCGCCGCCAGCCGCTCGTCCAGCCCGGCCCCGCGTTGCGGGATGACCGTGAACCCACGGGGCAGCCAGGGGCCCGGCATCCCCTGCAGGGCGAGCACCCGGCGCGGCGTCCGGGTCGCCGCCACCGTGCGCAGGGTGTCCTCCAGGGCGGCGGCCGCGAGCCGGGCGGCCTGCTCGGCCGTGCACGGCGGGCAGAGCCGGGTCTTGACCCGGCCCGGCAGCGGTTCCTTGGCGATGACCAGGACCTGGGTCACGCGTTCTCCCGCATGACCCGCCGCATGTCGCCGATGGCGCGCACCGTCCCGCGCACCGTGCCCGTCACCTTGGAGCGTCCCGCGCGCGGGAGGTAGTCCACCTCGGCCTCGGCGATCCGCCAGCCGGCCGCGGCGGCGCGCAGCACCATCTCCAGCGGGTAGCCGAACCTGCGGTCGCTCAGCCCCAGGGCGAGCAGCGCGTCGCGGCGGGCCGCGCGCATCGGGCCGAGGTCGTGCACCCCGGCTCCGGTGCGGCGGCGCAGGCGGCGAGCCAGCAGGGCGTTGGCGGCCCGCGCGTGCGGCGGCCAGGCCCCGGCCGAGCGGGTGATCCGCCGGCCGAGCACCAGGTCGGCGTCCCCGGCCGCTACCGGCTCGGTGACGCGCGGCAGTTGCCGCGGATCGAGGGAGGCGTCGGCGTCCATGAAGGCGACGATGTCGCCGGTCGCGGCCAGCAGCCCGGCATGGCAGGCGGCGCCGAACCCGCGCCGCGGCTCGACGACCACCTGTGCCCCGAACCCGGCGGCGACCTTCACCGAGCCGTCCGTCGAGCCGTTGTCCACCACGATGGGCCGGCAGCCGGCCGGCATGCGCTCCAGCACCCAGGGGAGGGCGGCCTCCTCGTCCAGGCACGGCAGCACCACGTCGATCTCCATGGGCCGACGCTAAGGCAGGCGCGGCCCGGAGATTCTTACGGTGTGGTGACGTCGCCCCAAAATAACCGCTGGTCACGCCGCGCCGGTGCGAGTGGCGGCTGGATCGGGCCGACCGGCGGCCCGGGTCGGGTCAGGCGTTGCGGGTACTACCGTCAGGGAAGGGGGGCGTTCAGGGGAAGGGCGCGTTCGGCCGGAACAGGGGCGGGCCCGCCGCCGTTCTCCGGCCTCGCGCCGCCGCCGTCGCTCCAGCCTCGCGCGGGGCGGTGGCCGGCCCGACATCGTACTCGGAGGGGGCGCCGTGAGGGTTCTGGGCATGATCTCCGGCACCTCCCACGACGGCATCGACGTGGCGCTGGTCGACTTCGACCCGGCCTACGACGGCGGCACGCTCAGCGGAGTCGTCGAGCTCACCGCCGCCACGCCCTACCCGGACCGGCTGCGCGCCCGGCTGATGAACGCGCTGCCCCCGGCGGCGACCACCCTGGCCGAGGTGTGCGCGCTGGACACCCTCATCGGCCAGAGCTTCGCCGGGGCCGCCGCCGAGGCGATCGGACGGGCAGGGCCGGTCGACCTGGTCGTCTCCCACGGGCAGACCGTGTTCCACTGGGTCGAGGGCGCGCACGCTCTCGGCACCCTGCAGATCGGCCAGCCCGCGTGGATCGCCGAGCGCACGGGCACGCCCGTCCTTTCCGACCTGCGCTCCCGCGACGTCGCGGCCGGCGGGCAGGGCGCCCCGCTCGTGTGCCTGCTCGACGTCCTGCTGCTGGCCGGGCATCGCGGCACGGCCGCCGCGCTCAACCTGGGCGGCATCGCGAACCTGACGGTGGTGCGCGGCCCCGGCGACGTCGCCGCCTACGACATCGGCCCGGCGAACGCGCTGATCGACGCGGTCGTGGTGAACCGGGGGCTGAACGAGCGCGGCTTCGACGAGGACGGGCGCGTCGCCGCCTCCGGCACGGTCGACGAAGGCCTTCTCGCGGTCCTGCTCGACCACCCGTACTACCGGCTGCCCCTCCCCAAGAGCACCGGCAAGGAACTGTTCCACCTGGGCCACGTCGAAGAGGCGATGGCCAGGGCGGGCGCCCGGCCGGGTTCGGCCGACCTCGTGGCGACCCTCACCGAGCTCACCGTCCGCACGGTCGTCCGGGAGGTGGCCGCGAGCGGCGCCGGCCTGCTCGTCGTCTCGGGCGGCGGTTGCCGCAACCCCGTGCTCATGGACGGCCTGCGCCGCGCGCTCCCCGGCGTGACCGTCCGGCTGAGCGACGCCTACGGCGCCCCCGCCGACGGCAAGGAGGCGATCGCCTTCGCCCTCATCGGCTGGCACACCGCGCACGGCCTGCCGGGATCGGTCCCCGCGGGCACCGGAGCGCGCGCCGCCCGCGTCCTGGGCACCGTCACCCCGGGCGCGGCGCCGCTCGTCCTCCCGTCCCCGGCCCGCGAGGCGCCGCGCGCCCTCACCCTGACCCCGCGGCGCCACGGGCCCGAGGCCGGTACCCGGGGCACCGGCCGGCACGGGGGCTCAGTCGGCGGCCGGCACGGGCCGGGGTGACTTCCGGACGCTGAGCAGCAGCAACGAGCCGACCGAGACGACCACCCCGACGGCGATGACCGGCACCAGGGCCGGGTACCCGAACCCGGTGGCCACCAGGCCGAACAACGGGGGGCCGAGCAGCGATCCGAGGCTGCCCGCCTGGGCGATCACGCCGTTGCCGACGTCGGCGTGGTCCAGACGCTCCAGCGTGAGAGGGAGTGCCGCGATGGCGAGCGCGCCCAGCAGCCCGTTCAGCACCGAGACGCCTCCCGCGCCGGCCAGCGCGCCGGCCGGCGAACTGCCGCCGCCGTAGATGAGCCAGGCGGCCGGTACCACCAGTAGCCCGGTCAGCGCCAGGACGCCGACAGGCGTGCCCCGGCGCAGCAGCACGCCCACCGCCAGCCCGCCGGCCACCCCGAGCATCGAGATCACCGAGGTCATGGCGCCGGCGGCGGCGGCCGAGCGCCCGTACTGCTGGATCAGCAGCGTCGGCAGGAGCACGACAACCGGCATGGTCACCAGCACGATCAGGCAGAAGGCTCCCGCCAGGGCGACCGGTCGCGCCAGCGCCCTCGCCCCGGGGACGGGCCCGGACGCCGCGCGCCGCTCCGCCCCGCGCGGCAGGCGCAGCCAGACGGCGGGTGCGGCGAGGAGGGTCAGCCCGGCGATCAGCCCGATCCAGCCGCGCCAGCCAAGAGCGGAGCCGATCGCGCCTCCGGCCAGTGTGCTCACCCCGATGCCCACCGGGACGAACGTCGCCCAGATGGACAGGACGACGCCGCGGTCCCGCTCGTGGGCCAGCCGCAGGATCAGTGCCGGGCAGGCGACGGTGACCAGGATGTACCCGATGCCTTCGACGCCCCGGGCGGCCAGCAACCAGGCGAAGTCGCCCGCCGCCACGTTCGCCGCGCCCGCCACCGCGACCAGCGCCAGGCCGCCGACCAGCGACCTCTCGGCGCCCAGGCGGCGGACCAGGTATCCGGCGGGCAGGCCGGCGACGGCCCCCACGCCCACGACGGCCGAGATCACCCAGCCGAGCTGCGGCAGTGACAGCCCGAGCTGGGCCGCCACCGCCGGCCCGACCGAGGCGAACTTGCCCAGGCTCATCGCCGTGACCACCCCGGCGAGGTAGACGACGGCGATCGTCGCCCATCGCGTGCGTCCTTCGGAATCCTCGGGTCGCCGTGATCGGTCCGTCGTTGGCCGGGGGTTCATGAGGGTTCTCCTTCGCGCGACATCGCGACGGCCGGACGCGCCATGTCGCGACGGCCGGCGGGCTTACCGGACGGTTTTCCGACTGCGGAAGGACGCCGCGCGCCCGGCACATTCCCCTCCGATCGGACGCCGCCGCACCCTCCCCGGTCCGATCATCACCGCCCGGGCGGCGCCGCGCCATACCTGCGGACGCCTCGTGACCGGATAAAATGGACCGGAACATCCAGTCCGGGAGAGGTGTCATGCCTGCGCTGACCCGCAAGGGCGCCGCGACGCGGGAGCGGATACTCCAGGGCGCGGCCGCGCAGATCCGCGAGCACGGGGTGGTCGCGACCACCCTCGACGACGTGCTCGCCAGGACCACGACGAGCAAGAGCCAGCTGTTCCACTACTTCCCGGGCGGCCGGGAGGAGCTGCTGCTGGCCGTGGCCCGCCTCGAGGCCGACCGCGTGCTGGAGGACCAGCAACCCCAGCTGGGTGACCTGTCGTCCTGGCCCGCCTGGTGGCGGTGGCGCGACAGGGTGATCGAGCGCTACCGCGCCCAGGGCACGCTGTGCCCGCTCAACGCCGTCATGTCGCAACTCGGCGGCGTCACGCCCGGGGCCCAGGCCGTGGTCACGGAGCTGATGCGCAGTTGGCAGGCCGAGATCGCCGCCGGCGTGCGCCACATGCAGCAGGCCGGCGAGATCGACCGGGCCCTGGACGCCGACCGTGCGGCGGCGGCCCTGCTCGCGGGCGTCCAGGGGGGCGTCCTGATCCAGATGTCCACCGGTTCGACCGCGCACCTGGAGGCCGCCCTGGACATCGGCATCGCCCACCTCGGCGCCGGCGACCGCGGGCCGGCCTGACGGGTCGCGGGCCCGCCTGACGGAACGTCGCAGGCGCTCCGACCTGCAGTTTTGGACTTGACAGTCCATTTTCGGGTGCGCAAGCTGTGGACCGTATCGGTCCCGCACCGGGAGGCACGCGAGGAATCCCGGCCGCTCGCACGAGCCGGAAAAGGGGCCGGTACCGCGAGCCGGAAACCGCCGGCACCCGCGAGCCCGCACCCGAACGGAGTGACAGCTCTCATGTCCATGAACCACTACTACCTGCTCGGACGCTCCGGGCTCCGCGTCAGCCGGCTGGCACTCGGCACGATGAACTTCGGCACCGCCGGCTTCCACGCCGCCTACGGCAAGACCGAGGAGGAGGCGCGCGCCATCTTCCGCCGCTACCTCGAAGCGGGCGGGAACTTCGTCGACACCGCCGACTTCTACACCGCCGGCCAGAGCGAGACCATCCTCGGCGACCTCATGGCCGAGGCCAAGGTGCGCGACCGGGTCGTGCTCACCACCAAGTTCACCAACAGCGTCGACCCCGGGGACCCGAACGCGGGCGGCAACGGCCGCAAGCACATGATCCGCGCGGTCGAGGCGTCGCTGCGCCGGCTGCGCACCGACTACATCGACCTGTTCCTGCTGCACACCTGGGACCGGATCACCCCCGTCGAAGAGGTGGTGCGGACCTTCGACGACCTCACCAGGGCGGGGAAGATCCGTTACGCGGGCCTGTCGGACGTGCCGGCCTGGTACGCCGCGCGGGCCCAGAGCCACGCGGAGGCCAACTCCCTCGTGCCGATGGTCGGCCTCCAGCTGCCCTACTCGCTCATCGACCGGACGATCGAAGTGGAGCACGTCCCGATGGGGCGCGAGCTCGGACTGGGCCTCACCGCGTGGAGCCCGCTCGGCGGCGGCTTCCTCACCGGCAAGTACCGCCAGGCCGACCAGGGACTGGCCGGGGAGGGCAGGCTGGGCGAGACCGGCTCGTCCGGACGCTCCTACACCGACCAGGAATGGCGGCTCCTGGCGACGCTCGAAGGCGTGGCCGCCAAGCTCGGGGTGACGATGGCCCAGGTGGCGGTCAACTGGGTCGCCACCCAGCCCGGCATCGCCTCGGCGATCGTCGGGGCGAGCAGCGCGGCCCAGCTCGACGCCAACCTCGCCGCGCTCGACTTCGAGCTGCCGGCCGAGCTCCGCGCCGAGCTGGACGAGGCGAGCGCGGTGCCGCCGCGGTCGCTCTACCAGATGTTCACGCCCGCCTACCAGAGCTGGCTGGTCACTCCCGGGGCCAAGGTCGCCGACAAGCCCGCCGAATACGCCCCCGTGGTGCGGAACTGGACGGCCGACGCGACCGCTTGATCCACCAGATGCGCCTCGATCACCCGGCCGGGGCGGACGGGCGCCGGGAAGCGTCCGCGCCGGCCCCCGTCAGCGCGGACGGCCGCCGGCACTGGATCACCGCCACGCCGAGCGGCGCGAGCTCGACGTCGCCGGCGACCGGGGCTCCCGTCAGCAGGTCGGTTCCGGGACGGGGGAGCGGGACGGTGGCGGCGTCGGCGCCGTGGTTGAGCAGGAACAGGTACTCGTGCCGCTCGTCCTCGCGCACCGCGCACTCGACATGGGCCGGGACGTCGCGGAAGCGGCTCTCCACGCCCGCCGCCTCCACCTCCGCGAGCAGCACGCCCGCGAAGGCGTCCTGTTCCAGCAGGGTCGCGACGTAGACCACCCGCCCGGCGCCGTAGGCGTTCGCGACGACCGCGGCCCGGCCCTTGAGCAGCCCGTCGGTGTAGGTCGCCAACGCCGTCCCGGTCTCCAGATAGAGGTCCTCGCGCCACCACGTCGCGGTCGTCGTGCGGCCGTCGGCGAAGCGGACGGCGAACTCCTCGCCGGGACGCGCCGGCCAGTACTCGTCGATCTTGGCGCCGATGAGGTCGCGGAACGCGCCCGGATAGCCGTTCGAGCGCACGCGGTTGGACTCGTCCACGACGCCGGAGAACAAGGACATCACGACGGTGCCGCCGGAGCGGGCGAAGGCGGTGACGGCCTGGACGCCCTGGTCGTCGATGAGGTAGGCGTTGGGCACGACCAGCACCTTGTACGCGCCGAGGTCGCCGCCGGGTGGCACCACGTCGACGGCATGGTGGTGCTCCCACAGGGGCGTGTAGTGGCGCATCACGGTGTCGGCGTAGCCGAAGTCGTTGCGGGGCAGCCCGCCGACCTCCTCAAGGCCCCACCAGCCGTTCCAGTCGAACAGGACGGCGATGTCGGCGCGGGTGGCGGCGCCCGCCACCGGCGCGAGCAGCTTGATCTCGCCGCCGAGACCGGTGACCTCGCGGAAGGTGCGCGAGCCCGGCCCAGAGTGGGGCAGCATCGCCGAGTGGAAGCGTTCCTGCCCGCCCCGGCCAGCGCGCCACTGGAAGAACATCACCGCGTCGGCGCCGCGCGACACCGCCTGGAGCGACCCGAGCCGCATCCGCCCCGGCTCCTTGACCACGTTCAGCCGCCACTGGCTGACCGCGCTCGCGGCCTGCTCCATCAGCACCCAGGGCCGGCCGCCCTTGAGCGAGCGGAACAGGTCGAACTGGAAGGCCGCCGACACGTGCGAGTCGGACCGGGCGGGGTCGGGGTAGATGTCCAGGGCCGCCGCGTCCTCCTCGCGCGCCCACCTCCAGTAGTCGGCGTGCCGGTAGAAGGACATGAAGTTGGTCACGACCGGGATGTCGGCGCGGAAGGAGCGGACGATGTTGCGTTCGGCGATGTAGCACTCGAGCAGCGCGTCTGAGGTGAAGCGCTTGAAGTCGAGGATGCGGCTCGGGTTCATCCAGGCGCGCGGGATGCTCGGGACCTCGATCTGGTCCCAGTCGGTGTAGACCTGCCCCCAGAAGCGGGTGGTCCAGGCGTCGTTGAGCGTGCCGAGGTCGCCGTACCGCTGCCGGAGCCACCGCCGGAAGTTGACCGAGGCCGCCTCGTTGTAGGCCGTGGGGCCGTACTCGTTGCCGATGTGCCACATGGCGAGCGCCGGGTGGAAGGAGTAGCGCCGGGCGAGCTGGGTGGTGATGGCGGCCGCGTGCTCGCGGTAGATCGGTGAGGAGGGGTCGTAGTGCAGGCGGTTCCCGAAGCCGAACGACTCGCCGTCGGCCATGACCGGGAAGACCTCCGGGTGCTCGCGGGTCAGCCAGACGGGCGGCGCGGCGGTGGGGGTGGCGAGGTCGACGCCGATGCCGGCCTGGTGGAGCAGGTCCATGACCTCGTCCATCCAGCCGAACTCGTACTTGCCGGGCTCGGGTTCCAGCGAGGCCCACGCGAAGACGCCGAGCGAGACGAGGTTCACCCCGGCCTCGCGCATGAGCCGGACGTCCTCCCGCCAGACGGAAGGGTCCCACTGCTCGGGGTTGTAGTCGCCGCCGAACGCCAGGCCGCCGACGCGCCGGCTGAAGGCGCGCATGCGGGCGTCGCTCGCCTGAGCGCTCCCGCCGCGGCGACCGCCATGAGGGCGGTGGGATTCTTCCTGCATGCGGGACATGAAAGGCTCCGTGCTGCCGTGGTGGGATCCCGGGAACGGCGATGGGCAGGCCTGACAGGGGGAATGTTCGCCACAACCGCGGTGGACCGCAAGTGAGGCACCGCTTCGCTGCCTGGATGCTAGGCAGGGCCACGTGGAGCGTCAACAACGACCGGACGAACCGGCCGCTCACCGTGTACGGCCGCCGTCGAGGAGCGTCGCTTCCGAAACTTTCGGGGCGCCCTCGCCCGCGCCGCCCGCGGGCTGGAGGGATCGGCGGGAACTCCCACGGGGGAGCGATGCCGGTCATCGCCGTCTGACAACGCCCTTGACCCGGAGCGACCGAGCGCTTAGGTTTCCGCGGTGTCGATGGATCATCCCGAAAGTTTCGAAGTCCACCCGGCAGCTCATGACGATCCGCCCCCGGTCCACCCGGCGTGGCTGCCGCCGGAGGCGTTCCGGCCGATCGGCTCGCGCCGCACCCTCGTGTGCGGCGGCGGCCCGCTCGCCGAGACCGTGCACGACGAGGTGGCGCGGGCCTGCGCCCGGTACGGCGGCGGTGTGCGGCACTCGGCGCCCGGCACGACGGGCGACCGATCCCCGTGCGCCGACGTCGGGGGCGACGCGGACGTTCCGGGCGGCGCGGAAGAGGGGCCTTTCGATCTGGTCCTCGCGCTCACCGGGGCCGAGCCCGTGCCGGACGCCGTGCGGAAACTGCGGACGGAGTGGCCCGCCCACGGGGACGACGACCGGCCGACCGGGGAGGAGGGGTTCGTCGTCGCCCGCCACGACGGCGTCACGGTCGTGCTCGCCGACGAGCCGGCCGGTCTGCTCTACGGCCTGTTCCACCTCGTGCGACTCGGCGAGCGGGCCTTCGGCGCCGCCCGGCCGCGGGAGCTTCACCGGCCCGCGACGCGGCGGCGCATGCTCGACCACTGGGACAACGTCGAGGTGCATCCGGTGATGGGCCAGGTCGAGCGCGGCTACGCGGGTGGATCGATCTTCTGGCGGGACGGCGCCCTGACCGGCGACCTCGCCCGGGTGGGGGCGTACGCGCGGCTGCTGGCCGCGTGCGGGGTGAACGCCGTCACGGTGAACAACGTCAACGTGCACGCCGCCGAGGCCCGCCTGCTGACCGACCGGCTCGGCGACGTCGCCGCGATCGCCGACCGGTTGCGGCCCTACGGCGTCCGGGTGCACCTGTCGGCCGGGTTCGCCTCGCCCGTCGTCCTGGCCGGGCTGCCGACCGCCGACCCGCTGGACCACGACGTGCGTACGTGGTGGGCGCGGGCCGCGGAACGGGCCTACCAGGCGATCCCCGACCTGGGGGGATTCGTGGTCAAGGCCGACTCGGAGGGACAGCCGGGCCCGTTCGCCTACGGGCGCAGCCACGCCGACGGCGCGAACACGCTCGCCGACGCCCTGGCGCCGTTCGGCGGGGTGGTCCACTGGCGCGCCTTCGTGTACGACCACCGGCAGGACTGGCGCGACCGGTCGACCGACCGGGCCCGCGCGGCGCGCGACCACTTCGCCCCCCTCGACGGACTGTTCCGCGACAACGTGATCCTCCAGGTGAAGCACGGCCCGATGGACTTCCAGCCGCGCGAGCCGGTCTCTCCCCTCCTCGCGGCCATGCCGGGCACCCGCCTGGCCGTGGAAGTCCAGGTGACCCAGGAGTACACCGGCCAGCAGCGGCACGTGTGCTACCTCGCCCCCATGTGGAGCGAGGTGCTGGCGTTCCGCCCCTGGGGGACCGCGGGCCCCGCCGTGGCGAACATCGTCACCGGCGCGACGGCGGACGACGCCCCGGAACCGCCGGACGAGGAGACGCAGGACGGGGAGACGCCGGACGGGGCGCGGCTGGACGGGGAGCGGCTGGACGGGCGTACGTCGGAGGACGAGAGGCGGGACGGCGAGAGTCCGGACGGGGAGGGGCGCGACCGGTGGGCGGCGCGGGAGGGCGGCGGCCTCGTCGGGGTGTCCAACGTGGGCGACGACCACTTCTGGACCGGCCACCCGCTCGCGCAGGCCAACCTGTACGCCTTCGGCCGGCTCGCGTGGGCGCCCTGGGCGGACCCGGTCGCCATCCTGGACGAGTGGATCGACCTGACCTTCGCGCCATCGAAGACCGGTGAGACCGGCGAGACCGGCGACGCGGGCGAGAGCGGCGACGCGCGCGAGACCGGTGAGGCCGCGCGGCTGCGGCGCACGCTGCACGCGATCATGGACGGCTCGTGGCGCACCTACGAGCGGTACGCCGCGCCGCTCGGCGTCGGCTTCATGGTGCGTCCCGGGCATCACTACGGCCCTGACGTGGACGGGTACGAGTACACGCCGTGGGGCACCTACCACTTCGCCGACCGCGACGGCGTCGGCGTGGACCGCACCCGTGCCACCGGCACCGGCTTCACCGGCCAGTATCCGGAGCCCTGGTCGCAGGTGTACGAGTCGGCCGAGCGGTGCCCGGACGAGCTGCTGCTGTTCTTCCACCATGTGCCCTACGGGCATGTGCTGCAGGACGGGTCCACCGTCGTCCAGCACATCTACGACACCCACTTCGCCGGGGTGGAACAGGTCGCCGAGGCCCGGTCGCTGTGGGCCGGTCTGGCCGGCGCCGGGTCGGTGCCCGCCGGCCTGCACGCCCGGGTGCGCGAGCTGTTCGACGAGCAGCTCCGGTGCGCGGAGGAGTGGCGCGACCAGATCAACGCCTATTTCTTCCGCAAGTCGGGAGTGCCGGACGCCCGGGGGCGCCGCATCCACTGACGCCAAAGGCCTGGCGGGGAAACCTCGCGGCGGCGCCGAAAACGCGGGTCACCGGCGTGAGGCCCGGTGAATAGCCGCGACCGTCTTCCCGTAGACCCCGCCGAAAGGCTATATAGCATGTTTACGGGGCGTTCAATAAAGGCTTCCGGTCGTGTGAGATCCGAGGTTCGCGAAGCGGACAAGGGAGGAAGTGCTGTGGGTGGACGGGAGCGTCGTGCCACGGTCGCCGACGTCGCCGCACTGGCCGGGGTGTCGGTGGGCACCGCTTCCAAGGCGCTCAACGGGCGCGGGTCGTTGCGGGAGGAGACCCGCACGCGGGTCAAGGAGGCCGCCCGGCAGCTGAACGTGCTGGTCGGCCCGGCCGGCCGCGGCGTCGCCTCCGGCCGCACCTACACCGTCGGCATGATCACCACCGACCGCATGGGCCGCATCAGCCTCCCGGTCCTGATGGGCGCCGAGGACGCGCTGGGCGCCGGGCAGATGTCGGTCTTCCTGTGCGACGGGCGCGACGACCCCATCCGCGAGCAGTACTACCTCAAGACCTTGCTGAGCCGTCGCGTCGACGGGATCATCGTCACCGGGCGGCGCACCCGGCCGCGGGCGCCCATCGGCGCGAACCTCCCCGTGCCCGTCGTGTACGCCTACATCGGCTCCACCGATCCGCGCGACTGCACCGTCGAGCCCGACGAGGCCGGGGGCGTCCGCAAGGGCATCGAGCACCTGCTGGCCATCGGCCGCACGCGCATCGCGCACATCGCCGGCCCGGAGCAGCACAACTCCTCCCGGCTGCGCAGCGCCGCGGCGGCCGACCGGCTGGCGGAGGAGGGCCTGGAACTGGTGACGCCCCCGATGTTCGGCGCCTGGACCGAGACCTGGGGACGCCAGGCCGTCGGCATCCTGCTGTCCAGCCGCATCGAGTTCGACGCGGTGTTCTGCGGCAACGACCAGATCGGCCGCGGAGCCGCCGACGCGTTGCGCGCCGCGGGGCGCCGCGTGCCCGAGGACGTGGCGATCCTGGGGTTCGACAACTGGGACATCATGGCCGAGTACTCCCAGCCGCCGCTGACCAGCATCGACATGAACCTCACGGGGCTCGGTCGCTCGGCGGCCCACATCCTGCTCGCCGGCATCAACGGCAATCCCTCGCCCGGCCGCCATCTGTACCCCTGCGACCTGGTCATCCGCGAGTCGACCACCGTTCCCCTGCTGTCGGCGCCGCGCACGCCCGATGCCCGGCCCGGCGCCGACCTGCGGCCGGAGGCGTCCGTGGCCGGCCTCACCGGTCATGGGATGCCCCTGGCCGGTGACGTGCCGCACGCCTCGGCGGGGTAGGCGCCCGAGCGCCGCCTCCGACCGGCCGATCAGGTCCATGCGCCGGTTTCGGGCCGTCGCCGGGATGAAACGTTCAGATCGGCGTTGACACTTCAAAGCGCTCGTAACTATGTTGAACCAAAAAAGTGATCGATCACTTTCCCGTCTCCTGAGGGAGCATCCGTGTCGGAGTCGTCGCCCCCGGTTCGCGTCGCCGTCGTCGGCGCGGGCGGCATCGCCCGCGTCGCCCACCTGCCCGCCCTGGCCGCGGCGGGCGACGCCGTACAGGTCGTCGCCGTGTGCGACGTCGACTCCGGCCGGGCGGACGAGCTGGCCGAAGCCCACGGCGTCCCGGGCCGGTACACCGTCCTGGCGGACATGCTGGCCCGCGAGAGCCCTGATCTCGTCGTCGTCGCCACGCCGCCGGTCGCGCACCGCGAGGCCGTGCTGGCGAGCCTGGACGCCGGCGCGTGGGTGTGGTGTGAGAAACCGCCGACGCTGTCGCTGGCGGAGTACGACGAGATCACCTCCCGCGAGCGGGACGGCGGGCCGTACGCCGCCTACGTCTTCCAGCACCGCTTCGGCGGCGCCGCGCGGCGGCTGCGCCGGCACATCGCCGACGGCGAGCTCGGCCGGCCGCTGGTCGCGGTGTGCAACACGCTCTGGTACCGCGGGCACGACTACTTCGAAGTGCCGTGGCGCGGCAGGTGGGAGACCGAGGGCGGCGGGCCCACCATGGGCCACGGCATCCACCAGATGGACCTGCTGCTCCACCTGCTCGGCGACTGGCACGAGGTGCACGCCGTGGCGGCCACACTCGATCGGCGGGTCCAGACCGAAGACGTGTCGTTCGCGATCGTCCGCTTCACCTCCGGCGCCATCGGCTCGATCGTCAACAGCGTCCTGTCTCCCCGCGAGACGAGCTACCTGCGCCTGGACTTCACCGACGCGACCGTCGAGGTGGAGCACCTCTACGGCTACGACGACTCCCACTGGCGGTGGACGCCCGCGCCGCACGTCACCGACTCGGGCAGGATCGCCGGCTGGGCGCCGGCCGGGAACACGCCCAGCTCGCACCGCGCCCAGCTCGCCGCGCTGCTGGCCGCCATGGCGGCCGGCGAACGCCCGCCGGCCGCCGGCGCCGACGGCAGGCGCGTCCTCGAGCTGATCACCGGGATGTACCAGTCGGCCCTGACCGGACGCCCGGTCACCCGGGCCGAGCTCGACGAGGGCAACCCCTTCTACCACTCGCTCAACGGCGGCGATCCGCCGAACGCCACCGACCGCCTGCAGCAGGAGGAGACCGGCCGTGCCTGAGCCCACCCTCAGCGTCCGCGACGCGGACACGTCCCTGATCGTCACCGCCGGCGACGTGCGGATCGCGCACTACGTCTACCGCCCGGACGCGCCCGGCGCCGAGGCGCCCAAGCCCTACCTGCATCCGATCCGCGGCCTCACCGGCGCGCCCATGTCGGTCTACCGCCCGTGGGACCACCGCTGGCACAAGGGACTGCAGATGACCTGGGCCCACCTGTCCGGGCAGAACTTCTGGGGCGGCCCCAGCTTCTCGGCGGAGAGCGGCTACCAGTGGCAGAACAATCTAGGTCACATCGACCACGTCGACTTCACCGAGGTCTCCGGCGACGGCCGGCGGGTCACGGTCGAGGAGACCCTGCACTGGGTCACGGCGGCGGACGAACGGTGGATCGCCGAGCGGCGCCGCCAGGTGTTCCACGGCGTGGACGCCGCCCGCGGCATCTGGGCGCTGGACTTCACGACGCGGCTGCGCAACGTCCGCGGCGCGGCCCTGGAGTTCGGCAGCCCCACCACCCACGGCCGGCCGGCGGCCGGTTACGCGGGGTTCTTCTGGCGCGGTCCCCGGTCGTGGACGCAGGGCACGATCATCGGCGCCGGCGGGCGGGGCGGGGAGGAAATGATGGGCGCCGAGGCCGCGTGGCTGGCCCTGGCCGGCCGGCACGACGAGATCGACGGAGGCGGCACCGTGCTCGCCGTGGCCGGGCGGTCCAGCGCGCCGGTGCCGATCAAGTGGTTCGTGCGCCGGGAGCCGTTCGCCGTGATCAGCCCGTCTCCCGCCTTCGACGAGGAGTTCACGCTGGCCGACGGGGAGGTCCTGGAGCTCGCGCACCGCTATGTCTTCATCGACCGCCTCTGCGAGCGCGCCGAACTCGACGACCTCGGCGCGGAGTTCGCGCTGTGACCCCGCCCGTCCCGCCGCCCTTCCCGCCTCTCGCCCGCCGCCCCTCCCGCCGGTCATCGACGGGCGGACGGCGGCGGGCCCACCGTCTCGCGGAGGATGATGCGGTTGATCGACCGTACCGACGGCGGCGGGGCGGGCTCGCCGCGGACCTCCGCGATGAGCTTCGCCATGGCCTCCCGTCCCTGGACCTCGCGATCGACGGCCACCGTGGACAGCGAGGGAGTGGCGAAGCGCCCCATCTCCTCGTCGTCCCAGCCGAACACGCTGACGTCCTCGGGCACCCGCCAGCCGCGCGAGAGGGCGGCGCGTACGGCGCCCATGGCGACGTGGTCGTTCGCGGCGATGATGGCGGTCACGCCGCTCGCCTCGGGAAGGCGGCGGACCGCGTCGTGGCCCGACTGGGCGGTCCAGTTGCCGATGGCGACGCCGTAGGAGGTGAGCCCGCGGCGCTGGATGGTCTCCTCGTAGACCAGCTTGCGGTTGCGCGCCGAGGTGAAGTTCTGCGCGCCCGCGATGTGGAAGAAGACCCTGTGGCCCAGCGACGCGAGATGCTCGATGATCTCGCGCACCGGGGACGCGTCCGCGAGCTCGTTGACGCCGCGCAGGTCGTCGTCGTAGGCCCCGGTGGCGACGATGGGCACCGGCGACGCCGCGGGGGCGATCTCCAGCGGCGTCAGGGACAGGATGCCCTCGACCTGTCCCGAGCCCGCGAGCTCCAGCGTGCGCTCGGCCCGGGCGCGGGGATCGCCCTCGACGCTGACGACCTCCAGCTGGAAGCCCTCGGCGTGCGCGGCCGCCGAGGCGGCGCTGAGCAGGCGCGCCGGCCACAGGTAGGTGGAGGCGGGCAGGGTGATCGCCAGCCGGTTGGTGCGGCGGGTGCGCATGGAGCGCGCCAGCAGGTTCGGTCGGTAGTTGAGCTCGGCGACGACCAGGTCGATCTTCTTGCGGGTCTCGGGCTTCAACCCCTCGTTGTGGCGGAAGTACCGGGAGACGGTCTGGTGGGAGACGCCGGCTCGCCGGGCCACCTCGTGGATGGTGATGCGCGGCGTCTCAGCCTGGCCCACGGGACCCTCCTTCGCTCCGCCGAACAGCCTAGCCGGTGGCGGACGGACCACCGTTGACACCATAGTGATCGATCACTACCATACGGCGGCAAGCAGGGTGATCGATCACTCCATATCGGGTCCGGCCCCTGGACGTCGTGGGCGCGCCGATGGCCGCCCGGTCTTCGAAAGTTTCAGGAAAACCGCCGCAGAACCAGGTCGAACCCATGGAAACGAGTCCATGGGCAGCGGCCGATCGGGCGAGGAAATAGCAGTTGATGACCCCCTTGACATGTTTCCTTGCTCCCCCTTACGTTGCCGAAATATTGAAAGACCTTCGTTGAAATTTTCGGCCGAAGGGGTGACATGA
The DNA here is from genome assembly GCF_040607475.1 of Sphaerisporangium sp. NPDC005288. NCBI lineage: Bacteria > Bacillati > Actinomycetota > Actinomycetes > Streptosporangiales > Streptosporangiaceae > Sphaerisporangium > Sphaerisporangium sp. NPDC005288. Next base: position 18,488 of record NZ_JBEXGT010000053.1, on the reverse strand, counting down.
GGGGCCACGCACCGGACGACACCAGCCCCGCGACCGAGCGGTGGCGGGACACCCGGCCGTCTCCCACCGAGCGGGCGAAGGCGCCGCTCCCGCCGGCGACGACGGGCGCCGCCTCGGAGGGCGCGTAATGAGCACGACGAGCACACTCGACGACCCGCCGGAGACCCGTCCGGCGCGCCCGGACCCCGGCCGCCGGCACGCGCGGCCGGGCACCTGGCGGCATTCGATCCGCCGCGACTGGCAGCTGTACTCGCTGGCGGTGCTGCCGCTGCTGTTCTTCCTGGTCTTCCGGTACGGCCCCATGATCGGCAACGTGATCGCCTTCCGGCGGTTCGAGCCGGGCGGCAGCGTCTTCGGCGAGTCCTGGGTGGGCCTGCGGTACGTGAAAATGTTCCTCGGCGACCCGACGTTCTGGAACGTGTTCACCAACACGCTCGTCCTCGGCGGGCTGACCCTGCTGTTCTGCTGGCCGCTGCCGATCGTGCTGGCGCTGCTGCTCAACGAGGTGCGCAGCCGCCGCGTCAAGCGGTTCCTGCAGTCGGTGTCCTACCTGCCGCACTTCCTGTCGATGGTCATCGTGGCCGGCATCGTCATGCAGACGCTGGCCATCGACGGGCCGGTGAACCAGATCGTGAAGGCGCTCGGCGGGGAGCCCACCGCGTTCATGCAGAAGCCCGACTGGTTCCGCACGATCTTCGTCTCCTCGGAGGTCTGGCAGACCGTCGGCTGGGGGACCATCCTCTACCTGGCCGCGCTGACGACCATCGACGAGCAGCTCTACGACGCGGCGCGCATCGACGGCGCCGGCCGGTGGCGGCAGACCTGGCACGTCACCCTGCCCGGCATCCGCCCGACGGCGGTCACGCTGCTGATCCTCAACATGGGCACGTTCATGACCACGGGCTTCGAGAAGGTCCTGCTGCTGTACAACCCGCTGACCTATCCGACCGCGGACGTGATCTCGACCTACCTGTACCGGATGGGCGTGGAGTCCAGCAATCTCAGCTACGCCGCCGCGATCGGCCTGTTCGAGGCGCTGGTCGGAGTGGTGCTGATCACCTCGGCGAACCTGATCTCCCGTCGCATGGTGGGAGCGGGCCTGTGGTGACCATCGCGAAGAGCCGCGGTTACCGCGTGTTCCAGGTGGTCAACGCCGTCATCCTGACCGGCGTCGTGATCGTGACGCTGTACCCCTTCGTCAACATCGTCGCCCGCTCGTTCAGCGCGGAGCGCTACATCATCACCGGTGGGGTCAACCTCATCCCGCGCGGGTTCAACCTGACGACGTACCGCATCGTCATCGCCGACCCGATGTTCTGGAGGAACTACGGCAACACCGTGATCTACACGATCGTCGCCACGGCGATCGCGATGGTGCTGACCACGTCCTACGCGTACGTGCTGTCCAAGCCGCACCTCAGGGGCCGTAAGGTCCTGATCTGGGCGGCCATCTTCACCATGATCTTCTCGGGCGGCCTGATCCCGCAGTACGTGCTGGTCAACAATCTCGGGCTGACGAACTCCATCTGGGCGATCGCGCTGCCCAACGCCATCAGCGTCTTCAACCTGCTGGTCATGAAGTCGTTCTTCGAGGGCCTGCCGAGCGAGCTGGAAGAGGCCGCCGCGATCGACGGGCTGAACACCTACGGCGTCCTGTGGCGGGTGGTGCTGCCGCTGTCCAAGGCGGTCGTAGCCACCATGGTGCTGTTCTACACCGTCTCGTTCTGGAACTCCTGGTTCACGGCCTTCCTGTACCTCAACGAGCAGGAGCTGTTCCCGGTGACCATCTACCTGCGCAACCTCATCGCGGGGGCCACCGGCGCCGAGTCCACCGGCGCGGGGCTGTCGGAGATGACGCAGGCCGCCTCCAACATCCAGTCGGTGACGATCATGCTCACCGTGCTTCCCATCCTCGCGGTCTACCCCTTCGTCCAGAGGTACTTCGTCTCCGGAGTGCTGCTCGGCGCGGTCAAGGGCTAGTCCCCGGTCCAGTCCCCACGGCAAAGGAACCCCCCAAATGCGCGACATCTCACGACGTCAGGCGATCATCGGTCTGGGCGCGTTCACTCTCGTGCTCGCCGGTTGCAGTGAGGAAGAGGCTCCGAAGAAGGGCGCCGCCGGCCAGTCCGGGAACAAGGCGGGCGCGATGGCGAGCTACGGCGTGGGCCAGCAGTTCAAGGCCACGCAGCCGGTCTCGTTCGACGTGCTCTACAACAACCACCCGTTCTACCCGCTCAAGAACGACTGGCTGTTCTGGCAGGAGCTCACCAAGCGGACCAACGTGACGATCAAGCCCGTCGCGGTGCCGCTGAGCGACTACGAGAAGAAGCGCGGCCTGCTGGTGGGCTCGGGTCAGGCACCGCTCATCATCCCCAAGACCTACCACCCGCAGGAGGAGGCGTTCGTCGCCTCCGGCGCCGTCCTGCCGGTCAGCGACTACCTGGACCTGATGCCGAACTTCAAGGCCGCGGTCGCCAAGTGGCGGATGGAGCCCGAGCTGGACACCCTGCGGCAGTCCGACGGCCGCTTCTACCTGCTGCCCGGGATGCACGAGGAGATCTGGGCCGACTACACCTTCGCCGTCCGGACCGACATCCTGGACAAGCTGAAGCTGGAGGTGCCCAAGACCCTGGACGACTTCTACGCCATGCTCAAGGCGATGAAGAAGGAGTACCCCGATCTGTACCCGATGACCGACCGATGGAGCGTCCCGAACCCGGGCGGCAACCTGCTCAAGCTCATCGCCCAGGCCTACGGAGCCAAGGGCGGGTGGGAGTACCAGCACGCGACCTGGGACGCGACCGCCGGGAAGTTCGTCTACACCGGCGCCATGCCGCAGTACAAGCAGATGATCGAGTACCTGCGCAAGCTGGTGGACGAGAAGCTGCTCGACCCCGAGAGCTTCACCCAGCAAGACGAGCAGGCCGAGCAGAAGTTCAACTCCGGCAAGTCATTCGTCATCAGCACCAACGCGCAGTCGCTGATCAACGACTACCGCCCGACGCTGTACAAGACCGTCGAGGGCGCCAAGATCGCCAAGATCCCGGTGCCCATCGGCCCGGTCGGGGAGTACAAGATCGGCAGCCGGCTGGAGAACGGCGTGATGATCTCCAAGAAGGCGCTGCAGAACCCGAACTTCGTCGCCATGATGCAGTTCATCGACTGGCTGTGGTACTCCGAGCAGGGCCAGGAGTTCGCCAAGTGGGGCGTCGAGGGCACGACCTTCACCAAGGACTCCTCCGGCGCCTACAAGCTCGCCAAGGACGTCGACTTCGTCGGCCTCAACCCCGGGGCGCCCAAGCACCTGCAGAAGGACTTCGGCTTCTCCAACGGCGTCTTCGCCTACGGCGGCACCACCAAGCTGCTGAACTCCACCTTCTCCGAGGAGGAGGTCGCCTTCCAGAACGTGATGAACGCCCGCAAGCCGTGGCCGGTGGAGCCGCCGCACCCGTTCACCGACGAGGAGCGCGAGCAGGCCTCCCTGTGGGAGACGCCGCTGAAGGACCACGTCACCCAGAACACGCTGAAGTTCATCCTCGGCGAGCGTGACCTGGGCGAGTGGGACGCCTACGTCAAGGAGCTCGAGGGCAAGAACATGACCACCTACATGACCCTGGTCACCACCGCCTACGAGCGGTTCAAGAAGGACCACGGGTGAGCGAGGCGGCGGCCGGGCGCCGATTCGGCGAGGGCCCTCTGTCGAGGATCTCGGCGCTGGTGTACACCCTGCTGGTCGTCGAGCTGTCGTTCCTGGCCGCCGCCCTGCCCGGCCTGGCCGGGCTCGTCCTGCTCGACCGGTCGGCCGGCAACCTGCCGCTGGCGGTCGCCTGCGCCCTGCCCGTCGGTCCCGCGCTCTCCGCCGCCCTGTACGCCCTGCACCGCCGCGGCCGGGACCTCGCCGATCTGCGGCCCGCGGCGGCGTTCTGGCGGGGGTACCGGGCCAACCTCGGCGGCGTGCTGAAGCTGTGGATCCCGTACCTGGTCTGGATGGCCATCGTCGCCACGACCCTGGCGAACCTCGGCGCGGCGGGCGTGCCCGGGTGGTGGGCGGCGCTGCTGGCGGCGGTGGCGGTGGCGGCCACCCTGTGGGCCGCCGGCGCGCTGGTCGTCACCTCGTTGTTCGCGTTCCGGGCGGCGGACGTCGCCCGGCTCGCGGCGTACTTCCTCTCGCGCCGCCCCGCGGTGACCCTCGCCAACGCCTGCCTGCTGGTCGTGGCGGGCGGGGTGACACTGGTGGCCACCGAGGCGGTGACGGCGCTACTGGCCTCCGTACTGGCGGCGGCGCTGCTGTGGAACACGCGCACGGTCGTCGCGGAGGTCGAGCGGGAGTTCACCGCGCCCGCCGCCGGCCCGCCCACGGGGGAGATCTGAGTGCGCCGCGGGGCCGGAAACCGTCACCTCCGCGAAAATGTTTCGCAGGCTCAGCCGGCCGCCGGCGGGGCGGTGCTACGGCGGGTGACCAACTGGGTGGTGAACTCCAGCCGGGTCTGCGGCGGCCGGCCGCCGTCCATGAGGGCGACCAGCATGCCGGTCGCGGCGGCGGCCATGTCGGTGAGGGGCTGGCGGATCGTGGTGAGCGGCGGGACGAGCCACTGCGCCATGGGCAGGTCGTCGAAGCCGACCACACTGAGGTCGTGCGGGATGCGCACGCCGGCCTGGTCGGCCGCCTGGTAGACGCCCACGGCCGTGGCGTCGTTGCCGGCGAAGACCGCGGTGGGGGGATCGGGGAGGGCGAGCAGGGCGCGGGCGTGGGCCAGGCCCTCGGCCACGTCGAAGTCGCCCGCCACGACCAGGGCGGGATCGACGGGCACCCCGGCCGCGTCCATCGCCGCCCGGTATCCGTCCAGCCGGGCCCGGCTCGACAGGACATGGGGCGCCCCGGTGATGATGGCGATGCGCCGGTGCCCGAGGTCGAGGAGATGACGCGTGGCCGCGAGGCCGCCGGACCAGTTCCCGGCGCCGACCGACGGCACGCGGTTGGGGGCCCCGGCCGGATCGACCAGCACCACGGGGATGTCGCGCGTGCGCAACTGCGCGCGCTGGGCGTCGGTGAGCTCGCAGAAGATGGCGATCACCCCGCATGACCTGCGGCTGAGCACCTCCTCGACCCAGCCGCGGGGCGGTGTGGGCCGCTCGCGCATCTCCGAGAGCACCACGGCCAGGTGGTTCTCGCGCGCCACGCGCTGGACGCCTTTGATGATCTCGATGGCGCACGGGCCGTCCATCTCGTGGAAGGCCACCTCGATCAGGGCCGCCGCCTTCGGCCGCTTCTTCTGCCGCCGGTAGCCGTGCCGGCGGATCAGCCCCTCCACCAGGGTGCGGGTCGCGGGGGCCACCTCGGTCCTGCCGTTGAGGACCTTCGACACCGTGGCCGTGGACACGCCCGCCAGTTCGGCTATCTGCGCGAGGGTGAGCGCATGGGGCGGATCTGCGGGAGAGGCGGGCTCTGTCATCGCGCTCATGGCCGCAGTGTAGTTCCGAAACTTGCGGCTACAAGCCGATTGTTTCAGAGGTGTTGCCTGAACATTATTGACGCTCGCCTTGACCCGGGCCTAGGGTCCCGAACTAACGATCGGCATGGCGCTCGGCAGTTTTCGGCCCACCCTTCCGCCGTTATTCGGGCCGAGCTCCGAAGCCAGCCGGTGCCACAGTCGCGGGCCTGAACAGGCCTGCCGACGCGGAACTCGGCATAGATCGGTGTAGCTCTGGCCTGGTTTCGGTCGGTCTCGCGGCCGAAATGTGAGGAGCGCAGAAATGCACCGCACCCCCTTCGCTCCGATCTCGCGTCCCCCGCAAGGGTGCTGAACGCACCGCAGCCCCTCGTACCGGTTCTGACGACCCCAACCCCCTGACCACAGCATGTGAAAGAGGTCGCCGTGAAGTCCCGCATCGTCTCCGTGGCCGCGATCGCCGCGGCCACCACTCTCGCCATGGCAGGTTGTTCCGGCTCATCGACCGGGACGGCCTCCGGAGGAGCGGCGGACGCCAAGACGTTCGAGTTCTGGTCGTTCACCGGGATCAACGCGAAGGGGTCCGCCGCCGAGTACAAGGCGAAGAGGCCGGACATCCAGATCAAGCTGACCGAGGTGGGGAACGCGCAGGAGACGGCGCAGGCGCTCACGACGGCGCTCGCCGGCGGCAAGGTCCCCGACCTGGTGCTGATCCAGGGCGATGACCTGCCCAAGTTCGTCCAGCAGCCGCAGAACTTCGTCGACCTGCGCACGCTGGGCGCCGACAAGGTCAAGGGCGACTACCTCGACTGGGTGATCAGCCAGCCCACGGCCAAGGACGGCTCGATCATCGGCATCCCGACCGACGTCGGCGGCATGGCCATCGCCTACCGCGCCGACCTGTTCAAGAAGGCCGGGCTGCCGACCGGCCGCGAGGAGGTGGGCAAGCTCTGGCCCACCTGGGACGCCTTCATCGAGACCGGCAAGAAGTACACCGCCGCGACCGGCAAGGCGTTCGTCGACAACGCCGCCACGAGCGTGTTCGCGCAGGTGGTCAACCAGGGGCAGGAGAAGTACTACGACCCCTCCGGCGGTCTGGTGTACGAGCGGAGCCCGCAGGTCAAGACGGCCTTCGACGAGGCGCTCAAGGCAATGGCCGCCGGGATCACCGCCAAGCAGAGCACCTTCACCGACGGCTGGAGCGCCGCGATGAAGAAGGGGGACTTCGCCGCCATCGCCGCACCGGTCTGGATGCTCGGCGCCATCCGCGACAACGCCCCCGACACCAAGGGCGACTGGGACGTCGCCACCATCCCCGGCGGCTCGGGCAACTGGGGCGGCAGCTTCCTCGCCATCCCCAAGGGTGCCAAGAACCCGAAGGCCGCCTGGGACTACATCTCCACCACGCAGTCGCCGCAGGGCCAGCTCGACCACTTCGCCCAGGCCAGGTCGCTGCCCGCGACCCCGTCGGTCTACAAGGACCCGAAGCTCACCTCGGTCGAGGACCCGTTCTTCTCCGGCGCGCCCCTCGGCAAGATCTACACCGACTCACTGCTCGGCCTCAAGCCCTTCCTCATCGGGCCGGACAGCACGACGATCGGCACGGAGTTCGGCAACGCCCTGCAGAACGTCGAGCAGGGCAAGGGCGATCCCGCGAAGGCGTGGGACGCGGCGGTCACCAACATCAAGAACGCGATCGGCGGCTAGGACCCCCTGCCACGAGCGCCGCCGGCGCCGGGCGTCCCGGACGCCCGGCACCGGCGGCGGGGAAGCGACCACATCCGTGACGACGAGCATCAGCCCTGCCAAGGCGGCGCCGCCCCCACCTGCGCCGGTGACCAAGACCTCCCGGGGCGGCCTCACCGAGTTGGTGGCCCCCTACGCCTACATCGCCCCGTTCTTCGTGCTCTTCGCGATCTTCGGCCTCATCCCGCTGCTGTTCACCTTCTACGTGGCGTTGTTCGACTGGAACCCGATCGGCGAGCACGTGTTCGTCGGCCTGGACAACTTCACGCGGCTGTTCCAGGACGTGCGGTTCTGGAACGCGGCGCGCAACACCGTCAGCATCTGGGTGCTGTCGACCGTGCCGCAACTGCTGGTGGCGCTCGTGCTGGCGCACCTGCTCAACCACGTCCGGCTGCGCTTCGCGACGCTCTTCCGCATGTCGATGCTCGTGCCGTACATCACCTCGGTGGCCGCCACCGCGATCGTCTTCGCCCAGATGTTCGACCGCGACTACGGGCTGCTGAACTGGCTGCTCGGCCTGGTGGGCATCGGGCACATCGACTTCATCCAGTCGGTGGCGGGCAGCCACGTGCTGATCGCCGTGATGATCACCTGGCGGTGGTTCGGCTACACGGCGCTGCTCTACCTCGCCTCCCTGCAGGCCGTCCCCCGGACGATCTACGAGGCGGCCGCCGTCGACGGCGCCGGCACGCTGCGGCAGTTCCTGCACATCTCCATCCCGGCGTTGCGGCCGGTCATCGTGTTCACCATCGTGACCTCGACCATCTACGGGCTGCAGACCTTCACCGAGCCCCTGCTCATCTCCCGGAGCGCGCCGAGCACCTGCGGGCCGATCCGCCAGTGCCAGACGCTGACCCTCTTCCTGTTCGAGCAGGGCTTCACCCAGTTCAAGTTCGGGTACGCGGCGGCCATCGGCGTGGCGCTGTTCGTGATGGTCGTGGCGCTCGCCGGCCTCAACTACTTCCTGTCCACCCGGACCCGCCCGGAGAGGGCATGAGGGAGCCATCATGAGTAGGACGACACCGCGGTCCGGCGACCGCCTGCGATGGTGGGTCTACGCCCTGCTGGTCCTGGCCGCGTTCGCCTGCGTGTTCCCGCTCTACTGGATGTTCGTCGTCGCCACCACCGACACCGCGGCGGCCACGGAGCTGCCCCCCAGAGTCGTCCCGGGCGGCAACTTCTTCCACCTCGCGGGCCTGGTCTTCTCGACCGTGCCGTTCGTCCGGTCGATCATCAACAGCCTGGTCGTGGCCGGGACGATCGCCATCGGTCAGGCGTTGTTCTGCGCGCTGGCGGGCTTCGCGTTCGCCAAACTGCGCTTCCGCGGCCGCGACCTGCTGTTCCTGCTCGTCGTGTTGACGATGACCGTGCCCACCCAGCTCGCCATCGTCCCGCAGTACATGATCATCTCCTCGCTGGGCTGGGTGGACACCCTGCAGGCGCTGATCGTTCCGGGCCTGGCCAACGCGTTCGGGATCTTCTGGATGCGCCAGCACATGGCCAACGCCATCAGCGACGAGATCCTCCAGGCGGCCCGCATCGACGGGGCGACCACCTGGCAGATCTTCTGGCGCATCGCGTTCCCGCTGGTGCGCCCGGCCGCGTTCGTTCTCGGCCTGATCGGGTTCGTCTACGCCTGGAACGACTTCCTGTGGCCGTTCGTGGTGCTGAAGTCGCCGGAGATGTACACCGTCCAGATCGCGATCAAGGCGCTGCAGACGAACTTCAGCATCGACCTCGGGCTGGCGATGTCCGGCTCCTTCCTGGCCACCCTGCCGCTGATCGTCCTGTTCGTCTTCGTCGGACGGCGCATGGTGGCCGGGATCATGGACGGCGCCTTCAAGGGCTGACCCCCTGGCGTCGCCCCGCCGGGCCCTGGCGCCGGGGAGGAGCGGTGCTGTCGCGGACGACCAGGTCGGTGGCGAACTCGATGCGGTCGCGCGCCAGAGGTTCGCCTCCGGCGAGCGTCAGCAGCATGTCGGCGGCGGCGGCGGCCATCTCGGTGAGCGGCTGGTGGACCGTGGTCAGCGGCGGGACCGTCCATCGCGTCTGGGGCATGTCGTCGAACCCCACGACGCTCAGGTCGTCCGGGATGCGCAACCCCAGCTCGTAGGCCGCGCGGTAGACGCCTATGGCCTGGCCGTCGTTGCAGGCGAAGACGGCGGTGGGCGGGTCGGCCAGGCGCAGCAGCCGGTGGGTGTTGGTCACGCCGTCCTGGATCTGGAAGTCGCCCTGGCAGATCAGGTCGGGGTCCGCCGGCACGCCGGCCGTGTCCAGGGCCGCGCGGTAGCCGTCGAGCCGCGCGCGGCTGGACAGCGCGTGGGGCGGACCGGTGATCACGGCGATCCGCCGGTGGCCGAGTTCGAGCAGGTGGTGGGTGGCCGCGAGCCCGCCGGTCCAGTTGCCCGCGCCCACCGAGGGGACCGGCTGGGCCGGGTCGCCCAGGGGATCGAGCAGGACCAGGGGGATGCCCCGGGTGGCGAGCCGGTCGTGCTGCAGGTCGGTGAGGCTGGAGAAGACCGCGATGACGCCGGTCGGGCGGCGGCTGAGCACGTCCTCGACCCAGTCGCCGCCGCTGCCGTGGCCGCTGCGCAGCTCGGAGACCGTCACGGCCAGGCGGTGCTGGCGGGCCACCCGCCCGACCCCCTTGATGATCTGGGTGGGATAGTCGCCGGCCAGTTCGTGGAACAGCAGCTCCACCTGGGCGGCCGGGTTGATCCGGCGCCGCTGCCTGCGGTAGCCGTGCTCGCGGATGAGGCCCTCGATCAGGGCGCGGGTCTCCGGCGCGACGGCCGAGCGGCCGTTCACCACTTTGGAGACCGTCGCCGTGGACACCCCGGCGAGCTGGGCGAGCTCCGCGATGGTCAGCGGTTCGGCGCCGAACGCGGATGACTCTTCCAAAGCGGTCATGCCAGTAGTTTAAGAGCGAACAACTTGCACCAGCCAATTTCCGCCCTTACGGCTTCTCCATGAAACGCGCTCACCGGACACGGCGTGAATACGTGTCGAAATGGCGGCGAGGCTTTCTGTCGTCATCGGGCACGCAGGCCGCTGTCCGGTGATGGCCGTCACCGGCAGCAGACCACGCCCGCACATCCTCGATCGCGGCGTCGCAGGTTATGCGGCACCGGCCCCGGGCCGGGGAATCCGTACGTTGATGCCCGCGATAGTGAAACTTACAGACCGCGCCCCGACGGCCTTGGCCGTGTACGCGGCCTCAACCGCAGGTCGGGGCCTGGTGCGGGCCCGAACGCCGCACGGGTGCGAGCGCGGATCGTTGACGTACCTCGCGGCGTCGGATTGGCTCCGCGCACAGCGCCTTCCACGCTCGGAGCCGCCGTGCGGACCGAACAAGGATGTTAGCGCTAACAACAGCTCGTGACCACCCTCCCGTGTCCCGCGCATCCGTCCACCGTCTCCGAGGAACCCGCATGCGAGTCATCCCCCACCGGCCGCGGTCGGCGCTGATGGCCATCGTGGCCGCGCTCGCCGCCGTCGCCGCCGTGGTCACCCCGGTGACCTCCGCCGTCGCGGCCGTCGCCTGCCGTGTCACCTACACCGTTTCCAGCCAGTGGGACGGCGGCTTCGGAGCAAATGTTAGCGTTAACAACCTGGGTGACGCAGTCGACGGCTGGCGGCTGACCTAGTCGTTCCCCGCCGGGCAGAGCATCACCCAGTTGTGGAACGGAGCCTCCGCCCAGTCGGGCTCCCAGGTCACCGTGACCAACGCCGCCTACAACGCCGCCATCCCCGCGGGCGGCAGCGTCTCCTTCGGGTTCAACGGAAGCTGGACCGGATCCAACCCGGCGCCGACCGACTTCGCCCTCAACGGCACCACCTGCAACGGCCCCGCCACCCCCACCCCCACCCCCACGCCGAGCCCGACCGTCACCCCCACGCCGACGCCGACGCCGACGCCGACGGTCACCCCCACCCCCACGCCGAGCCCGTCGGTCTCTCCGTCACCGGGGGCCACCACGACCGCGTGGCAGAACGGCGCCTTCGTGGTGGACACCCCGAACGTGGTGCGCCGGTCGAACATCGTGCTCAACCGGGCCAACACCAGCTCCACCCAGTTCATCCCGCTGGGGAACGGCACTCTGGGAGTGGCGGCGTGGGGAGCCAACGGGTTCACCGCGCAGCTGAACCGCAACGACACCTTCCCCGACCGCAAGTCGCCGGGTCAGGTGTACATCCCGGGGCTGAGCCGGCTCACCGGCGCCTCGGACTTCAAGGGCTACCTGGACATGTACGACGGGACGCTGTACGAGTCCGGCGGCGGCATGACGCTGAAGGCCTACGTGCGCGCCGACACCGCGCAGCTCGTGGTGGACGTCACCGGCGCCGACCCGAACAGCTCCCAGACGGCGCAGGTGAAGCTGTGGAGCCCGCGCAACCCGAGCGCCCAGGCGTCCGGCTCGGTGGCGACGCTCTCGGAGACCTGGACCGACGGCAACGGCGGCAACGGCACCTCCGGCAGGACGTTCGGGACCATGGCGGGCCTCAGCGCGGGCGGGCGCAACGTCCGGGCGACCAACCCCGACTCGCGGACCGCGCAGGTGAGCTTCCAGCCCAACGGCGACGGCTCGTTCCGGGTCATCGTGGTGTCCCCGGGCTGGACCGGCGGCAACGCCCTCACCACCGCGACCACACTGCTGGGAGGCGACCTGACCCGCGCCTCGGCGGACCTGGCCGCGAGCACCCTGTCGTGGTGGCACGACTACTGGAGCTCGACCGGACTGATCAAGATCACCTCCAGCGACGGGTCCGGCGAGTACTTCGAGAACATGCGGACGCTGTACCTGTTCAGCATCGCCGCGAGCAACCGGGACGCCCTCCCCGGCACCCAGGCCGGTGAGGCCAACCTGTTCAACGTCGGCCAGGACACCCAGCCCTGGTACCCGGCGGGGTACTGGTTCTGGAACCTGCGGATGATGATGCAGGCCAACCTCTCGGCCGGCGCCTTCGCCCTGAACTCGCCGATGTTCACCCTGTACCGCACCAACCTGAGCAACATCACGGCCTGGACCAGCGCCCACTACCCGGGTCACGAGGGCATCTGCGTGCCCGAGACGATGCGGTTCAACGGCAACGGCACCTGGTACTCGGGCAACGAGTCCTGCGAGTCGCGCATCGCCCCGTCGTACAACTCCCAGACCGTCACCAGCGGCGCCGAGATCGGGCTGTGGATCTGGCAGACCTACCTGGCCACCGACGACCGCTCGTTCCTGTCGGCGAACTACCCCGTCATGCGGGACTCGGCCAAGTTCCTGCTGTCGCACGCCAAGACCGGATCCGACGGCCTGCTGCACACCACCTCCAACGCCCACGAGACCCAGTGGGCGGTCAACGACCCGGTCACCGACGTGGCCGCGATGCAGGCGCTGTTCCCGGTCACGGTGTCGGCGGCGCAGACCCTCGGCCTCGACTCGGACCTGGTCGGCCGGCTGCAGGCGGCGATCCCCAAGATCCGGCCGCTGCCCCGCACCGACTTCGGGCAGACCCAGGTGCTCACCCCGTCCAGCGACGCGGGCGGCAACGACATGATCGCCCTGTCCGCCCAGCCGACGGCGGCCAGGCACAACGTGGAGAACCTCGGCCTGGAGGCGGTGTGGCCCTACAACCTGATCGGCGACAGCGGCAACCAGTCGGACCTGGCCAAGCGCACCTTCAGCCACCGCAGCTACATCACCGAGACCGACTGGAGCTACGACGCGCTGCACGCGGCCCGGCTGGGCCTGGGCAACGACATGAGGACCGCCCTCATCGCCAACGTCAACAAGTACCAGGTCTTCGCCAACGGGTTCGCCAGCTGGGATGTCAGCAAGACGACCAACCCGTACCTGGAGCAGATGGGCGTCACCGCCGCGGCGATCGGCGAGGCGCTGGTCCAGGACTATGACGGCACGCTGCGCGTCGCGCCCGGCTGGCCGAGCACCTGGAGCGCCGACGGGACGGTGTACATCCAGCACAAGGGCAAGGCGCACGTCCAGATCCGCAACGGCAACCTGGTCACCGTCGCGGTCCAGGCAGGAGCGGACGGCGCCATCACCGTACGCAACCCCTGGCCCGGCCAGAACGTCACGGTCGTGGACGGCTCCGGCGCCACCGTGCTGAGCGATCAGACCGGGACGACCTTCGCCGTTCCCACGCGGGCCGGCACGTCCTATCTGATCCAGCGGGCCTCGGCGCCCACCACCGCCCTGCCTTACTGGCCGGTCACCGGCACCCCGGCGACCGCGCCCAAGGTCCTGGGCAGCCGGACCATCGGCGTCCGCTGACCCCCCGCCCCGGCCGCCGGCGCCCACCGGCGGCCGGGGCCTTTCCCCGCGGCCCGCGGCCCGCGGCCCTGCCGCTCCGTCGCACCGCCGCACCTCCGGACCGCCGGACGCCCGGGACGGACGAGCGCCCCGCCACCGGGCGTCCGGCATGGAAGAGCGCCGGGCCGCCAACGCGGCCCGGCGCTCGGTGTGGTCCCCTGAACGGTGCCTCTCGCCCAGGCGACCGGCTCCCGGTTCGGCCGGCGGGTCTAGTTGGCGACCAGCCGCCACCGGTTGTCGGCGGTTCCGTTGTCGGAGTCCTGGACGGCCTGGGCCCCGTTGGCGGTGGAGTTGTTCTGGATGGCGAGCAGCTTGCCGCTGTTCACGTTGCGGATCTTGTAGGTTCCGTCGCCGTTGTTGACCATGGTCCACCGGTGGTCGGCGGTGCCGTTGTCGGACCACTGCAGGACGCGGGCGTTGTCGGCGGTGGACATGTTCTCCACGCCCAGCACCTTGCCGCTGTTGACGTTGCGGAACCGCACCGCGTCACCGTCGGTGACCATCACCCAGTTGTGGTCGGCGGTGCCGCTGTCGGTCCACTGCAGCGCGAGGCCGCCGTCCGCGGTGGACATGTTCTGGATGCCGAGGACCAGACCGCTGGCGGCGTTGACCAGCCGGTAGCTCGTCGTCCCGCCTCCGCTCTGCCCGTTGGCGTTCCAGTAGACGGTGTAGTTGTGCCCCTGCGCGTCGTAGAAGGGGATCAGGTTGACCGTCGCGTTGTTGGCGGTCGCCGTGAAGGTGAGCGCCGTGGTGCTGGTCCGGGTGATCGAGGAGGTGTTCAGGCTCGGCAGCGACGACAGCGAGGTGTTGCCGTAGTTCCCCGACAGGACGAGCGGCCCGTAGGTGATCGCCGAGACGTTCTGGTTGTCGTTGGCGGCCTTCATGACCACCCGCATGGGCAGGCGCACCGTCACGGTGTCGCCGGAGGTCCACGAGCGGGTGAGGGTGGCGTAGGAGCCGGGGGTGGTGTCCACGCTCTGCTGGGTGCCGTTGACGCTGATCGTGGCGCCCGTGGTCCAGGACGGGATGCGCACGCGCATCGTCCAGGAGTCGCCCGCGCCGCCGGTGACCTGCAGGGTCGTGGTGTCGCTCGCCGGGTAGGAGGTGGTCTGGGTGACCGTGATCCCGCGCTGTGACCAGTTCAGGGTGGAGGGCTGGAACATGTTCACGAACAGCGTGGTGCCGTTGTAGGAGTAGATGGAGTCCATCAGGGCCGTGTTGACCTCGACGCCCGTGCCCTGGCAGCACCAGAACGAGTTGTAGTCGGTGCTCCACGTGCCGCCGCCCCACGCCGGGCCCACCCCGCGGCGGCCGCCGGGCTTGAGCGGGGTGAAGTAGGTGACGTGCCCGTGGCTGTCAGCGGGGTTCTGCGCGCCGAGGATGTGGTTGAACAGCGCCCGCTCGTAGAAGTCCATGTAGGACGCCTGGTTGGGGTTCAGCAGCCACAGCTCGCGGGTCAGCTTGAGCATGTTGTAGCTGTTGCAGTGCTCGCAGGTGTCGTTGGTGAGGTACCCGGCGATCGCGTTGGGCGCCCGGAAGTGCTCCGCCTGGCTGTTGCCGCCGATCGCGTAGGTGTGCGCGCCGACGGTGATGTTCCAGGCGTTGTTCGCGATGTCCCGGTAGCGGGTGGTGCCGGTGGCCTTGTACTCCCGCGCCGCGCCGATCCACTTCGGCACCTGGGTGTTGGCGTGCAGGCCGTTGAGCTGGTCCTGGTTCGAGGCGAGCGGGTTGAACACGGCGGCGTGGTCGAAGCGCTGCGCCGTGGTGAGCCAGCGCCCGTCGCCGGTCTGCTGGTAGATGTCGGTCAGCACCGCGTTCATGCCGCCGAACTCGGTGCCCAGCATGTTCTGCATCTGGCTGGAGCTGAGCCGGGATGTGCGCTGGTCCACCCAGCCGGCGAGCGAGAGCAGCACGTCGCGGGCCTGGGTGCTGCCGATGAGGCGCCATACGTCGAGCAGGCCGGCCAGGGTCTTGTGCATGACGTAGTACGGCACGTTGCCGTTGCTCAGCGTGCGCGCCTCCAGGGCGCTGAAGTCGGACTCGGGGAAGCCGGACAGGTATCCGGAGGCGAACCCGGCCGCGCCGTTGTTCGCCTGGCACTTGGCCAGCTCGGCGACCATGTAGGTGGCCTTGTCCCGGCAGGTGGTGTCGCCCAGCACGGCCCAGGCCTGGGACCACGCGGTGAGCAGGTGCCCCTGCATGTGGCTGCGGAACGGGAACGAGGGCGCGTCCCATCCTCCGTTGGAGGCGGCGCCGTTGGTGGACAGCCGGTGGTTGGCCCGGAAGACGTACAGCATCCGGTCCACGTCGACGAACCGCAGGTACGACAGCGTGCGGTTCTGGTTGTCCAGCCAGCGGCCGGAGGTCAGCCGCACCTGCCCGAGGTCGAACATGTACGCCGACACGCCGATGTCGGGCCGGGCCGGGGCGACCGCGGCCGAGGCGGCCGAGGCGCCGGCGACCTGCCCGGCAGTGGAGACGGCGGAGGCGGCGACGGCGACGCCCGCGGCCTGGAAGAGCTGACGGCGGCTCAGTGATGAGGGGGACACTTCTGCTCCAGGACATCGAGGGAGGAGGGGCCGGCGCGGGCGCGCGCCGGCCCGTGGTGTGGGGGTCCGTCAGGGGGTGGTCATGGTGAACCGGGGAACGGTGACGGCTCCGCCGAGCGACTGGGTGGCGTAGTTGAAGATCGCGTAGCGGTACCCCATGAAGAACTGCCAGGCGTTGCCCATGGTGAAGGCCGGGCCGAGGGTGGTGAAGTTGGTTCCGTCGGTGCTGTAGGAGAAGCGGGCCTGCCTGCCGGTGCCGGGGCGGATGTCGGCGTTGACGCGCAGCCAGATCCGTCCGCCGGAGACCGCCGCGCTCGCGGCTTCGGTGCCGGTGCCGGTGGTGTTCCAGTTGGAGTCCATGCTCAGGCCGTTGGTCATGACCACCCGGATCTGCCCGTTGTCGCGTCTGACGCCGATCCAGGCCGACGAGTCGCGCAGCATCGCCAGGCCGCTCCGGTCCCCGTCCCGCATCGCCGAGTAGTCCAGCTCGATCGTCGCCGTCGAGGTGGGGCCGAGGATGCGATGGGTCAGGGTGTTACGGGCGGCGTACAGGTCGTTGGTCACGGTGGCGGTCTGCAGCCGCAGACCGTTGTTCACGCTGTACTTGGTGGTGTCGGGGTTGTGGTTCCATTCCCACTCGGGGCCGAGCGTGGTCCCGGCGAAGGTGTCGGTCCCGGTGGGCGGCTTCACCTGGCGCGGCGGGCGCGGGACGTTGGGGTAGGGGTAGTTGGTGCCCCACGCGCCGTTGACCGTCTGCACGGTGGGCCAGCCGTCGGAGGTCCACGTGATCGGGGCCAGCACCGGCACCCGGCCGCCGGGGTAGGCGTCCTGGAAGCCCATGTAGTACCAGGCGCCGTTCTGGGTCTGCACCAGCCCGCCCTGGTGCGGCACGCCGCCACCGGAGATCGGCCCGGACATGTTCAGCAGCACCTGGCGCATCTCGTACGGTCCGAACGGGCTGGAGGACTTCAGGACGTACTGGCCGTTGGCCGGGCGGGTGAGGAAGATGTAGTAGTTCCCGTTCCGCTTGTACATCCGGGAGCCTTCCAGGGTGCCGACGCTGGAGGGCGTCTGGAACACCTGCTGGGAGCGCACCTCGGACTTCCCGTCGGCCGAGAGCTGGGCCACGCTGATGCTGGTGTTGCCGTAGGAGACGTACATCGTGTCGTTGTCGTCGATCAGCAGGCCGGCGTCGTAGTAGCACTTGTTGATCGTGGTGTGCCGGTTCCACGGCCCTTCGACCGAGCTCGCGGTGTAGATGTAGGTCTTGCTGAAGTCGATGCAGCCGCCCCAGTAGAACGTCTTGTTGCTCTTGCGGTAGTTCAGGAACGACGCCCAGACGCCGTCGATGTAGGCCCGCCCGCCGTTGAGGTCGTACTTGGAGCCGAAGTCCAGCTTGGGCACCGAGTGGCCGGCGTACTCCCAGTTGACCAGGTCGTAGGAGCGCAGGATCGGCGCGCCCGGCGAGTAGTGCATCGTCGAGGCCGAGTAGTAGTAGGTGTCGTCCACCCGGAAGACGTCGATGTCCGCCAGGTCCTCCCACAACACCGGGTTGGCGTACTGCGACGACGGCGGCCACGGGCCCGTCGGCGTCGGCGTGGGGGTCGGCGTGGGGGTCGGCGTAGGAGTCGGGGTGGGCGTCGGCGTGGGGGTGACCGTCGGCGTGGGCGTGGGCGTCGGGGTGACGGTCGGCGTCGGGGTCGGCGTAGGCGTGGGGGTGGGCGTCGGGGTGGCGGGGCCGTTGCAGGTGGTGCCGTTGAGGGCGAAGTCGGTCGGCGCCGGGTTGGATCCGGTCCAGCTTCCGTTGAACCCGAAGGAGACGCTGCCGCCCGCGGGGATGGCGGCGTTGTAGGCGGCGTTGGTCACGGTGACCTGGGAGCCCGACTGGGCGGAGGTCCCGTTCCACAACTGGGTGATGCTCTGCCCGGCGGGGAACGACCAGGTGAGCCGCCAGCCGTCGACCGCGTCGCCCAGGTTGGTGATCTCGACGTTGGCGCCGAAGCCGTCCTGCCACTGGTTGGTCACGGTGTAGCCGACCCGGCACCCCGCGGCGGCCTGGGCGGAGACCGCGGTCATGACTCCGGCGAGGCTGAGAAAGACGGCTGTCGCGGCCACGAGCAGGCGCCGCCATCGTTTGGCACGCACGGAAGCCCTCCAGGGGGATTCGGATCGACGGGAGTCACTGACGCCGCGGGGTTCGACGTCCGCGATCTTGCGGCCCGCCGGGCCGCGGTGCGGCACCGGCGGGCGGCGCCTCGGGTGCGGCGGGGTCAGGTCCGCCGCACCCGGGGCGGGTCTCGTCGGGGCTCAGCGCTGGAGGGTCAGCACGCCCGGGCGGTAGGGCAGCAGGCCGTAGTCGACGCCGTTGGAGCTGGGGCTGCGGCCTTGGTAGAGCAGTTGCAGGTTGCAGGGGTCGACGGTCT
>NZ_JBEXGT010000052.1:0-57920 GCF_040607475.1 Sphaerisporangium sp. NPDC005288 | reverse complement strand
CATGCGATGGTGCCGTCATGCGATGGTGCCGTCATGCGATGGTGCCGTCATGCGATGGTGCCGTCATGCGATGGTGCCGTCATGCGATGGTGCCGTCATGCGATGGTGCCGGTCAGGGCTTCTTGGCGGACGGCTCCTCGCTCGGCTTCTGCCCCGGGTCCACCGGCTTGTTGACCGGCTTGTTCGGGTCGTCCGGTTCGCGGGTCGGGTCGCCCGGCTTGCCGGTCGGCTTGTCGTCCGGATCGGGCCCCGGCTTCTGCTCCACCTGGTCGGCGGGCGGTGCCGTGACCGTCACCGGAGTGCCGAAGTCGGCGAAGTCGATGACGTCACGCTGGCCGTTGTCGCTGAAGGTGACCTCCAGTCGCCGTACCCGTCCCTGGTCGTCCACCTCCACCGAGCCGGTGGCGTCGAACGACTCCTTGGAAGCGCCGGCGGGGCCGGTCCACTTCTGGTCCTTCAGCGAGAAGGTGAACCGCCGGCCGGTCCAGCCGGTTCCCGAGGCCGTGCCGTCCTCGTGGACGTCGGTGGCCGACCGGAGCTTCTGCAGGGCGGCCTGGGGGTCCTGGGGGGCGAGCTTGACCAGGGCGGTGGCCGCCGGCGCGCCCTTCTCCTGCCCCTGGTTGCGCGGGTAGAGGTGCCATTTCGCCGCGCCGGCCTCCCTGACGTACATCCGGTCGCCGATGAAGATGGTGTCGGTCCCGCCGCCACTTCTCCCGTTGACGACGCCGACGCGCCGGACCGGGTCGAAGGCGCCGTCGAACGCCTTGGCGCCGGAATCGCCGTGGATGCGGTAGCTCTCCTTGCTGGTGTTGTCCACCGCGGCGGCCACCTGGGCCTGTGCCGAGGGCTGGCCGCCGAGCAGCACCAGCACGGTCGTGCCGACCGTGGCGGCGACACCGGCCGTGGCGATCACCGGCACCAGGGACCGGGCCCGCCGGGGTGCGCGAATCGTCACCGGCATGAGGTCGATGCCCGCGGGCCGATCCTCGGTCGCCCTGACGAGCAGGGTGCGGAGTTCACTCTCGTTCATGGAAGGCTCCTGTCGTTGGTGGTTCACCGGACTCCACTCCCTTCTTGCTCGGGTTGGTTGACAGCCGTCTCGGGTGAGATCAGCAGGCGCATCGCTCGCAGGCCGCGATGCGTGTGGGACTTGACCGTGCCCGTGGAGCAGCCCATCAGGTCGGCGACCTCCGCTTCGGGCAGGTCGACGAAGAAGCGCAGCACCAGGGCCGTGCGCTGCCTCACGGGCAGCTTCGCCAGCGCCTTGCGGACGTCCTCGGCCACCGCCCGGGCATCCGCCACATCGCCCGAGCCGGCCGCTTCCGGCAGGTCGGGACGGGGGACCTCCCGCCGCCACCGGGCGCGCCACCACGAGCGGTGGGTGTTGACCAGGATGCGGCGCAGGTAGGCGTCGGGCTCGCTGCTGGTGTCCAGCCGGTCCCATACCCGGTACAACTTGCCGAGGCAGGACTGCACCAGATCCTCGGCGGTGTGCCAGTCCCCGGTGAGCAGGACGGCCGTTCTCAGGTGATGGTCTCCCCGGCGCCGTACGAAATCCGCGAAATCGGCATCCACCCGGTCTCCTCTCGTCACTGAAAGCCACCCCTGACACGCCCCGAGCGCCACCCCGGGTTGACCGGGTTCACCCGGAATCTTCGGCGGCCTCAGGCGCGCGGACGAGCGGGGGAGCGCGCGGCGTACCGGAGGACGCGTACGCCGGAGGCCGGTCGGCTCTGTTCTCCGGGTGTCCGGTGCCGCGTCGGCGCGGCGGGGCCGTCCGGGTGGCGCGCCCCGCCGGGTGGAGGCGGGGTCAGCCGGTGACCGGGATGAGGGCGTTCGTCGCTCCTACCAGCGGCAGCGTGACCGTGCTCCTGGTGGGGTCGAGGGTCAGGGTCGCGCCGGGGGCGGGACGGATGGTGTGGTCGTGGTCGCTGGACAGCAGCACCAGGCCGATCCGGTGGCCGGCCGGGAACACATAGTCGTGCGGCTGCATGTCGAAGCGCAGGCGGTACGGGGTGCCGGGCTTGACCGGGTCGGACCTCCAGAGCGACCTGCGGTTCTGCGGGTCGGCCCAGCCGCGGGTGATGATCTTCGCCTTGCCGCTCGGGTCGTGGTCGACCAGCAGCGCCGTGAGGTTGGCGGCGGGCCGGCCGAAGGACATCCGCAGCGACAGCTCCGGGGTGCCGCTGAGCCGCACCGCGCCGGCCAGCGGGCCGGACCTGTAGGCCAGGCGGTTCGCGGAGGCCGCCACGTCGGCCAGTGCCTGCGCCGGCTGTGACGCGTCGTCGACGAAGGTCTCGGTCACCGGCGCGCCCTGGCGGGTCCGGCCAGAGGTGAGCACGCCCGCGGTTCCGCCGATGCCCGGCGCCAGGTGCAGGCGGACGCCGGCCGCGGCCGGGTCGGGCCACTCGGTGTACTGCACCAGGCTGCGGTCCTCACGCTGGACCAGCGCCCGCGGGTCGTTCTCCACGCCGTTGCGGTGGTCCCACAGGTAGCGGGTGAACCAGCGGTTCAGCACGTCGAGGCCGGGGGAGCCGCCGTGGCCGCCCTGGTGCAGGTAGATCTTGTGCGGCACGTGACGCGCCTTGAGCGCCTCGTACCACCGCGCGGCCTGCTTGGTCTTGACGTTCCAGTCGTTGAGCCCGTGCGCGACCAGGACGGCGGCGTGGACGCGGCGGACGTCGTTCACGTAGTCGCGCTCGTCCCAGAAGCGGTTGTAGTCGCCGGTCACCCGGTCCTGCGCCTTCGCGAGCCCGTCGATGACGCTCCGGCAGACCGCCCGGTCGGCGCGGGTGTAGACGTACTCGGCGAGCACGTCGGTGTCCTCGCCCTGGTAGCCGCCGGGGGCGACGACGGCGCCGTTGGCGCGGTAGTAGTCGTACCAGCTCGAGATCGCCGAGATCGGCACGATGGCCTCCAGCCCCTTGACGCCCGTGCTCGCGACGGCGTTGGGCAGGGTGCCGTTGTAGGAGGTGCCGATCATGCCGACCCTGCCGGTGGTCCAGGTGGCCCGCACCTGCGCGCCCGTGGCGTCGTAGGCCTTCGCCCGGCCGTTGAGCCAGTCGACGACGGAGGCGGCGCCGATGGTCTCGTCGCGGCCGCCGATGGTCGGGCACCCGTCGGATCTGCCGCTGCCCAGCGACTCGGCGTGGACGACGGCGAAACCGCGCGGCAGCCAGTTGGCCTCGTGGCTGGTGCTGATGGCCGGTCCGGGGCCGGTGCCGTCGATGCTCCTGGCGTTCCCGGCCCCGTCGGCGTCGGCGGCGGCCGGCCGCTCGTCGGTCCGCGGGTCCAGCACCTGGCCGTCCCGGTCGTCCTGGCCTGGGCGCCGTGCCTCGTACAGCTCGTGGTCGACGTCGTGGTTGCCGATCGGGTTGCCGCCGGCGTAGTACGGACTGGCCTCGTACACGACGGGCGACCTCAGCCCGGCCGTCTCGGTCTCCCGGAGCCGGGTGACCTCGGCGTGCACCCGGTCCCTGCGCCCGTCGCCGTCGCTGTCGACCGTCGTCTCGACCCATACCTCCTGGCGGATCCAGTCGTCGGGGTCGGCGGAGAACACCGGCTGGGCGAGGCCGTCCTGGAAGACCGGCCCGACGGCGGCGTCCGGGGACGCGGCGGCCGGGTCGACGACGACCCCCGCGAGGGTCGTGGCGACGGCGAGGCCGAGCGCCGCGGCGCCGCGGCGTGCCGGTGCGGGACGACGGACGCCGGTCGGTGCCACAGGGCCTGTCACCGGGCGAGGCATTGACATCGGCGAACCTTCCGTGACGCTGAGAGGTCCGAGACCGCGGCCGCGGTGCCGAACGGAGTTCAAGGGACCACGAAGGCGGCCCGCTCGATGTTATGGGGACGAAGTTCCGAATGTCGCTGGATGTGCTCTATTTCTTTATTGTGGCATTTGCGGGGCACGTAGGGCTTTTGATGAATTAGTGGTGTCTGTCGTTAGTGCTGGTCGGCGGTCCGGGGCGTCGCCGGTCGGTTCGATGTCACCTTCCGGTCAGCGCTCCGGCGCGCATACTGTCGTAATGTCCCCCACACCAGCCTCCCCCGACCCATCCGTCCTCCCCACCGGTTCACCGTTCCGCCCGTCCCGCCGGGCGGTGCTGGCCGGCGCCGGAGGCGCTCTGGCCGCCACGCTGGTCCCCTCCCTCCCCGCGCGCGCCGAGACCACGGGCGACGGCCGCGACGGCCGAACCCCGGTCGCGTCCGGCACCGACTTCGCCGTCGCCGTCTCACCAGACGGTCGCACGCTCGCCCTGGACATGCTCGGCGTCCTGTGGGTCTGCTCGGCCTCCGGCGGCACCGCGCGCCGGCTCACCAGCGACCTGTACGACATCGCCCAGCCCGACTGGTCGCCCGACGGGTCCACCATCGTGTTCCAGTCCTACCGCGACGCCGTCTTCGACCTGTGGACGATCCGCCCCGACGGGTCGGCGATCAGGAGGCTCACCACCGGGCCCTTCGACCACCGCGAGCCCCGCTACAGCCCGGACGGGCGCACCATCGCCTACTCCAGCGACGCCGGCGGCGGCTACGGCGTCCACCTGCTCGACGTCGCCACCGGCGCGACGCGCGTCCTGGCCGACACCTCCGCCGAGGAGTACGAACCGGCCTGGTCGCCCGACGGGAGCCGCGTCGCGTTCGTCGTCACCGACACCAGGATCGACGTCGTGGAGGTGGCCACCGGCGCCCGCCGCACCGCGGTCACCGTCCCGGCCGGCCAGGTCGTCCATCAGCCGTCCTTCCTGCCGAACGGGACCGACATCGCCTACCACCTGTTCCACGACGGGGTCAACGAACTGGCCTGCACCGCGGGCACGCTCGTCTCCGGCGAGGAGGTCTTCCCGTTCAGAGCGCGGTTCCTGCGGGACGGGCGCTACTACTACACCTCCGGCGGCGCCGTCCGCACCCGCCGCCTCGGCTCGGCGTCCGCCGGCACGGTCGGCTTCACCGCCGCGCTGACCACGACGACCCCGAAGTACCGCAAGAGCGTCCGCGTGTTCGACGCGCCCGGGAGGTTCCCGGTCGCCGGCATCGGCAGCCCGGCGGTGTCCCCCGACGGCACCGCCATCGCCTTCCGCGCGCTCAACGACATCTACCTGACGCGCGCCGGAGGCAGGCCGTCCCCGCTGTTCGGCGACCGGTGGTGGAAGGCCGACCCCGACTTCTCCCCGGACGGGCGGCGGCTGGCGTTCGTCACCGACCGCACCGGCACGCTCAACATCTGGGTCCGCGACCTCGCGACCGGCGCCGACACGCAGCTCACCCACCTGTCGGACTCGGCCGCCCTGTCGGTCCGGTGGTCACCGGACGGCAAGGAGATCGCCTACCTGGACCAGGACGGCGCCCTGTGGGTCCTGGACGTCGCCGCCGGGGAGGTCCAGAAGGTCTTCGACGCGACCTTCGAGCCGGGCCGGCCGACCTGGTCGCCAGATGGCAGGACGATCGCGCTGGCGGCGGTCGTGCCGTACTCGCGACGCTACCGCGAGGGCCTGTCCAAGATCCTCCTGGTCGACCGGGCGACGGGCGCCGGCGCCTACGTCGACCCGGCCCCGCACCGGTCCCTGCAGACCCGCGGCGACGACGGCCCCGTCTGGTCGCCGGACGGCACCATGCTGGCCTTCGCCATGGAGTCGGTCGTATGGGTGCTGCCGGTCGACCCGGCCGGACGGCCCACCGGGCCCGCCCGGCAGGTCACCCGGGAGGTGTCGGACGCCCCGGTGTGGGCGGGCGACTCCGCCACCCTGCTCTACCTCAACGGCGGCAGGCTGAAGACGGTCCGCGTCGACGGCGGGCACGTCCGGACCGTCCCCGTCGAGCTGTCCTGGCGCAACGACCCCGGCCCGGACGAGGTCGTCGTGCACGCCGGCCGCATGTGGGACGGCGTCTCCGCCACCGTGGCCCGCGACGTCGACATCATCGTGCGCGGCCAGCGCGTCGTCGCGGTCGAGCCGCACCGGCCGGGACGGCGCGGCACGCTCGTCGACGCCGGCGACAGGTTCGTCATGCCGGGGCTGATCGACATCCACCACCACCGAGAGATGCAGGGGTACGCCTACGGGTCGCGGCAGGGGCCGCTGTGGCTCGCCCTCGGCGTGACGACCACCCGCTCGCCCGGCTCACCCGCCTACCACATGGTCGAGGAGCGCGAGTCGGTCCAGTCGGGCGCCCGGCTCGCACCGCGCTACATCGCCACCGGTGAGGCCATCGACGGGCCGCGCGTCTACTACAACTTCATGCGCCCGACCTACTCCCACCAGCAGCTGAGACTCGAGCTGGAAAGGGCCGAGGACCTCGGCTACGACCTGATGAAGTGCTACGTGCGGCTGCCCGTCGTCTGGCACAAGGAGGTCATCGAGTGGGCCCACCGCAGGGGCAAGCCGGTCACCTCCCACTACCACTACCCGGCGATCGCGATGGGCGGAGACGGCACCGAGCACGTCGGCGCGACCAACAGGTTCGGCTACTCGCGCACGGTCACGAACGTCGGCTCCGCCTACTCCGACGTCATCGCCATGTTCAACGCCTCGAAGATGGCCAGGACCCCGACCCTGTTCGGCTCCGCGACCCTCTACAAGGAGGACACCTCGCTGGTCACCGACGAGCGGGTCCGCCGGCTCTACCCGAACTGGCGGATGGCCAAGCTCGAGGCGAGCGTCACCACCGCGCGGACGACCGACCAGACGGCCAACCGGGCCAACCTCGCCAACCAGGTCGCGCAGCTGGTGGCGATGGTCCGCGGCGGCGGCGTCGTCACCGCCGGGACCGACGCGCCGATCGACCACCTCGCGGTCAGCCTGCACATGAACCTGCGGGCCATGGTGAAGTACGGCCTGACCCCGCGGGAGACGCTGATCACCGCGACGAGCACGTCCGGCGCCTACCTCGGGCTGCCGCTGGGCAGGATCGGCAAGGGCATGTACGCCGACCTGGCCATCGTCGACGGCGACCCGCTGACGCGCATCGAGGACGCCGCGAACGTCGTCGCCGTCGTCGTCGGCGGCAGGCACCACACGGTCGAGGGGCTACTGGCGCCCTACCCGTCCTCCACGACCACCGACCAGGCCGGGCCGCCCGCCGCCCTGGCGGCCCGCGGCAAGGTCAGGGCCCGTGTCCCCGTCCACCCGAGCGCCGCGGCCTTCTGGTGGAACGACCCGGCGGAACTGGAGAAGGCCCGCGTCTCCTGCGACCACGACCACTAGCCGTCCCTGGTTCGTTCGCTCCCGGGCGACCGGGAGCAAACGAACGATCAGGGATGAACGGGGGCGCTAGCTGACGTTGGCCGCTGTCGGGCATGGATATCCCAATGGGTGCACAGGTCGCTAATCTGCCGATCATCCCAAATAGGGGCCCAATAGCATGGTCCACGGCTATTTTCGGGGAATGGGTGATGCGACGGATGAATGGCACTTTCTTACGATGGACGGGCTGAGACGGGGTCACTCTAGGCGCGGGATTATCGATAAATTGTGACAAGACTCACGCTGTTCACTTTTTCGCCATAAGTCGTGATTAGTCTTCCCGTGCACGCATTACCCACGGGAGGAGCCCCTTTTGTCGTCGAAGCTTTATCGCTTCGCCTCGGCCGCGGTGGCGGCAGGTCTCATCGTCCTGACGATGACGAGCCCGGCGCACGCCACCTTCAACCCCATCGGGACCGAGCCCGTCGCGCCCTACGCCCAGCCGGTGGACGCCAGCGTCCCCCAGCGCGGGTGCACCACGACGCCGGCGGACCCCAAGAACACGACCTCCGCCGCTCCCGCGGTCCAGGTGATCTACGCCTGGCACGACGGCAACGGCAACAACTACGAGTCCTACGTCGAGCGCATCGCCAAGATCGTCGACAGGATGGACTGGCTGCTCGACGAGTCCACCGACTACGACCAGCACGTCAAGCTGAGCTGCCGGAGCGGCTACAACACCGGCACCTCCTCCGGATACGCCCACGCGCTCGTGGTGCCGGAGAAGATCGAGAACGCCGTCATCGCCGGTGAGACCCCGCCCGACGTCATCGCCGACGACCTGTTCGCGGCCGGTTACGACAACGCCAACCGCAAGTACCTGGTGTTCGAGGACTTCGACGGCACGGCGACCGCCCACTGCGGCGACGTCTGCGTGGCGACCGCCGACGAATGGGACAGCGGCACCCTGATGCACGAGCTGATCCACCTGTACGACGTGGACCACGCGAAGGTCAGCGAGGTGCCGAACACCTTCTCGATCAACGACATCATGATCAGCCAGTACAACGACTGGCAGATCGACCAGGAGTTCAACACCTACTACGACCCGAGCGAGACCTCGGCGACCTTCTACACCTCCAGCTATCCCGACACCCGCAAGGTCAACCTCGCCGCCTACTCGATGTTCACCACGCCGACCTGCTGCGACGTGGGGTACAGCAACGACCTGCTGACCGCGCAGGAACGCACGATCGAGGCGGACGCCCCGTACGGCAACCCCACGGGCTTCACCGTGTCCGGCGGCGGCTGGATGCAGGAGACCCCGCCGGGACCCGACGGGCAGACCTCGGCGCGGTACTACGACGGCCGGCGGTCGCTGACCATGAACGTGCAGTCGTACGCCGAGGGCGCGGTGTCGGTCACCCGTAAACCGGCGGTGACCGCGGGGCAGCGGTACAAGTTCTTCGCCCGCCTGACCACCGGCACCTCCGGCAACGTCAAGCTGCGGCTGTCCTGGTACAACTCCTCCAGCGGCCTCATCTCGACCTCCGACAGCTCGACCTACTCCCTGACGTCCGGCTGGCAGGAGTACGCGGTGTCGGCGATCGCGCCGACCGGCGCGGCCACCGTGCAGTTGTCGGTGGTGAGCCCGGCGGGGCAGACCTTCGCCTACCTGCTCGACAGCCTGCAACTCAACCGCTGCGACAACGGCAGGACCACCGACGGCTGCCGCCTGAACGGCTGACCGTCACGCGGTTCCCAGCGCCTCCGGCCGGCGGGTCGCCCGCCGGCCGGAGCGCCCGTGCGCGCTGACGGCGCAGACCCGGCGCCCGCCGTCCGCGTCCGCTCGTAACACCTGCCAGAACGCCCGTCCGGGCGTCCATCCGCACCACGCGGGCACGCGCCTCGACGGGGTGAGCCGTCGCGGCCGTCCCGCGGTCAGGTGGACGTCCGGGCAGGGCCGGTCCACTTCAGCTCGGGCAGGTTGACCACGATCGCCTCCTGCGTACTGCGCGCGATGACCACGACCGCCTCCACCTCGGGGTCGGGGTTCTCCTCCCGGTGCGGCACGAACGGCGGCACGAAGATGTAGTCGCCGGGCGCGGCGTCGATCCGCACCTCGTGCGGCTCGCCGCCCTCCACGTCGAGGAACACGAACGACGGGGTGCCGCTGACCACGTAGATCGCGGTCTCGGAGTCGCCGTGGTGATGGGCGGCGGACACCGTGGCCGGGGCCACGTGCGTCTGGCCCATCCACAGGCGCCTGGACCCGACGCTCGCGCCGCTGATGGCGGCCCGCCGCAGCATCCCGCCGGTCTGCGAGGTGTCGCCCGTCATCTCCGCCGGGGCCACATGGTGCAGCCGGCGATGGAACGGGTCCTCGGAAAGCTCGACGCTCACGTGTGTCTCCTTGGGCTGGCGGGGTCAGAACCGGTAGCGCAGCACCCAGCCGGCGTTCTTCCAGGAGGGCACCAGACCGATCATGGCCACCAGCAGCCGGTAGTACAAAGGGGCGTGCCTGAGCAGGGCCGGTTCGGCGGGGCTGCCGGTCTCCACCAGGCGCAGGCGGGGATGGAATCCCTCGACGCCGCGGGGGTCGTCCAGGAACCACCGCTCGACGCCGTGCGCGGCGAGCTCGGCGAGGCCGGCGGCGGGCGGGTCTCAGGTCAGGCGCCGCAGCCACTCTTTGAGCATGAGCTCCTCGGCGGGGGTGAGCGCGGCGGCGCCCTCGGTGTCCAGCGCCGCCGACAGGGCGCCGGCCAGCGCGCCCACGCCCGTCCGGGCCTCGCCCGCTTCAGGCTCGGGGACGATGAGTGAGCCGAGGATCGTGTCGCGCACCTGGCGTGACATCGCCGGATCGCGACGGTCCTCGGGCTGGGCGATGAGGCTGAGGGTGACGCCGGCGTTGGCCGCCGCGATCTGCCGCGCCGCCTCCGCCGCGCCGGTCCGCAGCCGTCCCCGCCGCGCGAGCGGTGTGAGCAGGCGCAGCAGCATGGCCTCGGCGCTGGAGGTCAGCGAGCAGGGCGTGCCCGGTTCGATCTGGCCGTACAGCAGGACGTAGAAGGACGGGTGGTCCAGCCCGTACCGCACGTGCCGGTCCCAGCCGTCGCGGACGGCCTCGACCGGGTCGGCGCATGCGTCCCCGGCGTCGCCGTCCGGCTCGACGTACTGGGTGAACCCGTAGTTCACCACGGCGTCGACCAGGCCCTGCTTGCTGCCGAAGTGGTGGTAGAGCGTGGGCGCCCGCACCCCGGCGCGCTCGCAGATGGCGCGGGTGGAGACCTGCCCGTCCTTCGACTCGTTCAGCAACTGGCCGGCGGCGAGCAGCAGCCGGTCGCGGGCACCGGCGCCGACCTTGCTCCGGGAGTCCGTCCGAGTAGCCATGTATCGATTGTAGCGGCGCCTCTGGTATACCTGGTGTTACATTGGCTACAGACCGAATGTAGCGACAGGAGCGGGAGGGCAGGAGATGGACCAGATCGAGCGGTACTTCACGGCGGCCGAGGGGCACGACCACGAGGCGGTCGCCCGCTGCTTCACCGAGGACGGCACCGTCTCCGACGAGGGGCACACCTACCGCGGCCGCAGCGAGATCCGGGGCTGGCGCGAGGCGACGGCGGGCAGGTGGACCTACACGGTCACCGTCCTCGACACCGCGCACACCGGCGGGGACGACTACGAGGCGCACACGCTCGTCCGGGGTGACTTCCCCGGCGGCGAGGTGCGGCTGACCTACGGTTTCACCCTCAGAGACGGCCTCATCGCCGGCCTGCGCATCGGCGAGTGAGCCTGCCCCCGGAGCCGCCGGGCATGGGACCGGCCCGCCGCGACAGCGACGGGCCGGTGGTCGGGAGACGGCGGACCGGGGGTCAGCCGGCCGTCTTGTCGGGGCGTTCGGTGAGGCGGATGGCGCTGACGATCGGATCGCCGGTCCGTGCGACGAAGTTCACGTCGAGCCGTCCGCCGGTGACCTTCACCGTGTACTGCCGGGTCAGCGCGGCGTTCTGGCCGGCCTCGCGGGCGATGTCGAGCGCTTGCGCCGCGACCTCGCCGTCGATGCGGACGTCGAAGACGCGCTGGCCCGGCCGCTTGTTCCGGGTCTCGGCGAAGCCGAGCTCGACGGTGTAGACGCCGTCGGGCACGCCGTCGAACCGGTAGCCGTGCATCCCTTCCCGGGCGCTGGCGAACAGCGCCTGGTCGGCGGTGCCGGAGATCGTGCTCTTCGTCGTGGACGCCTTGCCCTCGCCCACGTGGCCGCTGCCGCCAGGGGCGTACCGCCGGTCGGCCGTCCAGGTGTCGCCCGCGGCGTCGATGGTGCTCTTGTCACCGCCGGCGTCGATGGCGACCCGCAGCTTGGGCACCACGACGGTCACGACGACCGGGAAGGCCGGAGCCCGGCCGCTGGAGGAGCGCACGACCAGCGCGCTTGAGCGGAACTCACCCGGCCGGACGCCGGAGCTGGAGGCGGTGACCTGGAGGGTCACCGATCCGCCCGCCGCGATGCGCCCGCTCGCCGGGGTGACCGTCAGCCAGGTCTGGGCGGGGTCGGACTCGACGGTGTAGGTCGCGTCCGCGCCGGTGTTGGACAGCTCGACGGTGCCCTTCCTGGTGGCGGAGGCGGGCATGACCAGGGTGAGCCGCCCGGTCGAGGCGGTGACCCGGCCGGTGGCGAGCGCGGTGTCGAACGCGCTGCGCGCGCCAGCGGTGACGGTGACCTCCTTGGTGAAGGTGCCGTAGTTCTCCGCTGAGACCTCCAGCTCGTAGTCCCCGGCGGGAACCTGTCCGAGGAAGGTGCCGTCGGCCGCGGTGGTGAAGGAGGCCGCGTCGCCCACCTTCACCGTCGCGCCGGCCAGGGGCTTGCCGTCGTTGGCGTCGGTGACGGTCCCGGCCGCCAGTCCGTGACCCCGAGCGGCGAAGACCAGCGTCTGGTCGTCGCGAACCGCCGCGTCGTCCAGGGAGTACTGCAACGCGTCGGTGCCGTCCCCGTTCTCGATGCCGACCGTGGCCTTCTGACCGGCCTTGTAGGTGTCGTCGATTCCGCTGTAGCGGAACTCGACCGAGCCGTCCTCGCCGAGCAGCGCCTCGAAGGAGATGATCCCGTCGACGCCGAGGAACCGCGCGTTGCGCCATTCGAGGACGAAGGTACGGTTCGGCGCCGTGCCGATGGTGGAGGTGTAGAGCCCGCCCTCGCCGTCGATGATCTGCAGGTCGGCCCAGTACGGGTAGATCGCGCCGTTGGGCCCGTCGGTGGAGGGCAGCGGGCCGTGGGTCGGGAAGGAGTAGCGGTCGGTGCCGAAGCTGACGTAGCCGTTGGTGCTCACGACGCCGCTGGTGTAGGTCTTGCCGTAGAACGGGAAGGCGAACGGCAGGCCGACCGTCTGGGTCTCGTCGTCCCAGACCAGCGGCTCCAGGTGCGTGCCCTTGACGAACGGCTTGGCGTCGCTCCTGCAGGTGTGCCCGAAGGCGTCACTGCGGACGGTCAGCTCGATGTCCTTGGCCGTGTCACCGGTCACCGTGACGGGCACGGTGGTCTTCTCCGAGCACAGCGAGGGCGGTGCGGCCTTGAGGTCGTAGGTCTTGTGCGGCAGCCGCAGCTCGTAGCGGCCGTTCGCGTCGGTGACCGTGGTGGCCGGGGTGCCGGCCGCGGTCACGGTGGCGCCCGGCTCGGGCTGTCCGACGCTGGTGACCGTTCCCGACACCGTGCTCAGCTCCTGAGCGGTCAGCGTCAGGTCCTGGGTGACGGTCCGATCGGTGGAGACGGTGACGGTCGCGGTCGCGTCGTCGTAGGTGAACTTCTTCACCGTGAGCTTGTACTCGCCGCTCAGCAGGCGGGGGAGGGTGTAGGTGCCGTCCTGCGCGGTGGGGACGGCGCGGCTCAGCGGGCCCGAGACGCTCACGGTGGCTCCCTCGACGGGAGAGCCGCCCGAGGTGACCCTGCCGGTCAGCGTGCCGAGCTCGCCGGCCGGGGTGGCCTTGACCGCGGCGTAGGCGTCCAGCATGCCCTCGCCCCAGACGAAGTTGTCCTGCGCGGTGCCGCCGCAGCCCTCGTCGTCGACGTCGACCGCTGTGCCGTCGAGCAGCGCGCGCGTGTTGTCCACGTCGTTGCGCAGGAACGGGGAGGCCGACCACATGAGCGCCACCGTCGCGGCGACGTGCGGGCTGGCCATCGAGGTGCCGGACTTCAGGCCGTAGCCGCCGCCGGGCAGCGCGGAGCGGATGTCGACGCCGGGCGCGGAGATGTTCGGCTTGATCTCGCCGTTCTCGCCGGGCCCCCGGGAGGAGAAGTAGGCGATGTGGCCGCTCGCGTCGAACGCGCCCGCGCTGTAGCTGGCGACGTAGCCGCCGGGCGTGCCGGTGGTGCCGCACGCCGGGCCCGCGTTGCCGTTGGAGAAGGCGGGGAAGATGCCGGCGGCGACCCATGCCGACACCATGTCGGTGTACCAGAGGTCGATGCCCTCGCCGCCCCAGGAGTTGTTGACGATGTCGGGGGCGAGGTCGGGCCGGGGGTTCTGGTTGTTCAGGTCGGTGGGCGCGATGATCCACTGCCCGGCGGCGAGCAGGGCGTAGTCGGGGCACCCGCCGACGGTGAAGCACGCCTTCGCGGCGATCCACTTGGCGCCGGGGGCGACGCCGATGGCGTTGGCGCCGCCGTCGTCGCCGACCATGGTGCCCATGGTGTGGGTGCCGTGGCCGCGGTCGTCGCACGGGGCCTTGGAGGGGCAGGCGCCGGAGGGGTCGTACCAGTTGTAGTCGTGGTCGACGGTGCCGTCCGGTCCGGTCCCGCGGTATTGGGAGACCAGCGCGGGGTGGTCCCACTGCACGCCGGTGTCGATGCTGGCGATGGTGACGCCCTCGCCGTGGTCGCCGAGCTCGTTCCACACCTTGGGGGCGTTGATGCGGTCGATGTTCCACTCGACGGAGGCGGTCGTGGCCTTGGCCGTGCCCGGCGCGGGGTCGGGCAGCGGGACGACCTTGGACGGCTCGATCGCCGCCACCTCGGGCAGCTCGGCGATGTCGGCCGCCAGGGCCGCGTCGCCGGTCACCTTGACGGCGTTGACGATCCAGAAGGGGGTGAAGTCGGCGTGCGCGGCCTTCAGCAGTTTGCGCAGGCCCGCCTGGGAGGAGGCGGCGGTCTCGGTCTTGGCGCGGTAGACCTGGCGGCCCTTGTCGGCCTTGGTCTTGGCCGCGCGCGCGGCGCGCAGGTCGGCGCCGTCCTTCAGGCGCACCCAGAAGGTGGCCTTGTCGTCCTTGGACAGGTCGGCCCGGACCACGCGATCGATCTTGTCGGACGCGGGGGCGGCCTGCGTGGCGCTGTACGCCACTGATTGGGGGGCCAGCAGGGCGAGTGCGGTGGTCCCGATCAGGGCCGCTCGCCAGAGGCGGGGGATGGACACACGATCTCCTTCACGGGCCGTGGGGTACCCGTGGGGGACGGAAAAAGGGGTTATAAGGGGATCTTGCACACCCACGTGGAGCATCGTGGTTGGATCGTGGCTTTCACGGCAAGAGCGGGACAAAGCACGTTAAACAAGAATTAACACGCATATGTGAGGATCGGGCGCGGACCAGCCGTCTCCGCCTGTCGGCCAAGTGGCGCCGACCTGCGGGAACGCCGTCCCAAGGTGGCCCGGCCACCCCGCCTCCGCGCGTCCCGCGCCGGGCGTGGCGGGATCACGCCAACGACGGGATCGGACACGCCGGCGGCTCGTGTGGAGCGGGTGCCGGTGGCTCGTGTGGACCGGGCGCTGAGGGCTCGCATGGAGCGGGCTCCGGGCGCGCGCGCTCCAGGCGCCGGCCGCACGGTAGCCTCGCGGGGTGAAGCACGGCTCCCAACCCCGGCGTACGCCGCCGCGCGCGGAGCGGGCCTGCCCCTGCGGCCTGCCCGCCGCCTACGGCGAGTGCTGCGGCCGGTTCCACGCCGGCGCCGCCGCGCCGACGGCCGAGGCGCTCATGCGCTCGCGCTACGCCGCGTTCGCGGTCGAGGACGAGGCGTATCTGCTGCGCACCTGGCATCCGACGACCCGGCCGCCGCGCGTGGAGTTCGAACGCGGCATGCGGTGGACCGGCCTGGAGATCGAGGACGTCTCCGGTGGCAGCCCCGTCCACACCGACGGCACGGTCACCTTCCGCGCCGGCTACACCTACCGTGGGCGTCCCGGCGAACTGCGGGAGAAGAGCCGCTTCGCCCGCCACCAGGGCGCCTGGACCTACCTCGACGCCGTCGCCACCGCCTGACCGGGCGGCCGGCGCGGGTGACCGCTCGGCCCGCCCCGGCCGCGCGCCTGGACCGCGCGCCTGGACCGCGCGGCTGGAGGTCGACAGCCCGCGGCCCGCCGGCGTCCTATTGGCACGCCTGTGTGCTCAGCGGTCGCCGGCGCCGCTCCCGTGGCGGGCGGCGCCTGGCCGCGCGCGCGGTGGCGCGGTGCCGGGGACGGCCGGCCAGCGCACCTCGGCGGCCTCGGCCAGGCGCCCGTGCCACGGCGGGGCGGGGGCGGTCACGTCGAGGTAGTACTGCAGGAGGCCGGCCGTGGCACGGGCGTCGGCCAGCGCGTCATGGCGCCGTTCGAGGCGGACGCCGGCCGCGGCGCAGCAGGCGGCGAGGGAACGCGGCGCGTAGGCGAGCAGCCGGGCGGCCTCGGCCATCGTGCACACGCCGATGCGGTCCAGGCGCGGGAGCCCCGCCCCGAGCCGGTCGAACTCCCGGCGAAGGAAGGCCAGGTCGAAGCGCAGGTTGTGCGCGACGGGCACCCGGCCGCGCAGCAGGCCCGTGAGCGTGCCCGCGATGTCGCCGAACGCGGGGGCGTCGCGGACGTCCGCAGTCGTGAGGCCGTGGACGCTCCGTGGCCCGAGGTCGCCTCCGGGGTCGAGCAAGGTGCACCACTGGCCGGTGAACCGGCCGCTGGGGGCCAGGTGCACCACGCCGATCTCGACGACGCGGTGCCGTGAGGGCCGCAGGCCGGTCGTCTCCAGGTCCAGGACGGCATAGCCGACCGGGTCGGCGCCCACCGCCGGCCCTCAGTCGTGGTCGGCGGCGGCGCAGAATGCCGCGGATTCCGCGGCGGCGCAGGAGGCCGCGGCCTCGGCGGCGGAGTCGGCGGCGGCGCAGGGGATCTCGGAGCCGGTCGCGGCCTTGCTGAGCAGGGCGTAGAGGCTCTCGCGCTCGGCCTGGTCGAGGGCGCCGAAGACCTCGTCCTCGGCGGCGGCCATGGCGCATTCGGCCTGGCACAGCAGATCGGTGCCCGCGGGGGTGAGCTCGACGATGTGGCGCCGGCGGTCTTCGGGGGAGCGTCGGCGCGCGATGAGATCGCCCGTCTCGAGCTCGTTCAGCAGCCCGACGATGTTGGTGCCGTCCATCTCGAGCGTCGCGGCGAGCGACTGCTGGGAGCACCCGCCCTGGGCGCGCAGCACCGTCAGGGCGACGAGGTGGCGCGGGCGCAGACCGAGAGGGACGAGCACCGTCTCGGCGCGGAGCCGCACGCGGCGCGCCAGGTGGTCGAGCAGGGGGCCCGACCGGTGCGACTGCCGGTCGGCGGCCGGCGGGGAGGTCATGGCGAGAAGTCTAGCCGACTTGACGTTCGGTCGGTGGGGCATTAATGATTTGTCCTACACAAACGATTTGTGGAGGAGAAGCGACATGGCTCATCTGTTGCACATCGACGCCAGCATCCGGGGCGAGCACTCGGTCAGCCGCAGGCTCACGGCCCGGGCCGTCGAGGGCTGGCGCGCGGCACACCCCGGCGGCACCGTCACCTACCGTGACCTGGGCCGTCACCCGCTGCCGCACTTCGACGAGGCCGGAGGGCTGGCACGGATGGTGCCCGCCGAGCAGCACACCCCCGCCCAGGCCGCCTCCTGGGCGCTGACCGCGCAACTGATCGGCGAGATCCGGGAGGCCGACACGATCGTGCTGGGCCTGCCGCTGTACAACTTCGGCGTGCCCAGCACGGTCAAGGCGTGGGTCGACCACCTGATCGCCCCGGGGCTGTCCACCGACCCCGCCACGGGGGCGGGCCTGCTCGGCGGCAGGGACTTCGTGGTCATCGCCTCCCGTGGCGGCGGGTACGGCGAGGGCACGCCGCGCGAGGGCTGGGACCACGCCCAGTCGTGGCTGCCGCACGGGATCTCGATGACGGGTCTGGAACCGCGCTTCATCACCGCCGAGCTCACCCTCGCGGAGGTGCAGCCGGCGATGGCCGAGCTGATCCCGCAGGCCGCCGAGAGCCTCACGGCGGCGCAGCGGGCCATCGACGCCCTGTGGACCCCGGCCCACGCCCTGGCGTGACCCCGGCGCCCCGGTCCCGGGAGATCACCGGGCCGGCATGCGCAGGGCATCCGCGGGGGGCGATCCGGCGCGGGGGGATGATCGCCGGCCGCCCTGGGGCGAGCAAGGCGGCCGGGCTCGGCGGGACTAGGGACGCCCCGGGCTCGTCTGGCCGGCGGCGAGGATGCCGAGGAGGGTGAGGGCCTCCTCGGAGGGGGTGCCGGGCTCGGCGTGGCACACGTAGAGCAGCACGCCGGGGGCGCTGCGCACGGTCAGCGTGTCGTGCCGGAGCAGGATCTCGCCCACCGCGTGGTGGTACATGCGCTTGTACTCGTCGACCTCGACGTCCTGGCGGGACCACATCCGCTGGAAGTCGGCGCTCTCCGAGGAGAGCTGGTCGACCAGCTCGTACAGCTCGGGGCGGTCGCGGTCGGCCTCGGCGGGGGCCTCGGTGGCGGCCTCGCGGAGATGGGCGACCTTCGAGCCGGCCTCCCGCTCCCACTCGGGGAAGAACTCCTGCGCGGCGGGGGCGAGGAAGGCGTGCCGCATCAGGTTGTCGGTGTGGTCCATGCCGTCGAACAGGATGCGCGCCATGCCGTTGGCGGCCAGCACGTCCAGCCGCCGGTTGACGGCGAAGACCGGGGCGGTGTGCCAGTTCTCCACGGTCCAGCGCACCCGCTGGGAGAGCCGGGTCGGCCCCGCGGGCGGGTGGGCGAGCAGGTACATCCGCTCGGCTCCCGCCGCGTCGAGGTCGAAGACCCGCGCCAGGGCCGCCAGCACCCAGTCGGGGGGATCTCGCTCGAGCCCCTGCTCAAGCCGTGCGTAGTACGCGGGATGCAGGCCGGCGAGCGCGGCCACCTCTTCCCGTCGCAGCCCCGGGGGCCGCCGGTGGCCGTCCGCCCGGACCGGGGCGCCGGGCGGCGGCGCCGTCTCGCGCAGCGCGCGCAGCAAGTCAGCCAGAACCTCCATTCTGTCAACGTACGGCGTTCCGGCGCATCCACGGTGGGTGTGTCACACCCAGGCTCGCGCGGGTGATCAGGCGGTCGCCGCGCGCACTCCGTCGATGCGCACCCCCGTCGATGCGCGCATCGACGGGCTCGCGTCGTCGTGCGTCCGGGGTCAGTTCCCTTCGCCCAGGTAGCCGAGCTGGGGCAGTTCCCGTTCGTATCGTTCGAGCAGCCGTCCGGCGAGTGCGACGGAGTCCACCAGCGGGTGGACGGCGAAGGCGCGCAGGGCGGCGCGGCGCGAGCCGGTGGCCGCCGCCTCGATCACCGCGCGCTCGGCCGCCTTGACGCTGGTGACCAGGCCCTGGGCGTGGCCGGGCAGCGGGTCCACCACCATCGGGCGGGCGCCGTTGGCGTCGACGAAGCAGGGCACCTCGACCACGGCGTCTTCGTCGAGGGCGGCGATGGAGCCGCGGTTGCGGACGTTGAGGATGAGCGTCGTGCGCTCGTCCAGCGCGATCGCGCGCATGAGCGCCAGGGCGACCCGGTCGTAGCCGCCGGACGCAAGGTCGCTGGACGCCCGCTCGCCGGCGCCGGCGGCCTCGCGGTTCTCGGCCATGTAGGTCGTCTCGCGCTCCAGCCGGGTGCTCTCCCACAGCTCGAGCGCCGAGCCGCCGGTCTCGGCGTAGAAGCGCCGCTGCTGCTCGATGAGCAGCGCCCCCCGCGTGCTCCGGGCGGCGCGCGCGGCCTCCACGGCCTCGCGATGGAAGTAGTAGTAGTGCAGGTACTCGTTCGGGATGGCGCCGATGGTGCGCAGCCACTCGCCGCCGAACAGCTTGCCCTCCTCGAAGGAGGTCACGGCGGCGTCGTCGGCGAGCAGGCCGGGCAGCAGGTCGCGGCCGCCCACGCGTACGGCGCGCAGCCAGCCCAGGTGGTTCAGGCCGGCGTAGTCCAGCCGGACCACCGAGGGGTCGACGCCGAGCGCGTGCGCCACCCGCCGGCCGAGGCCCACCGGCGAGTCGCAGATGCCGATGACGCGGTCGCCGAGGTGGCGGGACATCGCCTCGGTGACGGTGCCCGCCGGGTTGGTGAAGTTGATGACCCAGGCGTCCGGGGCGAGGGCGGCCACCCGGCGGGCGATGTGCACGGCCACCGGCAGCGTGCGCAGCCCGTAGGCGATGCCGCCGGCGCCCACCGTCTCCTGGCCGAGGACGCCTTCCTCCAGGGCGACCCGC
Source organism: Sphaerisporangium sp. NPDC005288 (assembly GCF_040607475.1). Lineage (NCBI taxonomy): Bacteria > Bacillati > Actinomycetota > Actinomycetes > Streptosporangiales > Streptosporangiaceae > Sphaerisporangium > Sphaerisporangium sp. NPDC005288. The sequence continues at coordinate 38,296 of NZ_JBEXGT010000052.1, read as the reverse complement.
TCGTCCACGGCCCGCCCTTCGAGGCCGCCGACGCGGATCGCCGAGAAGACGAAGTCGGCGCCGGTGACGGCCTCGTCCAGGTCGGTGGTGATCCGCACCTCCGGGGCGCCGGGGACCTCCCGGGCCTGCTCGGCGAGCACCCGGCCGATCGCCGCGATGCGGGAGGGGTCCAGGTCGTGCAGGGTGACGTGGGTCACCCTGCCCTGTCCGCGGTCCCCGAGCAGCGCCCGGTAGACCAGCGGGACCCGGAAGCCGCCGCCGCCGAGAATGGTCAGTCTCATACCTCGATCACCCCTACCCCCGCGTCATGCGGTGCGACGCCGGTCACCGGCTCCACGGGCGGGTTCGTGCGCACGATGTCCAGATCACCCGCCTCGCATCCTCGCCATGCCCGTCCTTCGGTCCTACTCTCGCGGAACCACCGCCTCGCGCGGAAGCACTGCCGTGGGTGCGCGATCTTGCGTACGTGGTCATCGGATACATGGGTCGAACCTTTCATTATTCTCACAGGGGTGGTGGGGCCGGTCCGTGGCAGCGGTCCGATCTTCGCCGGCCGGCCGGTGGGCGGCCGCGCGTTGCTCGAGGGAGTGGGTTCGTGAGGCTGAAGGTGGCGGTCGCCGGGCTCGGCGCCATCGCCCAGACGGTGCATCTGCCCCTGCTGGAGCGGCGGAGCGATCTGTTCGAGGTGGTGGCGGTGTGCGACATCTCGCCGTCGCTGACCCGCCGGGTCGCCGACCGGTACGGCGTGGCCCGGCGCCACACCGACGTGACCGCGATGCTCGACGGCGGCGGCTTCGACGCCCTGCTGGTGCTGACCTCCGGCTCGCACGGCCACGTGGTCGCCGACGCGCTCCGCCGCGGCCACGCCGTCCTGTGCGAGAAGCCGCTCGCCTACACCCGCGCCGAGGTCGACCAGATCGCCGCGCTGGAGGACCCCGAGCGGCCCCGGCTGATGGTCGGGTACATGAAGCAGTACGACCCCGCCGTGCAGCGGATGGCCGGGCGCCTGACCGGCGTGCGCGCCGTCCAGGTGACCGTGCTGCACCCGGGCGACGGCTCGCAGCTCGCCTTCGCCCGGCTCCCTCCGCCGGCCGGCGACGTGCCCGCCGAGGTGGCCGACCGGCTCCGCGCCCGGGACGACGAACTGGTGCGCGCCGCCATCGGCGAGGCCGGGACAGAGGCGCGGTGGCTCTACATGACGATCCTCAACAGCATCTGCCACGACCTGTCGCTGCTGCGCCTGCTCGCCGGCGGGCCGGGCGGCGTGGACCACGCGGCCACCTGGCCGGGGCCGGGCGGGCGATCGGTGGAGCTGTCGGGGCCGTTGCGGACCGGCGGCAGGTACGCCGTCCACTGGCACTACCTGGAGGGCTATCCCTCCTACCGCGAGACCGTGGCCGTGCACCACGCGACGGGCTCGTTCGAGGTGGTCTTCCCCACGCCGTACCTGCTCGGCGCGGCGGCCCGGCTCACCGACGTGAGCGTCCAGGGACGCCTGTCCTTCCAGGACGTCACCCCGTCCTTCGAGCGCGAGCTGGTCGCCTTCCACGAGATGGTCACCCTCGGCGAGCCGCCGCTCACCGGCGTGCGCGGCGCGCTGGAGGACGTCGTCACCGCCCAGCAGGCGGTCAGCCGGCTGCTGGCCGGCCACGGCCTCCCCACCGCCGGCGAGGCCAGGACCGAGGTCGGGCCCGTCTAGCCCTCCCGGGTCGTCACGTCGGTGACGGCCGGCCGGTGGAGGGCCGTTGGGTGCGGTGTGACGTCGTCTATGTCGTGGTACCGCGGCCGTGGCCGGGCCGCCGGGTCGTCGATCGTTCATCTCCGCGACTCCGTGCGCACCCCCGCGCCCGGCCGGGAGTTCGCCTGGGCACGCTGGACTGCCGACTTGGTCATCGCTGTCGGAACCATTCCAATTGTGGTCATTTCCGACACGCCATCGATCTGCAGGGATGTGTCATGGGCAACCGCACAGGCGGGCAACTCACCCGAGCTCGGCGGCTCACGCTCTACGCCGTGACCACGCTGGCGGTCGCGGCGCCGGCGTCGATCGCGGGGACGGCGGCGGCGGACACACCCACCGCCACCGCCACCGCCACCGCCACCGCCTCCGCCACAACGTGGCCCAGCGCGAGACGACCTCGTCGGTGGCCGCCAAGCTCGGCTCGCTGGTCGGGGGTCACCGGCGGCTTCTTCCTCACCTCCGGCGCCGACGGCGTGCAGGGCACCATGGCCGGCGCCTACGGCGGCGAGCTGACCTCGATGGCGTCGGGCGCGCGCGCCGCGCTGATCCTCAAGGACGGCGGCCGGCACCCCAGGATCGCCGACCTGACCACGACCGTCACCGCGCGCGCCGGCCGTGCCGCCTACGCCGTCCAGGGCCTCAACCGCACCCCTGGACTGCTGCGCAATTGCGGCCGGCCCGGGGCGGCGCCCACCTCCGAGCCGCGCCAGGACCTCACCTGCACCCTGGCCGACGACCTGGTCCGCTTCACCGGCGCCTACGGCCATGACCTGCCGTCCGGCCCGGGCACCCAGGTGGTGCTCGACGCCAAGGACCGCGTGGTGTCGTTGGGCGCGCGCGGCGGCGCCGTCGCGCCCGCCCAGACCGTGCTGCAGGGCGTCGGCGCCGCGGGCGGCTGGCTCACCGCCCACGCCGAGCCCGGCAAGAGGATCACGGTGACGGAGGTCGTCCGCGAGGCCGGCGGGCGGCGGGTCGAGCTCGGCCCGGACGACAGCGTCGTCAGCGCCGCGCCGACCCTGGTCGAGGACGGGCGCGTCCACATCGACGCCGTCGCCGAGGGCACCGTCGACCCGGCCGACCTGTCCTTCGGCTTCGCGTGGGCCAACAACCGCCAGCCCCGGACGATGGCCGGCGTCGACGGGCGGGGCCGGCTGCTGCTCGCCACCGTGGACGGCCGCCTGAGCGGCGGCAGCGAGGGCTTCACCCTCGCCGAGGGCGCGGCCTTCATGCGGTCGCTCGGCGCGGTGCGTGCGATCAACCTGGACGGCGGGGGTTCCACCGCCATGGCGGTGAACGGCGCGCTGGTCAACCACCCCTCGGACGCGACGGGCGAGCGCCCGGTGGGGGACACCGTCCAGGTGCTGCCGCCGCGCGCCGGCTGACACCGGAGCGCAACGCGCCGGCCGCGGGCCCGGCCGGCCGGGCTGTCCCAGCGGCCGGCCGGCGTGCGTGGCGTCCCGCCGACCGGGGTCCTGCCCGTGACGGGCCTGCCGTCACGGCGCCTGCCCGCCGGGGTCCTCCGATGGGGGTTCGGCTGCGGCGGGTGGTTCCGCCCCGTCCGGGACTCGGGAGAGTTTGTCGGGGTTGGTGACGGTGTAGATGCCGCGGACCTGCTCGCCGTCCGGGGTGAGGTCGATGACCATGACGGCGAAGGGGGAGTCGTCGGCGAACAGCACCGCCGACGGGTCGCCGTTGACCGTCCGGTAGCGCACCTCCAGCTCCTCCGGCGCCCGGGACGTCACGCCGACGATCATCCGGGCGACCCTGTCGCGGCCCTGCACCGGGCGCAGGACACTGGCCCGCGCCTTGCCGCCGCCGTCGGTCCACATCGTCACGTCCGGGGCCAGGATCCGCAGCAGGGCGTCCAGATCGCCGCCCAGCGCCGCGGCGAGGAAGCGCTCGGTCGCCTGCCGCTGGACGCGCGGGTCGGCCTGGTAGCGCGGGCGGCGGGCGTGCACGTGCTCGCGGGCGCGGTGCGAGAGCTGCCGGACGGCCGCCGGGGTGCGGCCGAGGATGCCGGCGATCTCGGGGTGGGCGTAGCCGAACACCTCGTGCAGGACGAAGACCGCGCGCTCCAGCGGGGTGAGCGTCTCCAGCACCACCAGCAGCGCCATCGACACCGACTCCGCGCGCAGGGCCGGCTCGGCCGGGTCCGGCGGCGGGTCGCCGGACACCAGCGGCTCGGGCAGCCAGGGGCCCACGTAGGTCTCCCGACGGCGCCGGATCGCGCTCTGCCGCGCCAGCGCGTGGTTGACCGCGATGCGCACCAGATAGGCGCGCCGGTTCTCGATCTCCCCGGCCGCCGGGTCCCTGTGTCTGGCCGCCCACGACAGCCAGGTGTCCTGCAGGACGTCCTCGGTGTCGGCCACGTTCCCCAGCAGGTTGTACACGATCGAGAACAGCAGCTCCCGATACCCCGCGAACACCCGCGTCGCGTCCTGCGCGGGACCCGGGCCGGCGGGGTCCGGGGTCTGGGGGTGGCCGGAGGGGCCGGTGGTGGGGTCTTCGGGGATGTCAGGCATGGATGGTCCTTATGTCGTGCCGCTCCTTCCCCATGAGAGGCGCCGGCGGCCGGCGGTGTGACATCCGGCGGCGGGAGGTGACCTACGTCTCACCGGCCGTTCGCGATGTCACACCCGGCGCCGCCTGTGCCTCTTGGGTCCGGACAATCCCGAACCCCGACAAGGGAGCATGCCATGACCATCCTGGTCACCGGGGCGACCGGCACCGTCGGCCGCCACCTCGTCCGGCACCTGCTGGAGTCCGGCCACAAGGTGCGGGCGCTGACCCGCGACCCCGCGCGGGCCGCTCTGCCGCAGGGCGTGGAGGTCGTCGTCGGCGACCTCACCGACGCCGCCGGCCTCGCGCCCGTGCTCGACGGTGTGACCGCCGCGCACCTGATCAACTTCGCCGGCGACTACCGGCCGCTGTGGAACGGGCCGGAGATCGCGGCGGCGGCGGCGCGGGCCGGCGTCACCAGGGTCACCATGCTGGGCGGCTGGCAGGAGGGCACCCTGGAGCCGGCCGTCCAGGCGAGCGCGCTGGAGTGGACCAAGCTCAAGCCCGTCGAGTTCATGGGCAACACCCTGGCCGACTGGGCCGGGCGGCTGCGCGCGCGGGGCGTCGTCCGCGAGCCGTACGGCGAGCGCCGCAGCGCGCCGGTCCACGAGTCCGACATCGCGGCCGTGGCGGCGGCGGCCCTCACCGAGGACGGCCACGCGGGGCACACCTACCTCATCACCGGGCCCGAGGTCCTGACCCCCCGCGACAAGATCCGCATCCTCGCCGAGGCCACCGGCCGGGACCTGCGGTTCGAGGAGCTCACTCCCGAGCAGACCCGCGCGGAGTGGATCGAGCGGGGCAGGCCGCCGGAGATGCTGCTGTTCAAGGTGTTCGGCGACGACCCGGCGATCGGCGACGGCGAGAAGGTCGAGTTCCTGCTCAAGGTGTACGGCGCCGCGCACAAGGCGGGCTCCACGGTGAGCGGCGTCGTGGAGGCCGTCACCGGCCGTCCCGGCCGCACGTTCGCCCAATGGGCCGCCGAACACGCCGACGCCTTCCGCCCATGACCCCGGCCCGCCCTCGGTGACCACACCGGTCAGTTCGCCCTGGCGGGCGTGTTCCTGCTGCTCGCCGTCGCGACCCTCGCGCTGGACCTGACGGCCTGACACCGCCCCCGGCACGAGCACCGGCGGGCGCGGCTGACAGGCTGTGCTACTGAGGTGCGAACGCAGGGGAGGGGCGTTGAGATGACGCAGCAGGTGCCCGCCGGGCCGCCCGGCAGACCGGCCGTCCCGCAGCCGGTGCTGAGCCCGCTGACGACGACGGCGATCTTCCTGGTGGTCACGGTCGCCCCGGGCGGCGAGCCGGTCGCCAGGGAACTGCTGACCGACCTGCCGGCGTTGCAGCGGTCGGTCGGCTTCCGCGCCGCCGACGGCAGGCTGAGCGTCGTCGCCGGCATCGGGTCCAAGGCGTGGGACCGCCTGTTCGCCGGGCCGCGCCCGGCCGAGCTGCACGAGTTCCGGGAGCTGGACGGCCCGCGGCACCGCGCGGTGTCCACGCCGGGCGACCTGCTGTTCCACATCCGGGCGATGCGGCTGGACCTGTGCTTCGAACTGGCCTCGCAGATCATGGACCGGCTGCGCGGCGCCGTGGTGGTCCGCGACGAGGTCCAGGGCTTCAAGTACTTCGACGTGCGCGACCTGCTCGGCTTCGTCGACGGCACGGAGAACCCGGTCGGCCCGGTGGCGAGCGAGGCCGTCCTGGTCGGCCCGGAGGACGAGGAGTTCGCCGGCGGCAGCTACGTCATCGTGCAGAAGTACCTGCACGACCTGCAGGCGTGGAACGCCCTGCCGGTCGACGAACAGGAGAAGGTGATCGGGCGGACCAAGCTGTCCAACATCGAACTGGAGGACGCCGTCAAGCCGGACGACTCGCACGTCGCCCTCACCACGATCACCGACCCGGACGGCACCGAGCGGCGCATCCTGCGCGACAACATGCCGTTCGGCAACGTCGGCAAGGGGGAGTTCGGCACCTACTTCATCGGGTACGCCCGCACCCCCGCCGTCACCGAGAAGATGCTGGACAACATGTTCCTCGGGGACCCGCCGGGCAACCACGACCGCATCCTCGACTTCTCCACGGCGGTGACCGGCACGCTGTTCTTCGTGCCCACCATCGACTTCCTCGACGACCTCCCAGACCCGCCGGGCGCCGGCATCGTGGCCGGAGCCGTTACGAACCCCGAGGTCCAGGTCCCGGACGACGGGTCGCTTGGCATCGGCGATCTCAAGAGGAGCACGTCCCGATGAACAACTTGCACCGCGAACTGGCACCCATCTCCGACGCGGCGTGGGCCGACCTCTCGGAAGAGGCGCGGCGCACGTTCCAACGCCACGTGGCCGGCCGGCGGGTCGTCGACGTCCCCGAGCCGGCCGGGCTGGAGCTGGCCGCGGTCTCGACCGGCCACCTGGACGCCATAGAGCCGCCCGCGTCGGGAGTGGTCGCCCGCACCCGCCGGTCCCAGCCGATCCTGGAGCTGCGGGTGCCGTTCACCGTCGACCGGCGCCAGGTGGACGACGTCGAGCGAGGCGCCAAGGACGCCGACTGGCAGCCGGTGAAGGACGCCGCCAAGCGCGTCGCCTTCGCCGAGGACCGCGCCGTGTTCCAGGGGTACGCGGCGGCGGGCATCGCGGGCATCCGCGACAGCTCCTCCAACCCGGCGCTGACGCTGCCGGCCGAGGTGGGCGACTACCCCGACGTGGTGAGCCGGGCCATCTCGGCGCTGCGCCTGGCCGGCGTCGGCGGCCCGTACGACCTGGCCCTGAGCGCGGACGCCTACACGGCGGTGAGCGAGACCGCCGTCCACGGCTACCCGGTCATCGAGCACATCGCGCGGCTTCTCGACGGGCGGATCATCTGGGCGCCCGCCATCGACGGGGCCTTCCTGCTGTCCAGCCGCGGCGGCGACTTCGAACTGTGCATCGGCCAGGACCTGTCGATCGGCTACCTGTCCCACGACGCCACCAGCGTCGAGCTCTACTTCCAGGAGACGCTGACCTTCCTGGTGCACACCGCCGAGGCGGCGGTGGCGCTCACCCCGGCGTCCCCCGTCACCGCCTGAGATCCGCTCTCCGCCGCCGGGCGGCCGGGGGGCACCGTCGTCTCTCCCGGTGCGACCTTTCGGCGGCCAGGGACGCGTCCGGGCGCGCGAGAAGACCTTCCGGCCGCCGGGGCGGACCTCATGTCCGGCGCGCAGTTCCGCAATTCCCGCGAATGGCCGCTTGTTCGGGATCTTGCGGCTGTGGTCAATGATGTGTTACTTTTCTGCGCGTTCGACTGCTCGGTAAGTGATTCCTGTTTCTCCACCATTCGACTGCGTACGGGGACGCCGTGAGTGTGAGAAAGGCACTGTTCAGAGCCACGAAGCCGGCGCCCTGGCGAGCCATGGGCCATCCGGACCGCTTTCCATCGAACCGTCGCGAGGCACGGCGCAGCCGCTCATCGCCCCATCGCGCCCGCCCTCCCGAATTTCCGTCCGAATCTTGACCGTAGTCGTGTCCGCGCCGGTCACATGGCCGGTGAGGCGCACTTACGCGTGTCCCGCCGCGCGGGACGCGCGAGGCTCTACGTCGTAATCCGGCCGCCGGTCGCACCAGCACCCGTTCCGCCTATTCCGCGCGGCCGAAAACGCTTACCGAGCAAAGGCGCGCATGCGCAACCGCGTTATGCGCCAGGTGGCAGAAATCCATTCTTCTTGCCGCCGTCAGGGTTTCATCGAGCATAAAAGGGAGAGAAAGTGAACGCTTCCAGGATCAACCTCAAGGGCAGGTTCGCGGTCGCGGCGTCACTGGCGGCGGCCGCGCTGCTCGCCGGCGGCCTCACCGCCACCCCCGCCGCCGCCTCGTCGACCTCGGCGCTCGCCGGGACGTGCGAGTTCAGCCGCACCCTCTGCTTATTCGAGGGCACCGGGTACACCGGCGCGAGGTTCACCGCGCAGTCGCTGGTTCCTCCCGCGGGCGTCTGCGTCGATCTCACCGCACACGGCTGGGGCTCGGGGCGGGCCCACTCGGCGATCAACACCGCCACCCAGATCGCCACGCTGTGGACCAACACCAACTGCACCGGCACCCCCCTGCCCATTTACCCCGGCAGCTACCCGAGCATCAGCTTCAACGCGGGCAGCGTCTTCGTGTACTGATCCCCCGAGGGCATCGCACCGCGGGGAGGGCCACGAGCGGCGGCCCTCCCCGCGGGCACGCCGCGGCCCGGCGCGAGACGCCCCCGGGCGCCCCGGCGCTTCGCCGTGCCGAGATTCGTCAACGGTTAACCGGAAATGCCGTTGTGCGTCGTCCTGTTGCTATGCGCAGGCACTGGGATGCTGAGGCCGCCGGAAAGATCGGCGGCCCCACCAGAAAGGACCATGATGTCCCAGGGCCTGTCCCGCAGAGGGTTCCTCGTCGCCGGTGCCGGCGCCGCGGCGGCGTCGGTGCTGCCGCCGTCCGTCCACGCGGCCATGGCCATGCCGGCCCCCTCAGGCGGCCTGTCGGCGATCAAGCACGTCGTCTTCCTCATGCAGGAGAACCGGTCGTTCGACCACTACTTCGGCGGGCTGCGCGGCGTGCGCGGGTTCGGCGACCGCAACGCCATCAGGCTGCCGGACGGCGGCCCGGTCTTCGCGCAGCCGGACGGCGCCGGTCATGTGCTGCCCTTCCCGGTGCACGCGGCCGCGGGCGTGGTCGGCAAGGACCTGCAGTGGATCTCGGCGCTGCCGCACGGCTGGGGCGACGGGCAGCAGGCGGCCGCGGGCGGCTGGCACAACGGCTGGATCGGCGCCAAGAGCGCCTCGACCATGACCTACTACGAGCGCCGGGACATCCCGCTGCAGTACGAGCTCGCCGACACCTTCACCATCTGTGACCAGTACTTCTGCTCGGTGCTGTCCTCCACCAGCCCCAACCGCAACTACCACGTGAGCGGGCACACCGGCTACGAGCCCGGCACGACCAAGCGTGCGATCGACAACAGCGCCTACGACGAGGACACCCACGCCGGCTACACCTGGGGCAACGCCGGGGAGGTCCTGCAGGCCGCCGGGCGGTCCTGGCAGGTGTACCAGGAGTGGGACAACTACGAGGACAACAACCTGGAGTTCTTCGCCACCTTCCGCCGCATCGCGCGCAAGGCGCTGCGCGGCGACTTCCAGAGCATGGACTCCTTCTACTCGGCCCTCGGCCGGGCCGGCGAGGCGCAGCGCGAGCAGATGCTGGCCCGCCTGGACGAGGGCGCGGCCGCACTGACCCCCGCAGAGCGCGCGCTGTACGACCGCGCGCTGCGCCGGGTGCGGCCGGGGACGCTCGCGTCGAGCTTCCGCGCCGACGTCGAGGCGGGCCGGCTGCCCGAGGTGAGCTACATCGTCCCGTCGGCGGCCGACTCCGAGCACCCGAGCGCGTCCTCCCCGGTCCAGAGCGCGCGGATCACCTGGGACATCCTCGACGCGATCGCCTCCACCCCCGAGGTGTGGCGCTCGACCGCGCTGTTCATCACCTACGACGAGAACGACGGCTTCTTCGACCACGTGCCGCCGCCGCGGCCGCCGGCCGAGCGGGCCGAGGAGTACTACGACGGCAAGCCGATCGGCCTGGGCGTCCGCGTGCCCATGATCGTCGTCTCGCCGTGGACCGTCGGCGGGTACGTCTGCTCGCAGATCTTCGACCACTCCTCCACGGTGCGGTTCCTGGAGAGCTGGCTGAAGGTCCGCTTCCCCGACGTCTCGGCCTGGAGGCGCACGGTCTCCGGCGACCTCACCTCGGCGTTCGACTTCACCGCGGCGGGCCCGCGGCCCGCGCCCGCCCATCCCGCCGAGGTCCCGCCGTTCACCGGGCGCTGGCGGCCGGCACCGCCCGCCGACCAGCGGATGCCCGTGCAGGAGGAGGGCGTCCGCCCGGCCCGCCCGCTGCCCTACCAGCCGGACGCCTCGGCCCGGCTGGCGGGCAGGACGCTGACCCTGACCCTCGCCAACCGGGGCGCCGAGAGCGTCCACCTGGCGCTCTACCCCTACGCGGGCGAGCTCGCCGCGCCGTTGCACCTCGACGTGCGCGGGGAGGCCACCCGGGCCGTCCAGGTGCCCGGCGACCGCTACGAGCTGGTGCTGACCGGCCCGAACGGCTTCCGCAGGGAGTTCGGCGGGTCGCTCACGGGCGCGGCGGCGGGCGTGCGGCTCCGCTCGGAGATCGACGGCGGCGCGCAGCGGCTGACCCTCGTGTTCGAGAACGCCGGCACCCAGCGGGTCAAGCTGCGCGTCCGCGCGCTGGCCTACCAGGAGCGGGACATGGCGGTCGTCCTGCGGCCCGGGGAGCGCAGGCAGGTGCCCTGGCCGGCCAAGGCGGCGCACGGCTGGTACGACGTCCAGGTCTCCTGCGAGGAGGACCCGTCGTTCGGCCGGCGCCTGATGGGCCACATCGAGAACGGCCGGCCCAGCGTCACCGGCTGAGCCCGGCACCGCGCACCGTCGCCAGGAGCCGCCGGCCCGCGGGAACGGCCGGCGGCCCCGGGGGAAAGATCGCGTCGCACACCTGACCCCGGCATGACGCGGCTGTGAGGGAGGCTTGGCCGCCGGCTGGGTAGCGTGGGAGGGCAGCGCCCCCTGCGGAGGATCACGCCATGTCTGAATTCTGGGATTTGAAACATCGTCTGTGCGACGCGGTCAACGCTCACCACATGGAACGAGTGCTCGACTTCTACAGCCCGGACGCCGTCTTCGTCTCGCCGATGGGCATCGCCGAAGGACGTGAGCAGATCGCCTGGCTCTACCAGCAGTTCTTCCAAGGGTTCCCCGACTTCCACCAGACGCCCGTGTTCGAGGTGGGCGACGCCGACAACCCCGCGGTGACGGAATGGACGGTCACCGGCACCCACAAAGGCCCCTTCCTGCTGCCCGACGGGCGCGAGGTCCAGGGGAGCGGCCGGCACGTCGTCTTCCGGGCCACCTGCTCGACCTTCGTCGATCACGGCAAGATCGTCTCGCACCGTGAGTACTTCGACCAGCTGGAGCTGTACACCCAGCTCGGCTTCGGCCTCGCGGAGCGCGACCCTTCCCTCCGTTTCGCGGAGGCCTGCAGGTAGACGGCTACCCCCGGGTGAAAGGGGACGGCCACCCCCGGCGACGGGGATGGGACGTCGCCGGGGGTGGCCGTGGGGAAGGGCCGTCAGCGGGGCACGCGCAGGGAGTACGGGGGCGCCTCCCGGCGCGGCTCCTACTTCAGGCCGAAGGCACGGGTGATCGTCTGGGTCACCGTGTTGCCCCGCGCGTCCGCCGCGGCGGTCCGCAGGGTGACGAACGTCGCCGTGGCCGGGGCGTCCAGCCGGGCGGTCCAGCCGGGGCCGTCCTTGCGCAGGCCGGTCCTGTGCCAGGTGGCGCCGTCGTCGTAGGAGACCTCCAGCGTCACCGAGCCGATCGCGCCCGGCCGCTCCACGCCGTCCAGGTGCGAGGGGGTGACGGTGAGCGCGTCGTGACGGCGCGCCTTGCCGGCCACGTCGGTGTCCACGGCGTAGTCGAGCTGGATCAGCGGCAGGCGCACGACCTCGCCGGGCGCGGCCGCCGCGGAGGTGAAGCCCCACTCGGTGCGGGTCGACGTGGAGTAGGGGTTGGCCCACGTGCCGCGGGAGTTCTCCGACACCAGCCGGTACGGCAGCCGCTCCGGCTTCACGCCGAAGACGGCGATCTGGTCGTAGGGCGCCTGGCCGAGCAGCGTGTCGCCCTGATACACCTTCAGGCTGTTGGACACCATGCCGTTGAGGTAGGTGCCGCCGATGTGCCCGGCGCCCGAGTCGCCCCAGCCGGGCACCCTCGCCTGGAGGGTGTCGTCCAGCCGCAGCGGTGACAGGCCCTGCTCCAGTCGCGGCCGGTGGATCGGGCCGAACCACCGGACGTCGGTGGTGGTCCCCGCCCGGTAGGTCACCAGGTCGGCGGTGTGCTGCTCGACCTCGCGCACGATGTTCACCTGCTCGTACCAGGTGATCCCGCCGGTCACGTAGTCGGTGCGCTCGCCGATGGCCGGGGCGGTGAACCCGCTCGCGCCGGAGGCGGAGGAGTAGCCGAACCGCCAGACGTCGGCGCGGTCCTCGACCACCTTGTTCTGCCGGTCGTTGCGGAAGGACACCTTGACCCGGGCCAGCTCGTTCTCGTCCGGCCGGTAGACCGGGTCGGCGGGCGCGGCGCCCTTGAAGTGGTGCACCAGGTCATAGGAGTACTCGGTGACCGGGTTGGAGGTCACCTCCAGGGTGGTCGCGCGCCGGCCGTCCTCGATGCGGGCGATCAGTTCCTCGCCCTCGTCCTGACCCAGCGCGACCATCGGCAGCGGGGCCGGGTTCGGCGGTCCGTACAGCGCGTCGTTCCACGGCTCGGCGCGGCCGGGGCCGTCGTTGACGACCACCAGCATCTTCGCGCCCGCGGCGAGCGCCGCGGCGGCCTGCTCCTCGCGGGTGACCGCGGCGGAGTTCCTGACGACCACGGCCTTGCCCGCCGCGGGCCTGGACCGGTAGCCGGCAGCGCCGCCGTCGCCGGCGAACAGCGCCGCGAGCGTGTGACGGCCCTTCGGCAGCGGGGTCGCGCCCCGGTGGACCAGCACGTCGTCGAAGGCGCGGCCGCCGGAGGAGAGGGTCAGCGCCGGCTGCTGCAGACGCCAGTGGGCGCCGATCTCGAACTCCCCCTTGCGCACCTTGGCGCCGGTGGGCAGCGTCCACACACTGTCGTACTCGATCGCCGGCCAGCGGCTGGAGGCGGTGTAGTCGTCGTCGGCGACGGCACGGTAGACGTCCATGCGCATCCCGGCCAGGGTGCTCGCCTTGGGCGTCTCCGCCGCGACCCGCCGCGCCTTGCGCGCGTCCAGGGTGACGGTCCTGTCCTGGTCGAGCCGGACGTCGGTGGCGGCGAGCACGCCGAGGCCCAGCGAGTGGGGCCCGTGCGCGCCTTCGAGGTCGGCGGTCATCCACAAGGTGTAGGTGGCGGCCGGGACGCGCAGGTCCAGGGTGCCGGTCTCGTCCAGCCAGAGCGGGGCGAACAGGTGCTCGGCGGTGAGGATCACCTCACCGCTCAGCGGGCGGCCGGCGCGGTCCTTGGCGGTGAGGGTGAGCTGGTGGCGTTCGCCCTCCTTGGCGACGCCGATCATGGTGCGGGCGCGCACGGCGCCGCTCGCGTCGGCGGCCTCCACCGTGCCCGAGACGGTGGTGTCGCCGGGAACCTGGTCCAGGTGGGCCGTGACCGTCACCGCGGCGGCGCCGCCCGCCGGGACGGTGACGCGGGAGGCCGACAGCGTGTACGCGGCGGCCGGGGCGCCGGTCAGGTGAGTGGTCAGGTCCAGGGTGACCGGGGCGTCGCCGGTGTTGGTGTAGGTGATCTCCTTGGCGCTCGTCGCGCCGGCCGGGGCCGGGTAGGCGTGGAATCCGGCGAAGGCCGAACCGGTGGCGAACACGGTCGCGGCGGTGGTCGCCGCGATGTCCAGCCGCCCGCTGCCCGCTTGGGCGATGCTGTGGTCCGGAGTCGGCTTGGTGGTGCTGACCAGCGCGTCCTTCAGCCGCTGGCCGCTCCAGCCGGGGTGCTGGGCGGCCAGCAGCGCGGCGGCCCCGGCGACGTGCGGAGTGGCCATGGAGGTGCCGCTCATGGTCTGGTAGTAGCCCTCGCCCTCGGTCGCGTACTGCGAGCGCGCGGCGAGGATGCCGACCCCGGGGGCGGTGAGCTCGGGCTTGAGCCCGCGGTCGCCGGGGCGGGGCCCGCGGCTGGAGAAGTCGGCGAGGGCGTCGGAGGCGTCCACCGCGCCGACGGCCAGCGCGGCGTCGGCGACGGCGGGGGTCGCGACGGTGAACTCGCCCGGGCCGTCGTTGCCCGCGGCGATGACGAACAGCGCGCCGGTCTCGGCGCTCAGCTCGTTGACGGCCACGCTCATCGGGTCGGTGCCGTCGGAGGGGCCGGCGCCAAGGCTCATGCTGATGATCTTGGCGTGCTGGTCGCGGGCGGCCCACTCCATGCCGGCCAGCACCCACGACTCCTGGCCGCCGCCGCTGTCGTCCAGCACCTTGCCGACGTGCAGCCGGGCGCCGGGGGCGACGCCCTTCTCCTTGCCGCCGGAGGCGGCGCCGGTGCCGGCGATGGTCGAGGCGACGTGCGTGCCGTGACCCGCGCCGTCCTCGATGCTCTCGTGGTCGGGGACGAAGCTCTGGCCGGCGACGACCTGTCCGGCCAGGTCGGGGTGGGCGGTGTCGACACCGGTGTCCAGGACGGCCACCTCGACGTCCTTGCCGGTGTTCCCGCTCTGCCACACCGTGGGCGCGCCGATCTGGGCGGTGCTGTCGGCGAGGCTCGCCTTCACCTTGCCGTCCAGCCACACCTTCTCGATGCCGCCCGCCAGGGAGCCCTGCGCGCCGCGCCGGGAGGGGGCGGGGAGGGTGGCGCCCTTGGTCAGCGCGGACCAGAAGCCGGCCGAGCGGTCGGCGTCCAGCGCCGCCCCCTGGACGCTGGTCAGGGGACGCACCTGGCGCGCGCCCTGAGGCGGTGCGGCGGTCCGGGCGCGGGCGGCGGCGTCGGTGTAGGTGACGATGAGCGGCAGGCGGGCGCTGTGCGCGTCGTCGTAGCCGTCGGCGAGCAGCCGGGTCACGTTGAACAGGTCCCGGTCCAGCAGCCCGGCGGCGAGGTACCGCAGCGCCGACCGCGGGTAGACGTAGGTCTGGCCCTTCTCGGCGTGGGTGACGGCGTCGGCGGGACGGCCGTCCGGGCTCACGACCGTGCGGGTCTGGGTGCCGTCCGGCGCGGTGCCGACGGTCACCTTGTCCCCGGTGAGCAGCGTGACGGTCCGTCCGGGCGCGGTGCTCGCGCCGGAGGCGGTGACGCCGTCAGCGGCCGGGGCGGTGGAGGCGTCGGCCGGTGGGACGGCCGCGAGCGCCGCGAGCGCGGCGGCCAGCGCGACGAGCCCGCGCCCCCGGGAGGGAGGGAATGGCAAGGGAACCCCAAAGCTAGGAGTGCAGCGAGATCCCTAGATTGTGGTCAAATGTCCGGGTTCCTGGCCGATTGAGCTCTGACGCATTTATGCCATGTCGCATATGCGAAAGCCCCCAGCGGAAACGCACGGGCCCGGGCGGCGTCCTGAGCGTGTCGATCGACCTGGCCAAGGCGGGGGGCCGCGGACGGACGGGGAGACCGTGCGACTTGCCCTGAACGGGTTCAAGTCACTGCGCTAGGCTCGTCCCACCCACATAGGGGGAGCCTGATGAAGGTAGTGATACCCGGGGGAACCGGGCAGGTAGGCACTATCCTGAAGCGCGCGCTGACCGCTGCGAACCATGACGTCGTGGTCCTGAGCAGACGGCCGGCGGGCGAGCGTGAACTCCGCTGGGACGGCGCGACCCTGGGGCCATGGGCGAAGCACATCGACGGCAGCGACGTCGTGATCAACCTGGCCGGACGCAGCGTCAGCTGCCGCTACACCGCGGCCAACCTACGGGCCATGATGGACTCGCGGGTGCACTCGACCCGGGTGGTGGGAGAGGCGATCGCCGCCGCCGCGCGGCCTCCCGAGGTATGGCTGCAGATGAGCACCGCCACCATCTACTCCCACCGCTTCGACGCGCCCAACGACGAGACGACCGGCGTGCTCGGCGGCACCGAACCCGGCGTCCCGGGCTACTGGGCCTACAGCGTCGAGATCGCGAAGGCGTGGGAGAGGGCGCAGGAGCGAGCCGAGACCCCGCACACCCGCAAGGTGGCCATGCGCTGCGCCATGGTGATGAGCCCTGATCGCGGCGGCGTCTTCGACATCCTGCTGCGGCTGGCGCGGCTCGGCCTCGGCGGCCCGGTCGCGGGCGGCGCGCAATACGTGTCCTGGATCCACGACCGCGATCTCGTCCGCGCCGTCGAGTTCCTGGTCCACCGGGACGACCTGGCCGGGCCGGTGAACCTCGCCGCTCCCGTTCCCCTGCCGCAGCGCGCGTTCATGCGCGTGCTGCGTGCCGCGTGGGGGGTCCCGGTGGGCCTGCCGGCGACGAGGTGGATGACCGAACTCGGCGCGTTCGTCCTGCGCTCGGACACCGAACTGCTGATGAAGAGCCGCCGGGTGGTCCCCGGCCGCCTGCTCGAAGCGGGCTTCACCTTCGACCACGCCCGGTGGCCCGAGGCCGCGGAAGACCTCGTACGGCGCGTACGCGGCGGACCCGGTTCCAGGCTCGCCTGAGGCCGGGAAGGCCGCCGGTGAGGCGGACGTGGAAGAGACGGGCAGGCGCCGCGACCTACGCCGTTCCGGCCGGCGGGCGCGGTGTCGCGGCCGGTGTCCGAGGGCGCGGGACGCCGGATTCCAAGATCGGCGGGACCGGGCGGCGGGGGTGATCGCGGCGACGGGGGCACGGACGTTCGGGCGGGAGAGGGCCGATGGCGGGAATCAGTGAAGGGCCGTACTTCGAGGAGCTGGCGGTGGGGCGGGTGTTCGACGCCGCGCCCGGGGTGACGCTCACCGAGGGCATGGCCGCGGCGCACCAGGCGGTCGTGGGCGACCGGCTCCGGCTGCCGCTCGACGCGCACCTGTCCCGGGAGGTCCTCGGCGGCGGGACTCTCGCCCACCCGGCGCTGGTCTGGGACGTGGCGATCGGCCAGTCCACCCTGGTCACCCACCACGCCAAGGCCAACCTGTTCTACCGGGGTCTCGCCTTCCGCCGGCTGCCGCTGATCGGCGACACGCTGCGCACCCGCACCGAGGTGGTCGCGCTGCGCCAGAACCGGCCCCGGCCGGGGCGCCGCCCGACCGGGCTGGCGGTGCTGCGCATCACGACCGCCGACCACGACGGGCGGCCGGTGCTCGACTTCCGGCGCTGCGCGATGATCCCGCTGCGGGACCACGGGGCGCGCACCGGCCACGACGCCGACCTGGAGGCGGTGGGCGCGTCCGCGACCGGCGCGGACCTCGCCGGCCGGGCCGCCGGACTGCTCGACGGCTGGCGGCTTGACCGGTTCAGAGAGCAGGTCCCCGGACGGCACTTCGCGGACGTGGCCGAGGGCGACAGGTGGCAGGTCGGCGGGGGAGACGTGGTGTCCGCGGCCCCGGAGCTGGCCAGGCTGACCGTCAACATCGCGCAGGTGCACCATGACACGCGGGAGGCGGGCGGGCCGCGGCTGGTGTACGGCGGGCACACCATCGGCCTTGCGCTGCACCAGGCGGCCCGTGCGCTGCCGAACCTGGTCACGGTCGTGGCCTGGCACGGCTGCGACCATCTCAGCCCCGTGCACGAGGGCGACACCCTGACCAGCGAGATCACCGTGGAGCGCTGTCAGGAGCTCCCCGGTGGCGGCGGGCTGGTCCACCTGCGCTCGGTCGTGGAAGCGGTGTCCGGCGCCGAGCCGGCCGCGGTCCTGGACTGGCGTTTCGTCGCCGTCATGGCCTGACCGGCCCGACCGGCCCGACCGGTTCCATCGGGCGACGCCGGTGAGATTTCCGCCGGTGCCGGTGAAGCTTTCAGGCGGAGATGGGGGGATCGACGGGGCCAGAACCGGTTAAGGGCAGGTCGGGCCGCATGTGGAGGCGATGCGCTGCCCGGTCCGGCGCCGGGCGGTTGCGGCGCGCTGCGGGACGGGGTTGTTTGGCAGCGCCCCCATCCTCTCGTCCCCGCAAGGAACACCACCATGGCAAGACGGATCAGGCCGCTCCACCTGCTGCTGGCGCTGGCCCTGGCGATCATGGCCGGCGTGGCGCCGACGGCCTTCCCGGTGGCCGGCGCGGCCGCCTCGGGCTTCGTGCAGCGCTGCGGCGTCCACTTCTGCCTCAACGGCAGGACGTACTACTTCGCCGGCGCCAACACCTACGACATCTTCACCTACGGCGGCAGCTACGGAGACACCGAGACGCAGTACATGGACAAGGCGCGCATCGACGCCCACATGGCCGAAATGCAGGCCGACAAGGTCAGCGTGGTCCGGCTCTGGATGTTCAGCCACGAGAGCTGGCACGGCTTCGAGCCGTCCAAGGGGCAGTACAACGACCAGCAGTTCGCCCTGTTCGACTACGTCATCGAGTCGGCCAAGGCGCACGACATCCGGCTGATCCCGGTGTTCGAGAACTACTGGGAGGCTTACGGCGGCATCGACACCCGGCTCAAGTGGGAGGGGCTGAACGGCGGGCACCCTGGCCGGGCGGTGTTCTTCGACAAGACCAGGTGCCCGGGCTGCTTCACCCAGTACAAGAACTACGTCAACTACGCCCTCAACCGGACCAACCACTACAGCGGCGTCAAGTACAAGGACGAGCCGGCCGTGTTCGCCTGGGAGCTGATGAACGAGCCGCGCTACCAGGACGTCAGCGCCGAGGAGAACAAGAGCGGCGCGACCCTGCGCAAGTGGGTGGACGAGATGGCCTCCTACGTCAAGAGCATCGACGCCAACCACATGGTCGGCGCCGGACTGGAGGGCCACGAGTCCCGCTACGGGTTCGGCGGCGACGAGGGCAACCCCTTCGTCTACATCCACCAGTCGCCCTACGTCGACTTCACCTCGGCGCACCCGTATCCGAACGCGGGCTGGGCGAACCTGACCCTGGACCAGACCAAGACGCTGATCGGCAGATGGATCTCCGACTCGCACGACGTGGTGGGCAAGCCGTTCTTCATGGGCGAGTTCAACACCGAGGGCAACGCCGACCGGGTCACCTGGTGGACGGCGCTCTACGCCGACTTCGAGGCCAGGAACGGCGACGGGTCGGCGTTCTGGTGGTACCCGGACAAGAACGGCGGCGGCGACCAGCACAGCGTGAAGAGCGGCGACCCGGCGCTCGCGGTGTTCCGGGCGCACTCGGCCCGGATGGCGGCCAAGGGCGGCGGAACGCCCACCCCGACGCCGACGCCGACGCCCACTCCGACGCCCACTCCGACCCGGACGCCGACCCCCACCCCGACACCCACCCGGACTCCCACTCCCACTCCGACCCCGACGCCCACTCCGACCCGGACGCCGACTCCCACGCCGACCCCCACGCCCGGCGGGTGCTCGGTCGGCTACAGCGTCAACGACTGGGGGAACGGGTTCACCGCGGACGTCACCATCACCAACAACGGGACCGCCGCCGTCAACGGCTGGACCCTGGCCTTCGCCTTCGGCGGCTCCCAGCGGGTCACCAGTGCCTGGAACGCGACCGTCACCCAGACAGGAGCGCAGGTGACGGTGCGGAACGCCGCCTGGAACGGCACGATCGGCGCCAACGGCGGCACGGCGGCCTTCGGCTTCCAGGCCGCCTACACCGGCGCGAACGCGGTCCCGGCGGCCTTCACCCTCAACGGCGCCGCCTGCGCGAGGAGATGACCCCGGACGGACCAGATCCGGAGAGCCGACCCCCCGGCCGGATCGCCGTCGGACGAACCGCGGCGCCGCCCCCGAGCGGGGAGGCGGCGTCGCCGCTGGAGTAAGAAGGCGGCGTCGCCTCCGGGAGAGGGAGGCGTCGCCGCCCCGGGTGAGGGGGAGGCGACGTCCCCTCTGGGTAGGGGAGTCGACGTCACCCCTGGGTGGGGAGGCGTCGCCGCTCATGGGCGGCAGCGGTCCGGGTCGGCGCGCAGGAAGTCGTCCCGGTGCATCGTGGTGTTGCCGTCCCCTCCGTCCCAGGCCAGCACCTCACCGTTCCCCAGACCGGCCAGGTCGGCGGCGGTGAACGGCACCCGTCCCTTGAGGCTCCTCTCGCCCATGGCGCCGCTGACGGTGGCGACATAGGGGACGCCCTCGCGGAGCGCGGTCAGCTCGCTCCCCGTGGCGCGCCAGCCGGCGGGCGGGTTCTGAAAGAGCTGGACGGCGCGCACCGAGGAGGTCCAGCCGCCGTTGTGCACGCTCCAGGCCGCCGGCCCGCCGCCGCCGCCGGCAGCGGTGTCGGCCAGGACGGAGAAGTCCTTGGCCAGGTAGCCGGGGCAGTCGGCCAGCAGCAGCCGCGCGCCGCCGTCCGCGGCCCTTTCGACGGCGAGGACGCCCTTCGGCGCGGGCGTGCATCCCGCGCCGAAGGAGACCAGGGCGGCCAGGGCGGTCAGTGCGGCGGCCCCGCGCGTGAGCCCGGGCCGCCTTCTGCGAATCACCGTTCCATCTTCCTCTCTAGGTCCCCGGCATCCGGTATTCGAGGGGCCGCCAGGTCCAGTAGCTTCCCCACCACAGGTTGGCCTCCATCTCGTACTTGTTCATGGACGCCGGGTCGCCGACCTTGTGCTGGGAGTAGGCCGCGGCGGCGGCGTACCGGGCGACGAAGTCGACGGCGGTGGCGGAGGCCGCCCACTGCCGGGAGTGCACCGCCTCGTGCTTCTCCAGGTTCGGCCCGTAGGCGTCGGCCTGCGCGCGCCCGGAGACCTTGCTGGTCTTGGCGATGTCCTCGCGGCGCTGCTTCTCCTCCTGCATCTGCTGCTGGTAGGCCTGCTTGGAGTACGGGTAGAACAGCACGTCGCCGATGGTCATCGGCTGGTCGCCGCCGGGGGAGCTGCTGTAGCAGACGTACTGCAGCGAATGGCGTTCGCAGATGCCGTCGTGCATCTTCCCCTTGTGGTAGAGCCAGGCCATCTCGTTCGCGCCGTTGGTGTTGTTGCCCCAGTGGAACGGGTGGAGCAGCAGCGCCGTGCTGAGGTCGACCCCGTTGCCCTTGCAGAAGCACCCGCCGGGCGGGGCCTTGGGCGCCGGGCCCGGGCTCGGGGAGGGCGTCGGCTGCTTCTTCTTCTTTTTCTTCCGCGCCGGGTCGGCGGTGCCGGTCTTGGGGTCGTAGCCGACGGCGTCCTGTGTCGCCTGGTCGCAGTACTTCAGGTCGTACTGGCAGGAGTTGGGCCTGGACCCGATCTCCTCGCCCGTCGGGTCGCTGAAGGTGGCCGGGTTCTGGTTGCCGTAGGAGTAGCCGTTCAGCGACTGGCTCTGGTCGGTGGACAGCACCGGGTCCACGCTCAGGAACCTGCCGGTCAGCGGGTCGTACAGGCGGGCGCCGACGTAGGTGAGCCCGGTGTCCTCGTCGGCGGTCTTGCCGAGGAAGCCCTTGTCGTCGGGCCATGGCCGGCCGGACGGGGCGCCGCGCGGCGCGCCGAACGGGGTCGTGTACCGCTTGGCGATCGCCTGGCTGCTCGCGTCGACCGCGAGCGAGGAGGTGCCGTGCTGGTCTCCGGCGACGAACGTGACCGTGTTCGTCCCCGTTTCCGTGCTGCGCACCGCGATGACCTGGTCGCCGGCCGTGTAGGAACGGACGGCCCAGTTCTTGACGGCGGTGCCGGTCCTGCTTTGGTGGATCTCGGTGGCGCCGAGGTACAGGACGCTCTCGCCGTCGCCCTCCGCGCGGCGGAGCAGCACCTCGCCGTCGGCGTCGTACACGTAGGTGGCCTTCTGCGCGCCCTGCGTCACGGTGGAGACCCGGCCCTGCGCGTCCCAGGTCAGCGTCTGGCCACCCCGCCCGGTCGTGTTGCCGGACTTGTCGTAGGAGTAGGTCGGCGTCACGCCCGTGCAGGACGCGGCGGAGGTGACCGCGGTGAGAGCGTGCCGCCTGGCGGTGTCGCCGTAGCAGTACGTCGAGGTGGCGGCCGCTCCGCCGGTGTAGCCGGTCTCCGTGCTGCGCATGCCCGCGCTGTTGTAGGTGTACCCGGTGCGGTACGGCGCGGCCCCGCCCAGCGTCCTGCTGGTGCAGTCGTCGGTGGCCGGCGTCCACGCCTCGGTCAGGCGGCGCTGCCCGTCGTAGGCGAAGCACTGGAAGTCGCTCGCGCCCGCGCCGTCCTGGGTCGGGGTGTCGGCGATCTCGGTGACGTTTCCCGCGTCGTCGTAGTGGTAGGTGAGGTCCTGCGGCTTGACCGGCGTGGACTGGGTGGTGACGAAGGACCTCTTCAGCCGGTCGGTGCCCTCCTCGTAGGTGTTGCTGATGTAGGTCTTCTTGGCGGCGGCGTCCCCCGACAGGGCCAGGGTGAGCTGCTGGGGCCGGCCGAGCGGGTTGTAGTCGGCCGCCTGGAGGTAGTCCTGGGTGCCGGTGACCTTCACGACCTGGCCGGTCGCCGTGTAGGTCAGGCTGACGGTCTCCGCGGCCAGACCTCCGGCCGCCGGCTCGGTCGAGCTCTTCAGGGTGGCGTCCGGGTTGTAGGCGCCGCCGAAGGTGTAGGAGGTCCTGGCCGCGCCGGAGACGACCATCGGGTCCTTCTGGTCGAGGTCGATCTCGGTGCTCGTCGCGCGGTACAGCGCGTCGTAGCTCAGGACCTTGCGGGTGTAGGCCCTGCCGGTGGCGACGGCGCCGCCCTCGTAGCTGGTCGCGGACGCGAGCCGCCCCTGGACCACGGTGTCGTAGGTCCAGGCGGCCAGTTTTCCGGCGTCGGTGCGCGACCCCGACCACAGCCCGGTCCTGCGGCCGAGCTCGTCGTAGCCGTACAGCAGCACCGAGCCGTTCGCGCCGGTGACGGTGTCCGGCTGGTCGAGCGCGGTGTAGCGCAGGGTGCCGGCGCCCTTGTCGGGGTCGGTGATGCCCGCCTGCCGCCCGAACAGGTCGTAGGTGTAGGACCACTGGGCGCCGTCGGGGCCGGTGACGGTCCGCTGTCGGCCGCCGGGGGTGTAGGCGAAGGAGGTGGAGGCGTACCCGCCCGCGGTCATGGAGCCGTACTGGGTGTCGGCCGGCGAGGGCGAGCCGTACTCGCGGCTCTCGACGGTGCGTCCCAGCGCGTCGGTGATGGTGCGGGTCGCCTTGCCGCCGGTCACGGCGCTGGTGGCGGTGGAGTCACCGGTGTAGGCGGTGGTGGTCGTCCACTTCGGCACGCCGTAGGTGAGGAAGGTGCTGCTGGTCGGGCGTCCGGCGCCGTCGAAGACGCGGTTGGTCTGCTTGGGCACCTCGCCGTACTCCTCCCGGCTGTAGGTGGCGTTCGGCGTGTGCCCGGCGTCGAAGATGTCGGCGTAGGTCTCGTAGGCCAGGCCGCGCGAGTCGTAGCGGGTGTCGGTCAGCAGCCGGCCGCCGTTCGGCGTCGGCTGCTGGGTCTGCATGGGCCGCAGCAGCGAGTCGAAGATTTGGTACGTCCAGTTCGCCGTGGTGGACGACCGGACGGTGGAGGTGCCGATCGCGGGCGCCTTGCCCCGTTCGAACACATAGGAGTAGGCCATGCTGGGGGTCTCGCCGCCGCCCTTGCTGCGGTCGGGCAGCCACACCCCGGTCAGCCTGCCGAGGCCGTCGTAGGTCTGCTCGGTCTTGGCGTCGTTGGGGTCGTAGGTGCGCAGCGGCTGCCCGCGCGTCCCGTCGAGGAAGACGGTGGTCTTCTGCTGCTTGGCGTTGGTGACCACCGTCTTGGTGGGCACGCCGGCGCCGGTGGGGGTGTAGGCGGTGGTGGTGGGGTTGCCGCCCGCGTCGGTGACGACCAGGGGCCTGCCCAGCGTGTCGAAGGTCGTCTTCGCCGTGCGCTGCCAGCCGGTCGGCGGCCGGTCGCCGCCGGTGACCGCCGCCGGGTAGCCGGTGGCGCGGCCGGTCCAGCTCTCCTCGCCCTTGGCCGGCTTCTGGCCGGCGGACCAGCCCGTCGCCGAGGCGTTGTCGTAGACGGTGGCGGTGTCGGACAGCACGT
Organism: Sphaerisporangium sp. NPDC005288; assembly: GCF_040607475.1. Lineage (NCBI taxonomy): Bacteria > Bacillati > Actinomycetota > Actinomycetes > Streptosporangiales > Streptosporangiaceae > Sphaerisporangium > Sphaerisporangium sp. NPDC005288. The sequence goes on along the minus strand of NZ_JBEXGT010000052.1, from coordinate 14,502 downwards.
CGCCGGCGGTGGCGCCGTCGGCGGGCAGCGACAGGTCGGCCTCCTTCACCGAGCAGGGCCGCCCGACCTGGCGGGTGCGGGAGACCAGCGTGTTGATGCCCTTGGCGTCGTCGCGCGCGTACCAGGTGCGGGTGCAGGTCTCGTCGCCGCTCTTGGCGGTGTCCCCGGTGGCGTCCTGCGTGACCGGCATGCCGTAGCCGTCGTAGGTGGTGGCGGTGGAGACGGTGCGCCAGGTCTTCGGGACCGTGAGGTAGGTGTGCTCGTACGACCTGCCGGTGCGCAGGTAGTACGCCTCGGTGTCGGCATAGGACTTGTGCTGGGTCGCGGTCCGCGACGACCAGGGGTCGTTCACCGTCACCTCGATCGGGACGGCGCCGTCGTAGGTGACCTCCTCGCGGGTGTAGCCCGCGTACTGCTCGGCGTCGGTGAAGTCGGGCACGTCGAGCCCGGTTGCGTCCAGGCCGGGCACCGAGGCGGCGCGCCGCCGGTCGGGGTCGACGACCCGGGGGCTCGCCGACTTCAGCAGCCGGTCGCCGTTCATGCCCTGCAGGAAGACCGAGACGGTCGTGGTCTGGGTGCCGCCGGCGGAGCCGGTGGAGGCGGTGACCTTCTGGTAGCCGCGCCACAGCGACCAGGTGCGCTCGCCGGCGGGGATGAACGGGCTGTCGTTGTAGTGCCAGGCCGGCTTGTCGTAGGCGTAGGAGTACTCGGTGAGCGGGTTGTCCCCGGCCGGGTCGGCGATGTTCACCGCCAGCACGCGGTACTTGTGGAACCAGTCGACCGAGGCGTCGGAGGCCCCGTTGACGTGCCAGAACTGCGGGTAGCACGAGCCGTTGCCGGCGTCCTCGGCCGCCGGCATCGCCGAGCCGCGCACGCACTCGGGCTCGTTGTAGCTGACCGTCGTGAGCGCCCCGGTCTCCGAGGTGATCGTCTCCAGGCGCGGCCTGGTGAGCGGAAGGATGTCGCCGCCGCCGGGCTGGGTGCCGCCGGCGACCCGGTTGGGGCGCATCGCGTAGGTGAAGGAGACCGGGTCGAGCGTCACGGGCCCGTCCGTGGGCGACCCGGTGCGCACGATCGACGTCAGCGACAGCGTCTGGTCGGCGGAGGTGCCGATGTCGCCGCCGTCCAGGTACTTCTGGGTGAACGCCCAGGAGTCGACCGGCTTGTACGCCGTGCCGGACAGGACGGAGGTGTCGACCTTCACCAGCCGCTTGCGGGAGAAGAAGTCGGGGCTCTCGGTGTGGCAGTCGTCCTTGCTCGCGTCCTTGGCGCAGATCGCGTCGAAGGGGACGTCGGGCCAGCGCTCGGCGGTGTCCTTGGTCAGGCTGGAGCAGTCGCCGTCCGTGCAGCGCTCGCTGTAGGAGAAGGACACCTTGTCGGGGGCGGTCGCGGTGAACAGCGTGTCGGACCGCTGCCCGTACAGGATGCGGTCCAGGTAGCCGCCGCGGGTGTAGAGGGTGGTGGCGGTGTCGGCCTTGTTCTTGCGGTAGTAGTTGGTCTCCTTGGTGTACCAGTACGACATGGCGTTGCCGTGGGTGTCCTCGACGTAGTCCAGGTTCCAGCGCCACGCTTGGGTGACCGCCCGGTCGGCGAAGGCGTCGCCCTTGGTGTAGCCGGGTTCGCCGGAGTCGTCGCCGTACACCGGGACCGTCCACACCGAGTTGGTGCGCTCGGCGCCCGCGCCGGTCAGCTTGTCCAGGCCGAAGTAGTACTTGGTGCCGTCGCCGGTGGTGACGATCCAGTACTCGCCGTCGTCGTCGCCGTTGGCGGCGCCGGTGGACCAGGTGACGGTGGAGGCGTCGTCGTTCTTCAGCCGCCAGGCGTGGCCGGTGTCGTCCTTGACCAGTTCGGTGGACCTGCCGTTCAGCACGAGCGAGGCGTTCTCGTACTTCCAGCACAGGTCGTACTGCTGGTCGTGACCGTCCTCGTCGCAGGGGCCGTACTGGCGGTCGATGTAGGAGGCGGCGGCCGTCTCGAATCCCTCGCCGACCGAGGTGCCCTGGTTGTTGCCGGCGGCCGTGCGCCCGTCGATGCCGCCGGAGTCGTAGGACAGGTCCAGCGCGGGGGAGGGCCCGGCGGGGGGCTCCACCGGCGCCATCGGGTAGGACCAGGTGAACGCGCCGGAGCCGCCGCCCGCCTCCCAGGTGGACGACGCGCCGAGCGGCGTGGCCGAGTAGTCGCCGCCGCCGTCGGGCGCCTCGCCGGTCGGGGCCAGGGCCTCCGCGGCGAACACGGCCGGAGCGGCCCCGAGGGTGACCGGCGCCGACAGGGTGAGCGTGGCGGAGGAGTTGACCGAGGCCAGCGGGGTGCGCGTGCGGCACTCCTCCAGCGCGGGCGTCGTCAGCGCACAGGCGGGAAGTCCCACCAAGCGCAGCCGGCCGCCCCATCCGCCGCCGTACGCCGAGGCGAAGGAGGCGTAGCCGACGCTCAGCCGGGCCTCGCCGGAGGCCGGCGCCGAGGCGGTCAGCAGCACGCCGTCCACCCCGGCCGCCTCGGCGGCGGCGCGGTCGAGCACCCGCACGCGCGCCGCCGTACCGGCCGCCACGCCTGCCGCCACGCCTGCCGCGGTGCCTGCCGCGGTGCCTGCCGCGGTGCCGGGGGGCTTCGCCGCCGTCGTGCCGGCGTCCTTTCCGGGCGCCGGGGTCAGGGTGACGGGCAGGTCTCCCACGGTGACGCTCGCGGCGCCGAGCGGGACCTGCGCCGTGCCGGCCTTGGGCCAGGCGGCCCTGCGCTCCCTGGCCGCCCGGGCGGCCCAGGCGTCGTTGCGCGCCTGGGAGGCCGCGACCTGCTCGCGCGCCTTCCTGGCGCCGGTCGCGTTCATGGCTCTGACCTGGCTGGACCGCTGCTGCGGTACGGGGGGCGCGCCGGGTGGGCCCGCCGCGGCGGAGGCCGCGGGCGTCACCCCCAGCACCAGTGTCACCATCACTGCCATCGCGGTCGCCAAGGCAGCGCGCATTACGGGCCGACGCATGACCCAACCTCCTCGAGAGGAACAGAGAACCGGGATCAACCGGGGGTGAGGACGTGCGGGGACCGGGGTGCCGGTCCCCGCACTCCGTCAGTCGCCGACGACGGCGTCGAGCTGGTCGGAGTCGGACAGGGCGCCCGCCCACAGGCGCAGGTCGGTGAGCTCGGCGGCCAGGAAGTGGCTCCAGGCGGTGGCGCTGAAGCCCTTGCCGACCGCGAACTCCCCGGACCCGGCGGCCGCGGTGTAGGCCAGGTCGAGGTCGTTCTGCTCGTGGCCGACGTAGAGCCGCACCACCGGGCCGCCCGGGGCCAGGGCGTCGTAGACGCCGGTCAGCCGCACGGCGCTGTCCGGGCTCGCCGTGTCCTCGGAGCTCACCCAGCTCTTGGCGCCGTCCTTGCCGACCCGGCCGAAGCGCCAGAAGCCGACCGGCACGGCCACCTCGTTGCCGTCGTCGTCCAGCCGGGTCTCTTTGCCGGTCAGCTCGAACCACAGGCCCCACGAGGAGCCGTCGGCGGTACGCTGCCCGGCCACCTGGCCGAGCGAGCCGATCGGCATCGCGAGGGCCTTGTCCTGGTCGAGCTGGACCTTCGCGGTCACGGTGAACGAGCCGGTGTCGTCGACGACCGGCCCCGGGGCGGTGGCCGCGTCGTCCACGCCGTCCAGCACCAGGCCCTCGCCGTCCAGCGTCGCGCCGCCGGCCAGGGTCAGCGAGCGGCCGTAGCCGGACAGCGTGTCGGGCAGCGCCGTCCCGGCGGCACCCGCCGGATCCCAGTCGGCCACCAGCTCCATGTCATCACGCCCCGACGCCGGGGACTCCGACCGCGCCTGCGACGCGACCTCCTCGGGGGTCAGGACGCGCTGCCAGGCGGCGACCTCGTCGACGGAGCCGGCCAGGTAGTGCTGGAACAGGCCGGCCCAGGTGTAGCGGCCGATCTCGAACGGTCCGGTGGCCGACCAGGCGCCCGCGACGGTCGCGGTGCCCTGTGGCAGGCCGTTGACATAGAAGGCGAGCTTCTGCGTCGCCGGGTCGTAGGTGCCCGCCAGGTGGGTCCACGCGTTCACCTGCGCGGTGTTGTTCTTCGCGCAGACCCCGAAATACGCCTTGCCCGTCGCCGCGTCGGCGTCCTTGACGCCGAAGCAGTAGGACACCCGGCCCACGTCGTACCAGAGGTTGAAGGGGCTGTAGCCTCCGGCGCCGTCCTGCGACAGGACGGTGCCCGGCGTGGTGGTCTGGTCCATCCGCACCCAGGCGGCGACCGAGTAGGCCGAACGCGTCTCCAGCACCGGCCCGGAGGTGGCGGCGTAGGCCGACGTGCCGTTCAGGCTCAGGCCCTTGTCGGTCTTCGGGGTGGTCAGCGCGGTGCCGTCCTCGTCGTACCACAGCTCGCCGCGGCGTCCCCGGCCGTCCCGCACCGCGCCGCCGCCGAGGGTGGCGTCGTGCCGGGCCGCGCCGGTGGAGGAGTCGGCGGCGGCGCCCGCGTCCTCGCCGAAGTGCCACCTGCCGACCGGGCCCGCGCCCGCGGCGACCAGGAAGTCAAGGACGGTGGTGGCGCCGTAGCGGCCCACGTTGTCCTTGGCGCGGACGTACAGGCTGAAGGTGCCCGAGGCCCCCGGCGTGATCATCGGTTTGACCGTGGCGCCCTGGACGTCCGCCGACCAGGTGGGCGTGGTGGACAGGCGGTACTGGTAGGCCACGTTGTTGGCGTCGCCCGACGCCGGCGCGAAGGTGAACGTCGCGCCCAGCCCCGGGCCGCCGGCCGCCGTGCACGCGGTGGTGGTGCACGCGGTGTACGGGGCGCCGGGGGTGACCACCGGCGCCTTCGGCGCGGTCGGGTCGACCTTGAAGTAGCACCAGCCCGCGCTCAGGTAGCTGCTGGTCCCGGCCAGCCACTTGGTGTAGTTGCCGTAGTACGAGCGCGTCCAGGAGTCGTAGCGGTAGAGCACGCCTTCGGTCAGCGTCGGCGCGTCCGCGGTCACCTTCACGTTGTCGCCGACGTGTCCGCTCGCCGGCCGCTCGATGGTGGAGAACGCCTGCGTCCAGGTGCCGTCGGAGTTCTTCTTCTGGACGTAGAACGCCCCCCGGAGCATCGCGCCGGACTCACCGCCCGCCAGGGTCTGCGGGACCGTCGCCATGGCCGGCGTGGGGTCGGAGACGACCGCGGGCGCCGACTCCTTGGTCTCGCAGACCGTTCCCGACCCGGTGACCAGGCCGACGCCGGTCGGCACGCCGGGCATCCCCACGTAGTCGACGACCAGCACGGCGTCGTTCCGGAAACGTTTCCAGGCGGAGGTGTCGCTCTCGTCGTGCGCCCGCAGTTCCAGGGTCAGCTTGGAGAACTTGCCGGCCGCGAAGTCCTTCACGGTGGGGGTGAGGTTCTCGTTGGTCTCCTCGGGGTTGTCGCGGAACTCGATCGGCGCGGCCGGCTCGTCGGGGTCGCACGCCGAGCCGCGGCCCGCCGAGACGTTGCGGTCGACCATCCAGTCGAGCTCCTTGGGCCGGCTCGCCCAGGTCGTGGCGGAGGAGATGTTGTTGGTGCGGACCAGGTCGACCCATCGGGGGGAGCACTGGAACGCCCACGGCTCGGTGACGCGGAAGGCCGCGCCCAGCACCTGCTTGCCCTTCAGGCTCGCGGGGGAGAACTGGAAGTACAGGCGCTGGGTGTAGCCGGGGCCGCAGTAGTAGCCGCTCCAGGTGCCGCAGTGGCCGACGCCCTTGCCCTCGTTGTCGTCGCCGTTGCTCCAGTTGTAGGACTCGTACCCGTCCGAGCGCAGCAGCGTCCGGTCGCTCTCGCCCCAGGTGACGCTCGGGTCGATGTAGACCGGGTAGGCGCCCTGGTCCTTCTGCCGGAGCAGGCCGGTGTCGGGCACGACCGCGAGCGTGCCGCCGCCGACCTCGATGGGCAGCTGAGCCTGGCGTGCGCCGGGGGCGGGGCCGTCGGCGCCGTCCGGTTCCGCGGCGAGGGCCGTTCCGTCCTCCGGCGTGGCGGAGGCGGGCGCCCGCCCGCTGAGCGACGCGGCCGGCCCGCTCGTCGCGGCGGGCCGGCCGGCGGCCGGGTCGCCGGTGGAGTCCCACATGGCGGCGGGCGGGGAGGAGAAGACCTCGGTGGCGTTGCCGTCGGTCGCGGACATGCCGCCGTCCTCGGTCTGCTCGACCTTCAGGCCGGAGGAGGTGACCGCGTAGTCGACGCGCTCGAGCGCGGGGTTCGCGGCGGCCTGCGGGGTCTTGACGACCAGGACCTGGCTGAAGCCCTCGGTCGTCGCGGTCATCCTGAGGTCGACGTCCGGCAGCACGTCGCGGTAGGTGGCGTTCGGGCCGTCCAGCACCGGCGCCGGCAGGGGGGCCGGCCATCCGAGCTCGAGGGTGCGGCCGTCACGGGTGATGCTGACCAGCCGGGCGGCGCCGCCCCCGGAGAAGCTCAGCCGGACGGCGGCGGCCACCGGGGCCACGGTGCCGTCGGCGCGGCGCTGGAGGGTGGCGTCCGGCGTCACCCACGCGCCCCCCGCCCCCTTGACCCGCACGGGCACCGTCGACTGTTCGAGCCGGAAGGACTCCCCGTCGGGGTTGGCGTACGTGGTGGAGAACTCGGTCCGGGCGCCGGTCACCTCGACCTGCTCCCCGGTCTCGGCGGCCCGCGCCGACGCCTGCCGCCACTCGGCGGGCCGGCCGGCGCGGGAGCCGGCCGGCCCGCCGTCCGCCACCGCGGCCCAAGGCGTTCCCGCCCCCACGAACGCACCCACCACGGCGACGACGGCGAGCGTGCGCCAACCTCGCGGCCCGGGACACCTGGACATCGGTCATCTCTCTTCGCGTAAGGAGCTCATCAAGATCGCGCCACATCCTGACCTTGGCTACTAGTTCATGTCAATGAACTATTTCAAACTGAAAATTTACAGTTCTAGAAATATCCGCAAAGGACCTCAAACCCTGACGTACCGGGGCGATTAGCCGAGTCCTGGAACGCGGTGGAACGCGGTGGAACGCCTTCATGAGAGAGGCGGCCGAAGGGCGCCTCACGGGGGTGGACGGGGCCGCGCGCGTCACCACGCGAACGGCGTGCCCGGCGCTCCCGCACGCCACAGATCACCGGCATCGAGGGGAGAGGCGGAGCGATGGGCATCGCGGAACCGGACCAAGGCGTGATCGCCGGCGAGAGGGGACGGGGGGAGGGAGTCCACACCGCGGCCACGGTGGAGGCGTCGCTCCCCGTGCGGGGTGTCCTGCGGGAGGCGGGCTTCCGGCTGTTCTGGACCGGTCAGACGATCTCGCTGATCGGCAGCCAGGTCAGCCTCGTCGCGCTCCCGCTGCTGGCCGTCCTCACGCTGGACGCCGGACCCTTCGAGGTGGGCCTGCTCGCCGCGCTCGGCCGCGCGCCGTGGCTGCTGTTCGGGCTGCTCGCCGGGGCGCTGGCCGACCGGGCCCGGCGCCGTCCGCTGCTGGTCGCGGCCGACCTGGTACGGGCGGCGGTCCTGGCCTGGATCCCGGTGGCCGCCTGGCTCGGCGTGCTCACGGTCGGGCAGCTCTACGCCGTCACCTTCGTCGTCGGCACGATGACCGTGCTGTCCGAGGTCGCCGCCCAGTCGTTCCTGCCGAGCCTGGCCGCGCCCGCGCAACTGGCCGACGGCAACGGCAAGCTGGAGGTCAGCAGGGCGTCGGCGGAGGCCGTCGGCCCGGGCCTCGGCGGCGTGCTGGTGCAGGCGGTGACCGCGCCGTTCGCGATCGTCGCCGACGTGGTGTCCTTCCTGCTCTCGGCGACGCTGCTCGGCCGCCTCAAGGTGGACGAGCGCACGGGCCCGGGCGGCGCGCACGCCGTGTCAGGGACCGGCGCGGGGGCGGCGGCCACGGCCGGCCCGGGGGCCGGGCCGGAGTCGGTCGCGGGGCCGGTCGCGGGGTCGGTCGCAGGTCGGTCGGTCGCGGGGTCGGTCGCGGGGGAGATGCGGGAGGGGCTGCGGTTCGTCCTCGGCCACCCCCTTCTGCGGTGGAACGTGCTGGCGGCGGCGGTGGCCAACTTCTTCGGCAACATCCTGCTGGCCATCCTCGTGCTGTACGTCCTCACCGAGCTCCGGCTGGCCCCGGCCGTCGTCGGGCTCGTCCTCGGCCTCGGCAGCCTCGGCGCGGTGCTGGGCGCCGCTGTCGCGCAGCGGCTGATCCGGCGCGCCGGCTACGGGCCCACCCTCACCGCGGGCCTGGCGGTGACCGCCGCCGGCGGCCTGCTGCTGGCCCCGGTGGACGGGCCGTACGCGCTGCGCGTGGCCTGGGCGGTGGCGGCCCTGATGCTGCTCCTCGGCGGCGTCCCGCTCTTCGACGTCGCGGTGGTCACCCTGCGCCAGCTCATCACCCCGCCCCGCATCCTCGGGCGGGCCAACGCGACCATGCGTTTCCTGGTCTTCGGCACGATGCCGCTCGGCGCGCTCGCCGGCGGCCTGCTCGGCGACCATGCCGGGCTGCGCACGGCCGTCCTGGTGGCGGGAGCCGGCCTTGCCGTCCCCGTCGTCCTCGTCCTGGTCTCCCCGCTCGCGCGGCTGAGATCGCACCTGCCGCCGTCCATGGCGGCGTCCGGCCGACCGTCGGACATCACGATTCCTGGAGGAAACCATGACCACTGAGATCACCGGCCTGACCGCCACTGAAGAGGGCACGCCCACCCGGGCGCCGCGCCGCCGCGCGATCCGGCTCTCCGAACTGGACCTGGTCACCATCGACACCGAGGGGGGCCTGTCGGTGCTGGTCCGCCCCCGCGTCCCCGGCGTGGACCTGGCGCGCTGGCTCAAGGACAACCACGAACGGGTCGAACGGCTGCTCGGCGAGCGGGGCGCGATCCGCTTCCAGGGGTTCGACGTCACCACCGCCGCCGCGTTCGAGTCGGTCTCCAGCGCCCTGTCGCCCGAGCTGCTGAACTACGTGTACGGCTCGACCCCGCGCAGCCGCGAGAAGGGCGGCGTCTACACCTCCACGGAGTACCCGCCGGACCAGACCATCCCCCAGCACAACGAGATGGCCTACTCCACCCGGTGGCCGATGAAGCTCTGGTTCTACTGCCAGTACCCGGCGGCCGCCGGCGGTGAGACGCCGCTGGCCGACAGCCGCCGCGTCCTGCGCCGCATCGACCCGGCCCTGCGGGCGCGCTTCGCCGAGCGCGGGGTGCGGTACGTGCGCAACTACGGCGGCGGGCTGGACCTGTCGTGGCAACGTGCCTTCGAGACCGACGACCGCGAGGAGGCCGAGCGGACCTTCCGCGATCTCGGGATCTTCTATGAGTGGTTCGACGGGGGCCGGCTGCGCACCTGGCAGGTCTGCCAGGCCGTGGTGTCCCACCCGGTGACCGGCGAGGCCGCCTGGTTCAACCAGGCCCACCTGTTCCACCCCTCCAGCCTGCCCGCCGAGGTGCGCGAGTCGCTGCTCGCCTCCTCGGGCGAGGAGGACCTGCCCCGCAACGCGCTGTACGGCGACGGCACGCCGATCGAGGAGTCCGCGCTTGAGGAGGTCAGGGCGGCGTTCGCCGCCGAGACCGTGGCCGAGCCGTGGAGCGCCGGCGAGGTCCTGCTCATCGACAACGTGCTGATGTCCCACGGCCGCCGCCCCTACGAGGGGCCGCGCAAGGTGCTGGTCGCCATGACCGACCCCAACCCCGTGCCCGGGTCCCCCGCCGCCGGCGGCGAGCACGAGGAGAACAAGTGACCGCGTCGTACCCCGCATTCGATCCCATCGGCCCGGCCGTGCAGGAGGAGACAAAGTGACCACGTCATTCGAGGCGTCCGAGGCGTTCGAGGCGCTGGAGGGCTTCCCGCTGTCGCCGCAGCAGCGCGACACCTGGGTACGGGCGGGCGGCGAGGGCGCGCCCGCGCCGTCGATCGTCTGCGCCGTGCGGATCGACGGCGACCTCGACCGCGGCGTCCTGCGCCGGGCGATCGCCGAGCTCGTACGCCGGCACGAGATCCTGCGGACCGGGTTCCACGCCGTTCCCGGGCTGACCCTTCCGGTACAGGTGATCAGCGTCACGGCAGGCGTCCCGCTGGAGGACCTCCCCCCGGCCGCCCCCCTTGCGGACGGGCACGACGACGCCATGGCGCTCCGGTCCGGCACCGCGCCGGCCGGAGACGATGCCCTCTCGGCCCCGTGGGTGAGGACCGCGCCGGCCGGAGACGATGCCCCCTCGGCCCCGTGGGCGGGGACCGTGCCGGACGGGGACGACCCCGTGGCCCGCTGGGCGGGGCGGCCGCTCGACCTGACGGCCGGCGGTCTGCTGTCGGTGGCCCTGCGCCGGGAGAGCTCGCGGCGGCACACGATGCTGCTGCGATTACCGCTCCTGTGCGCCGACGGCCCCGCCATGGAGCGTCTGGTCCACGAGCTCGCCGCTCTGTACCGCGGCGAGCCCCTCTCCGACGCCGCCGACCGCTGGCAGTACGCGGACCTGTCGGAGTGGCTGAACGACCTGCCTTCGCCCCCCGAGGCCGGCGCCGCTCCCGCGGCGGCGGGCCCGCCCCGGCTGCCTTTCCTGCGGACGGTGGCGGTCCCCGACCCCGCGGGCGATCCCGGGACCGGCGAGGTGGCCGTGGAGATCGGCGCGGCGGCGTGGAGCCGGGCGCGCCTGGCCGCCGAGCGGCTGGAGGTCCCCGTGCGGGCGCTGCTCGCCGCCTCCTGGACCGCGACCCTCTACCGCTACACGCGGCAGCAGTCGATGGTCCTGACCGTCGCCGCGGACGGCCGCGACGCCACCGAGGCGCGCGACGTGGTCGGGCCGCTGACCCACGACGCGCCCCTGAGCCTGGAGGTGCCGGAGACCCTCGCCTTCTCGGATCTGGCCCGCGAGACCGCCCGTCTGGACGCCGCGCCACGCCCGTCCGGCCTCTCGGGCGCCACGCCGTCAGGACAGGCCGCTCCGGCGGACGGCCCTGGCGGGACGCCGGCGCCGGTGGGCGGGCTCACGGGGACGGCCGGGCGTGCGGGCGGGCGGACCGATCCCGCCGGCCCGGCCGGTGAGACGGCGTCCCCGGCCCACCCCGTGGGGTTCGCCTACCAGGCCGTCACGGCGCCGTCCGCGGGAGAGCCCGGTTTCACGATCGCGGCGATCGACCATGGGCCCGGGCGTCACCCGCTGGAGCTCCGCTGTGTGGAGCTGGCGGGGACCGTGCGCCTGACCCTGCGCCACTGCCCGCGGCGGTACGACCGCGCGGACGTCGCCGGGCTCGGCGCGGCCCTCACCGCCCTCATCGCCCACGCGAGCGCGGAGCCCGGGACCCCCGTCGGCCTGCTGCGCCTGACCGGCGAAGCCACCGGCACCGCGACCGGCACCGCGACCGGCACCGTGGACGGCGGCGATACCGCGCTCGCGGAACGGCCGTTCCGGCGGCACGCCGGCGCGGACCCCGGCCCGGCGCGCGAGCCGTCGGCGGCGCGCGTCGCCGGTGACCCCGAGCTGGTGCACGAACTGTTCGAGCGGCACGCCGCCACCAGGCCGGACGCCGTCGCCGTGGTCTGCGAGGAGGAGCGCCTCACCTACGCCGAACTGCGCGACCACGCCCGGCGGGTCGCCGCCCGGCTCGCGGACGCCGGTGTGCGGCCCGGCGACCTGGTGCCGCTGTTCGCCGACCGGGGTCTCGACGCCATCGCCGGCGTGCTCGGCATCCTGCTCGCGGGCGCCGCGTACGTGCCCGTCGAGCCGGTCACGCCGGCCAAGCGGCTGGCCTTCCTGCTCGACGACATCGGCGCGGGACCGGTGCTCACCCAGGCCCACCTGGCCTCTCGCCTCCCCGCGGGCGCCCGCGCCGTCCACCTGGACCCGCCGCGCGCCCCGGGCGCGGCGGCTCCGGACCGTTCCCTGCCGCGGCCCGAGCGGCACGCCCCCGCGTACGTGATCTACACCTCGGGGACGACGGGGACGCCCAAGGGCGTGGTCATCGAGCACGACCAGCTCGCGCACTACGTGGCCGGGCTGACCGCCGCGCTCGGAGCGCCCGTGGCAGGCGGCTTCGCCATGGTCTCGTCGCTGGCCTCCGACCTGGGCAACACGGCGCTGTTCCACGCCCTCTGCAACGGCGGGACGCTCCACCTGATCACCAAGGACCGCGCCTCGGACCCCGACGGGCTCGCCGCCTACCTGCGGCGCGAGCCGGTCGACCGCATGAAGATCGTCCCGTCCCACCTGCGCGCCCTGCTGGACGCGGCGACCCGGCCGAGCGACCTGCTGCCCCGCGCGGCGCTGGTGCTCGGCGGCGAACCCTGCCAGCCGGACCTGGTCGACCGCGTGGAGTCGCTCGCGCCGTCCTGCGCGGTGGTCAACCACTATGGCCCGACCGAGACGACCGTCGGCGCGACCACCCACGCCGTCACCGCGGACGGCATGGACCCGCGGTGCCGGACCGTGCCCATCGGCCGTCCCCTCGGCCGGACCAGGGTGCTGGTGCTCGACCCGTCGCTCACCCCGGTCCCCGACTGGGTGCCGGGCGAGGCGTACATCGCGGGGCCGCAGGTGGCGCGCGGCTACCTCAACCGGCCCGGCCTCACCGCCGAACGCTTCCTGCCCGACCACGTCGGCGGAGACCCGGACGGGCGGATGTACCGCACGGGCGACCGGGTGCGGCGGCTGCCCGGCGGCGCGCACGAGTTCCTCGGCCGGGTCGACGACCAGGTCAAGGTGCGCGGGTTCCGCGTGGAGCCGGCCGAGGTCGAGGCCGTGGTCCGCACGCATCCGCGGGTCCGCGACGTCGCCGTGCTGGCCCGCGAGGACGCCGCGGGCGACCGGCAGCTCGCCGCCTACGTCGTCGTCCGCCGCGCCTGCGGCGCCGACGGCCCCGGCGAGGTACCGGGCCTTCGGGAGTTCCTGCTCGAACGCCTGCCCGACCACATGGTCCCCGCCACGGTGGAGACGATGGACGCGCTGCCGCTCACCCCGAACGGCAAGGTCGACCGGGCGGCCCTGCTCGCCAGGGCGCCCGTGGCCGGTGCGCGGGAACGGCAGGTCGTGGAGCCCCGGGACGAGGAGGAGGCGCGACTACTCGCCATCTGGCGGGACACGCTGCGCACCCGCCCGCTCGGCGTGACCGACGACTTCTTCGAGGCGGGCGGCAACTCGTTGCTGGCCGTGCGGCTCATCGCGCAGATCCGCCGGCGGACCGGGCACAACCTTCCGCTCGCGTCCCTGTTCACCGACGGCACGGTGGCGGCGATGGCCCGCCTCATCCGTACAGCCGGGCAGGACGCCGGGATCGCCGGGGACGCCGATGGCGGCGCCGGCCCGGTCACCCGGGACCCGATCGCCGTGCCGATCCAGGCGCTCGGCGCGCGCAGGCCGTTCTTCTGCGTCCACGCGGGCGGCGGCACCACGCTGGGCTACCTGGACCTGGCCCGCAACCTGGGCGCCGACCAGCCGTTCCACGGCATGCAGTCGCTCGGCCTGGACGGGGTCCAGGAGCCCCTGCCGACCCTGACGGAGATGGCCACCCGGTACGTCGAGTGCATGCGCCGGATCCAGCCGGAGGGGCCGTACCTGATCGGCGGGTGGTGCCTGGGCGGGATCATCGCCTTCGAGATGACCCGCGTGCTGCGCGCCCAGGGTCAGCGCACCGGCGTGCTGGTGCTCATCGACAGCGAGTCCCCGGCCACCGCCGCCGCGGGCCTGCGCGCGGAGGAGGCCGCGGGCGGCCCGGGCGCGGACCTGGACGACACGACGCTGCTCAAGCGGTTCGCCTGGCACTTCGGCATCGAGGACACCCGCGCCGACCTGGCCGAGCTGACCGAGGAGCAGCGGCTCGCGCACCTGCTCGACCTCGCCCGGCGCCACGACGTGCTGCCGGCCGACGCCGGGCCGGAGCAACTGGGCTGGCTGCTGCGGGTCTACAAGAACAACATCCTGGCGGTGCACGACTACCTGCGCGCCTTCACCCCCGGAGAGACCCTCGACCATCCCGTGGTGCTCTACCGGCCGGTGCGCGAGCTCGACGCCGGGCAGGACGCCGCGTTCGGCTGGACCGGGCTCGCCGGCGCGCGGCTCAGCGTCGAACTCGTCCCCGGCGACCACCACTCGGTCATGCGGCCCCCGGCCGTCGCCGTGCTCGCCGAGCGGCTGCGCACGCTGCTCGGCACCTGCCAGGAAGGATGGGGAAGCTGACATGAGACCGGATCCACGATGGAACGCGACGGCGCTGCCGTACCGCGTGGACACCATCCACGAACTGGTCCGGGAACAGGCGGCCCGGCGGCCCGGCGCCGTCGCGCTGGTCGACGGCGAGGTGCGGGTGACCTACGGCGCGCTGGACGCGGCGTCGGAGGAGTACGCCGTGCGCCTGGCCGAGGCGGGGGTCGGGCCGGGGATGACGGTCCCGGTCGTGCTCCCCCGGTCGGCGCGGCTGGTGGCGGTGCTGCTGGCCGTCCTCAAGCGCGGCGCCGCGTACGCCGCGCTGGATCCCCGCTGGCCGGCCGCCCGCCTCACCGCCCTGGCCCGGCAGTGCGGCTCCATCGTCGTCACCGACCGCCCGGACCCGGCGGACCCGGCGGGTCCGGCTGGCCCGGACGGCGACGAGGCCGGCGGCCCGCGGGC
>NZ_JBEXGT010000051.1:0-60137 GCF_040607475.1 Sphaerisporangium sp. NPDC005288 | reverse complement strand
TTAACACACTGTTGAGTTCTCAAGAAACGGACGCGTACACCACCGGAAACCAGACCCACCAAGGACCCGACCCCCGACTGGGGCGTTCATCTCGTATGCCTTCATTTTAGCCGATCCGGTCGACCGGAACCAAATCGCGCCGTTACCGGCACTTGACTCCCGCCACCCGAACCAACGAGCATTCAGGCCGCCCTGTCTCCAGGGCAACCCCTCTAACTTACCCGATCGGATCGAGCGGTGCAAACCGCCCGGTCAGACCGGGGAAGATCGTGGGGTACCGATCATCGCTCGCACGTGCCCACGCCGAACCGCTTTACGGTGGAGTGGGGTTGTGCCGGGCGATGCCGACGTCCACAAGATTAGCAGCCTTCGGGAGTGTCGGCGCACAAACGCCGTCACAGGCCCGCGTCACGCCAGTGGGCGGGACAAGGCCGCGCCATAGACTCGGCGACGTGAGTAGCGACACGCCTCCCGTGGCGAAGAAGGTCCCGGCCGAACGAACTCATCACGGCGACACCGTGATCGACGAGTACGCATGGATGACCAACAAGGAAGATCCCGACACCGTCGCCTACCTCGAAGCGGAGAACGCCTACACCGAGGCCCGCACCGACCACCTGAGCGACCTGCGGGAACAGATCTTCCAGGAGATCAAGGGCCGCACCCTGGAGACCGACCTCTCCGTCCCCACGCGCAAGGGTGGCTGGTGGTACTACTCCCGCACCGCGGAGGGCAAGCAGTACGGCATCCAGTGCCGGCTGGCGGTCACCGGCGACACCCCACCCGAGCTCAAGCCGGGCGAGGCGCTGGAGGGGGAGCGGGTCATCCTCGACGGCAACGAGCTGGCCGGCGACAGCCCGTTCTTCGCGGTCGGCACCTCCGCGGTCAGCCCGGACGGCGCCGTCCTCGCCTACTCCACCGACTTCAGCGGCAACGAGCGCTTCACCCTGCGCTTCAAGCGGCTCGACTCCGGCGAGATGCTGGCCGACGAGATCCCGGGCATCTTCTACGGAGGCGCCTGGGCGGCGGACGGCTCGGCGTTCTTCTACACGACCATCGACGAGGCGTGGCGTCCGTACCGCGTGTACCGGCACATCATCGGAACTCCGGCCGACGATGACGTGCTGGTCTACGAAGAGACCGACGAGCGGTTCTGGGTCGGCATCGGCCTCACGCGCAGCGAGCGCTACCTCGTCCTGAGCGCGGGCAGCAAGATCACCAGCGAGGTGCGGGTCCTGGACGCCGACTACCCGACCGGGGAGTTCCGGGTCGTCCGCCCCCGCCGGACCGGTGTGGAGTACGCCCTGGACCACTCGGGCGACCGCTTCCTCATCCTGCACAACGAGGGGGCGCAGAACTTCGAGATCGCCTCCGCGCCGGTCGACGACCCCGCCGCCTGGACGCCGCTGGTTCCGCACCGCGACGACACGCGGCTGCTCGACGTCGACGCCTTCAGCGACCACACGGTCGTGCACTTCCGCCGGGACGGGCTCACCGGCATCCGCGTCCTGCCCGCGGACGGCGAGCCGTACGAGATCTCCTTCCCCGAGCCGATCCACTCGGCCGAGCCGGCCGGCAACCCCGAGTTCCACACGACGCGGCTCCGCCTGGCGTACGCATCGATGGTCACGCCCCCCTCGGTGTACGACTATGACCTCACCCGGCATGAGCTGATCCTGCTGAAGCGCCGGCCGGTGCTGGGCGGGTACGACCCCGCCGACTACGAGCAGTTCCGGGGGTGGGCGACCGCCGACGACGGCACGCGGATCCCCATCTCGATCGTCATGAAGAAGGGCACCGAGCGGCCCGCCCCGACGGTGCTGTACGGGTACGGCAGCTACGAGACCTCGATCGACCCGTCGTTCTCGGTGGCGCGGCTCAGCCTGCTCGACCGCGGCTTCGTCTTCGCGATCGCGCACGTCAGGGGCGGCGGCGAGATGGGCCGCCAGTGGTACGAGCAGGGCAAGCTCGGCCACAAGAAGAACACCTTCAGCGACTTCGTCGCCGCGGCCCGGCACATGAAGAGGTCCGGCTGGTCCAGCGAGATCATCGCCAGGGGCGGCTCGGCCGGCGGCCTGCTGATGGGCGCGGCGGTCAACCTCGCTCCCGAGGCGTTCTCCGGCGTCGTGGCGGAGGTGCCGTTCGTCGATGCCCTGAACACCATCCTCGACCCGTCGCTGCCGCTCACCGTCATCGA
Source organism: Sphaerisporangium sp. NPDC005288 (assembly GCF_040607475.1). Lineage (NCBI taxonomy): Bacteria > Bacillati > Actinomycetota > Actinomycetes > Streptosporangiales > Streptosporangiaceae > Sphaerisporangium > Sphaerisporangium sp. NPDC005288. The sequence continues at coordinate 57,940 of NZ_JBEXGT010000051.1, read as the reverse complement.
GTGGGACGAGTGGGGCGATCCCCTGCACAACGCCGACGTCTACGAGTACATGAAGTCGTACACCCCCTACGAGAACATCGACGACCGGGTGTACCCTCCCATTCTTGCGCTGACCAGCCTCAACGACACCCGTGTGCTCTACCACGAGCCGGCGAAGTGGGTCGCCCGGCTCCGCGCCACCGCCAAGGGCGGGCCGTTCCTGCTCAAGACGGAGATGGGCGCCGGCCACGGTGGCCGCAGCGGCCGGTACGACGCATGGCGCGAGGAGGCCCTCACCCTTTCGTGGATCATCGACCGGGCCGCCACGCGGAAGAACGAAGAGACAGGGGAGACGCAGTGAGCTACACGGCGGCAAGCGATCGTTACGGGCGTCAGCCGTACAACCGGTCCGGCAGGAGCGGCCTGAGACTGCCGGCGGTCTCCCTCGGCCTGTGGCACAACTTCGGCGACGACAAGCCGTTCGACACCCAGAGGGCGACGCTGCGCAGGGCCTTCGACCTCGGGGTGACCCATTTCGACCTGGCCAACAACTACGGCCCGCCGTACGGCTCGGCCGAGGCCAACTTCGGGCTCATCTTCGCCCAGGACTTCCGGCCGTACCGCGACGAGCTGATCATCTCGACCAAGGCCGGGTACGACATGTGGCCCGGCCCCTACGGCGAGTGGGGCTCGCGCAAGTACCTGCTGGCCAGCCTCGACCAGTCGCTCTCGCGCATGGGGCTGGACTACGTCGACATCTTCTACAGCCACCGGCCCGACCCCGACACCCCGCTCGAGGAGACGATGGGTGCGCTGGACACGGCCGTGCGCTCCGGGCGGGCCCTGTACGCGGGCATCTCCAATTACACGCCCGAGCAGACCAGGGAGGCGGCCCGCATCCTGCGCGAGATGGGCACCCCGCTGCTGATCCACCAGCCGCGCTACTCGATGCTCGACCGCTGGGTCGAGGACGGCCTGCTCGACACGCTGGAAGCCGAGGGCGTCGGGTGCATCCCGTTCTCGCCGCTGGCGCAGGGCGTGCTGACCGACCGCTACCTGGGCGGCGTCCCTGAGGGGTCGCGCGCCTCGCAGGAGCGGTTCCTGCGGCCGAGCCAGCTCACCGACGAGCTGCTCCAGCGGGTCCGGGCGCTGAACGACGTCGCCGCGGCCCGGGGTCAGTCGCTCGCCCAGATGGCACTGGCGTGGGCGCTGCGCGACCGGCGGATCACCTCGGTGCTGATCGGCGCGAGCAGCGTCCGCCAGCTGGAGGACAACATCGCCGCCGTCGACCGCCTCGACTTCTCCGCCGACGAGCTCGCGGCGATCGAGAAGGAGATCCCGCAGCCGGGAGAGCGCATCGTCTGACCCGCAGGACATCGGCGAGGCCCGGCCCGGGGACACCCGGGGCCGGGCCTTCGTGCGTCACAGCGCGTCGTGGCGCTGGAGCCAGGCGAAGGACGCCCATCCGGGGAGCACCGGCAGCCAGAAGGTCAGCAGCCGGTACAGCAGCACCGCGGACGTCGCGATGGTCGGCGGCAGGCCGGACAGGGTCAGGCCGACGTACAGGGCGCCCTCGACCGCCCCCAGCCCGCCCGGGGTGGGCGCGGCCGAGCCGATGGCCGTGCCGGCCAGCACGACGATGGCCACCGCCGCGAAGCTCAGCGAGCCGCCGAAGGCCTTGACGCAGGCGGCGAGGCACACGATGAAGGTCAGCGTGAGCAGCAGCGTGCCGCTCAGCCCTTCCACGATCTTGCGCGGCGACTGCAGGACGTCCAGCAGGCGCGGCATCACCCCGGAGAACAGCGACCGGATGCGCCCGGTGATCAGGCGCCGAAGCGGCGGCACGGCCAGGACGATCAGCACCAGCACGGCGCCGGACAGCAGGGCGATGACCAGGCCGCGCGACGGGCTGACCGACGGGGCGGCCTTGATGCCGGTGAGGTAGCCGAACAGCAGGAGCAGCGTGACGTGGGAGCCGAGCCCCACGAGTTGCGAGGCGCCCACGCTGGCCACGGCCAGGCCGGGTGAGATGCCGCGCTTCTGCAGGAACCGCGAGTTGATGGCCACCGCGCCGACGGCGGCTGGCGCGACGAGCTTGACGAACGAGGCCGCGAACTGCGCCAGCACCGTCTGCCCGAGGGGCAGCTTCTCGGGCACGAAGCCGCGCACCATGAGCGCGGCGGCGACGTAGCTCATGCCGGCCGCGGCGAGCGCGACCCCGCCCCACCCCCATTCGGCCTTGGTGACCACTTCGGTCAGGTTGACCCGGCTGAGCTGCGACAGCAGGAAGTAGGCGGCCAGCGCGCTCGCGATGATCGTCACCAGGGTGCGCGGCTGGAAGCGCTCCAGGCGCACCTCCTCGACCTCCATCTGGGGGGTGAGGGCCAGGATGTGCTCGCGCAGCGCCGGCAGCAGCCCCTTGTCCCTGCCGACCTCGGCGCGGGTGCCGCGCGTCAGCGCGATGCGCTGGAGCAGGGGCAGGGCGCCGGCGAGCGCGCGCTTGGGGATGACCTCGGCCGCGCACATGACCGAGCGTTCGGGACCGACGCGCAGCGCGAGGTAGGTGAGCAGCTGGGTGACGTCGAGGCGCAGGAGCAGGTCGCCGGCCGCGATCTCTCCGCTGCGGGCGTCGGTCAGCACCACCTCGCCGTCGACGTCGACGTGGATGCTCTCGCCGGTGAGGTGCCGGTGGGCCAGGCGCTGCGCCTGGAGCAGGTCGACCTGCTTCCAGATCTTGACGAGCAGCTCGTCGTCGAGCTCCTCGTCGGGGACGTCGTCCAGCGGGCGGGTCTCCAGGTGCTCGTAGGCGAGCAGCGCGGCGTCGGTGCCGATCTCGCTGGTGCCGACCAGGCAGGGGGTGTTCACGCCGGCGGCCTGGGCGGCGTAGGCCATCAGCGCCTCGCGCTCCAGCTCGGCGCGGAGCGAGCGGATGGCCCTGCGGCGGGTCTCGGAACTGAGCCGGATGCCGCGCCACAGGCGGTACAGGACGCCGGCGACCTGCCGGTCGCGGTCCAGGACCGTGACGTCGAAGCGGCGTCCGTCTGCCATGGTCACGGCGTAGCGGCGGCTGCCCTGGGAGTCGTCGGCCATGCGCCTGGCCTTGGCCGGGGCGAAGCCGAGCCGGCGCAGGGCGGCCATGACGGCGCTGCCGGGCGGCCGGGTGTTGGGACTGCCGACGACGTAGAGGGTGGCGTACCCGACGGCCAGGCCGACCAGGTAGGTGACGAAGACGCCGAGCGCGGTGGCTTCGGCGCTGGTGAACAGGGCGAACACGTCGAGGGCGATCGCCATCCACATCAGCGCCCGCCAGGTGGGGCGCCGGGAGATGCGCACGGCGGTGACGTAGGCGACGACCGAGGTGAGCAGGGTGTTCAGCGGTTCCACGTCGCGGCGCGCGGTGAGCAGGATGCGCAGGTCGCCGGGGCCGGCCACCGCCAGCCACTCGCCGAGGACGAAGGAGACGAGCATGCCGATGATCGCCGCGATCAGGCCCTCGGCCACGCGCAGCCCGTCGCGGTGGAAGACCCGCTCGACGGCGAAGGCGGCGGGCACGGCGAGGACCGCGGTGCCGGCCAGGAAGCTGGCGATGCCGATGAGCAGCTCGGGGGCCCGGCTGGTGCCGTCGGTGACGTCGGCCTCCAGGCCGTTGAGCGTCTGCTTGGCGACCAGGGCCAGCAGGACGGCCGCGGTGAGCGCGAGGAGGGTGACGAAGAAGCGCAGGGCGTCGGACGGCCTGCGGATGCGCTGGGGCAGCAGCGGCTCGACGACGGGCACGACCGGTTCGCCGGGGACGGAACGGGGGGCCTTCCCCCTGCCGGGGGCTGAGCGCCCTTCGTCCAGCCCGGTATCGGGAGCGGAGGCCGGCGACGGGCCGGCCGGAGCGGTGGAGACGTCTGAGGGGAGGTCAGAGGCGCCCGGGGCGTGCGTGGCCGTGGAGGAACCGGCCACGGAGATGCCGTCCTCCGCCGCCTCCTCTGCCTCGTCGCGCTCCCTGATGTCGGTCACCGCTGGCGTCTGCGCACGTCTCGGGGCATATGATCTTTCCCTAGGGTCTGTTCACCGGTGTGGCGGGAGCCCACCGGCGTTCGGGCGGCCCCGTCGGCTCACGCCTCGGCGGTCGTCGGCGAACTGGTGCACCCCGGCCATTCGCTGACACTCTACGGCGCGCTCGACCGTGAGGGATCAGTCAGACGGGTCGTCCTTAATGGTGACGCTGTACCGACCCTTGGCGCATCGCCCGTAAGTATGGGCTGATCGCACTACCTGGGGCGGATGCCGGGAATGGTCCGTCGGTGACACCACGGGCGCCCTAGGCCGCCTCATGACGCTTATGTACCGTTCTGTTCATGAGTCGTGAGCTGAATGTTCTTGGCGCCTGCCCCCTCGACTGCCCGGACACCTGCTCGTGGGTCGTGACCGTGAAGGACGGCGAGGCGGTGCGCCTGCGCGGCAACCACGACCAGCCCTACACGCGGGGCGCGCTGTGCGTGAAGGTCAACCGCTATCTGGAGCACACCAAGGCGCCCGACCGGATCCTGTACCCGATGCGCCGGGTCGGGCCGAAGGGGTCGGGGCGGTTCGAGCGCATCACCTGGGACGAGGCGCTGGACGAGATCGCCCGGCGGCTGACCGCCATCATCGGCGAGCACGGTGGCGAGGCGATCTGGCCGTACCAGGGCACCGGGACGCTCGGCTACATCCAGGGCGAGAGCGGCCAGGCCGGCCGGCGGCTGTGGAACGCGCTGGGGGCGTCCTACCACGACCTGAACATCTGCGCGCGGGCCGGCAACCGCGGGCTCACGCTGACGAACGGCACCCCGGGCGGCATGGACCCCGAGGCGTTCGCCCATTCCCGGCTGGTCCTGCTGTGGGGGACGAACACGCTGACCAGCGGGCACCATCTGTGGAAGTTCATCCAGCAGGCGCGGGCGGCCGGCGCGCACGTGGTGACCATCGACCCGATCAGGACGCGCACCGCGGACCAGGCCGACGAGCATCTGGCGATCCGGCCGGGCACGGACGCCGCGCTGGCGCTGTCGCTGATGCACGTGGTGCTCGACGAGGGCGCCGAGGACCGGGAGTTCCTGGAGAGCCACACGGACGGCTGGCCGGACTTCGAGCGAGAAATCCGGAAATACCCGCCAAGCGTGGCGGCCGAGATCACCGGGATCCCGGAGAAGGACATCCGCGCCCTCGGCGCCCGGCTGGCGCACACCCGCCCGACCGGCATCCGGGCCACGATGGGCATCCAGCGCCACCAGGGCGGCGGCACGGCCATGCGGACGATCGCCTGCATCCCCGCCGTGACCGGCGACTGGCGCCACCAGGGCGGCGGCGTCGCCTACTCCACCAGCGGGCACGTGCCCATCCAGGCCGACGTCCGCCCCGACCTGCTCCCCCATCCGGTCAGGACGCTGACGATGACCCGGCTCGCCGAGGGGCTGGCGGACACGGCCCGTCCGGTGAAGTGCCTGTGGGTCTACGCCGCCAACCCGATGGGCAGCACGTCCGACCAGAACCGCGTTCGCGCGGGTCTGATGCGCGAGGACCTGTTCACCGTGGTGATGGAGCAGTTCCCGACCGACACCGTCGACTACGCCGACATCGTCCTGCCCGCGACCATGCAGACCGAGCACGCCGACCTGCACGCCGGGTACGGGCACATGTACCTGATGTGGAACGAGCCCGCGGTGGCGCCGCCGGGCGAGTGCCTGTCCACCACCGAGACCTTCCGCCGGGTGGCCCGCCGCCTCGGGCTGACCGACCCCTCGCTCTACGATTCCGACCTGGAGATCGCCGAACAGCTGCTGTCCGGCGGCCACCCGGCGCTGGAGGGGATCACCGTCGAGCGGCTCCGCGAGGAAGGCTGGGCCCGCATGAACTACCCCGACCCGTTCCTGCCCTTCGCCGACGGCTTCCCGACCGCCTCGGGGAGGCTTTCGTTCCCGGCCGAGGGCGAGGGGTACGTGCCGCCCTTCTCCGCGACGCCCGACGGGCCGTACCCGCTGGCGTTGGTCACCCCGGCGGCGCACACCTTCCTCAACACGGTGTTCGGCAACAACCCCGAGCTGGCCCGCCGCGCCGGCACCCCGCAGATCCTGGTCAGCGAGAAGGACGCCGCCGAGCGCGGGCTGGGCGACGGACAACGCGTCCGGGTGTTCAACGGCAACGGCGAGATGACCCTCGAGCTGCGCGTCAGCGACCGCGTGGCCCAAGGGGTGGTGGCGACCACGAAGGGCAACTGGCCCAAGCTCAGCCCCGGCGGGGTCAACGTCAACGTCCTGGTCGACGAGCGGGACGCGGACATGGGCAGGGGCGCCGTCTACCACGACAACCTCGTGGAGATCGCGCCGCTCCCCTGAGGCCCTGGTGGCGGCCCCGCGTGTCAGAGGGCGAGCTTGAAGCCCACGTGGGAGTCGACGAAGCCGAGCGAGGTGTAGAAGCGGTGGGCGTCGGCGCGGGCCTTGTCGCTGGTGAGCTGGACCATCCGGCAGCCGCGGGCGCGGGCCCGGTCGACCGCCCACCGGATCATCGTGCCGCCGAGGCCCTGGCCCCGCATGGCGGCACTCACCCTGACGGCCTCGATCAGGGCCCGCTCCCCGCCCCTACGGGACAGCCCCGGGATGTAGGTGATCTGCATCGTGCCGGCGACCTGGCCGCCGGACTCGGCGACGATCAGCTCCTGCCGCGGATCGGCGTCGATGGCCGCGAAGGCGTCCAGGTAGACCTGGTCGGACGGATCGCCCTCCCGCGCCGCCGCGATCGGGTCGTCCGCGAGCATGGCCACGATCGACGGGACATCTTCCTGGCGTGCGGCACGAAAGGTCACAGACATTCGCACAGGGTACCGAGCCCGCGTGGGGCGTCCTCCGTCCGGCCACGGGGTCAGGGGCGGATCAGGGTTGCTCCCCGATGTGCCTAGGCCGTCACACCGGGCAATCTGTGAGACATGAACGAACTGACTCGACGCGACGAGATGTCGCTCGCCGGCGCGGCCCTGCGGGGCGCGCCGTGGAAGGCCGCGGCGATCACCGGTGGTGCGGGCGCGGCGATCAGCTATCTCATGGGGGTCATCTTCCCAGGTCCCGCCGATCTGACCTGGGCCCTGTGCCTGGGCGTCAGCCTGTTCAGCGTCGTGGCGGCCATCGGCGCGGTGAGCAAGCCGAACGTGGGCGACCGCGTGACGCGCCAGGCCCGGCTGTGGTCACTGGCGCACCCGTGGCGGTTCGCGCTCTACCCCGGCATCGCGGCGGCCGTGCTGATGTACCCGGTGCAGCTCGTCTTCGACCACGCGGGCGTGTTCGGCGCCGCCTGGGACGCGGCGTGGGGCGGCGCGCTGGTCTACCTGATCGCGGCGATCGGCACCCTGTCGCTCAAGGGACGGGCCCAGTCGGCCCGCTGACCCCTCCGCCCTATCCAGGGCGCCCCTCTCCCCCTTCCCAGGGCCGCGCTGCGCGTCCTGGGAAGGTTCCGGGCCGCGAAGGCCCGCCACAGCATCACGGGCCGTCACCCAGTGGCGGCCCGTTCGGCGTTGTCGCGGCGGACGCGGAACTACTCGTCGCCCTCCGGGTCCGGCAAGGCGACCAGCAGGAGCCGTCGTCCTGGCGGTGCTCCTCTCTCACCGCATTGGGGTGAAACGTCTGCCCGTAGCCGGACATGTGTGGTGACGAGTGGCTCCTCCGGCCAGGCCGAGAGGAGCAGTCCCCCATCGGAAGGACGGCGGCGTGGGACCACCGGACCCAAGGCAGCGCTTCGAGGAGATCTACATGGCGCACTACGCGGATCTGCTCGGGTACGTCCGCCGGCGCACCGAGTGCGCCGACGACGCCGCCGACGCCCTCTCGGAGACCTTCACCACCGCCTGGCGGCGCGTACGCGACATCCCCGAGGGGGAGCAGGCGCGGCTGTGGCTGTACGGCGTGGCCCGGCTCGTCCTGGCCAACCAGCGCCGGGGTCAGGCCCGGCGCGGCGCCCTCGCCGCCCGCCTGCGCGAGGAACTGGCCACCTGGGACCAGGGACAGCGGCCTCACCAGGACTCCCGGGCGATCCGCGAGGCGTTCCGGCGGCTCAGCCCGGACGACCGTGAGCTGTTGTCGCTGGTGAGCTGGGAGGGCCTGGACACCGCGCAGATCGCGACGGTGCTCGGCTGTTCGCGGGGCGCCGTCCGTCTGCGCCTGCACCGCGCCCGCAAACGGCTCGCACGCGAGTTGGACGCCGCCGACCTGGACCTGGTCGCCTACGGCCCCCGCGCGGTCGCGCTCCTGAAAGGACAATCATGAACGCGGACCTCGACCGCCTGCTCGCGTCCATCGCTCCCGATCCGGGGCCTGGCGTGACCCCCGGCGCCCGTGAGCTGCTCGAGGAGATCAGGACCGCGACAGCGGACGGTGCGGAGACACCACGGCGCATTCGGGACAGGGCGGTACGGCTCTGGTGGCGCCGGCACGGCGCACGGGGGCCCAGGCCGCGATCACGCTGGTCCCTGGCCCTACCCCTGGCGGCTCTGGCCGTCATGCTGAGCTGGATCGTGCCGGACACGCTCGGCATCGGCGCGCGACCGGCTTCGGCCACACTCGACATCAGGCAGACGGGAGACTTCTACGTCGTCACCGTCAAGGACCTGTACGCCGACCCGAAGCGCTACCAGCACGAACTGGCGTCTCGCGGCCTGAAGGTCACCATCAAGTTGATAGCGACCGACGATCTGCGGGCCGGCAGTCTGCTCTTCGTCACCGCCACTGACGACAATGCGCCAAAGGACCAGGGCACGCACGTCATCAAGGAGAGCGACGACATATTCGCGCTGAATGACGACACTTCGTGCGACCGTCGGTTCGAATGCACGATCGGCGTGAAGATCCGGGTCGGCTACACGGGGCCGGGAACCATCTTGCTCGGCCGCAGGGCCCGGCCCGGGGAGCTCTACCAGGCGCCGCCGTCGCTCATCTCACGTGGCCAGCCGCTTCACTGCATCGACTTCATCAACGACAGGGTCCCGCAGGTGCTGCGACTGCTGAAGGAACACGGCGTCGACAAGGTCGACTTCGCCACGTATCACGGCCCGCGGTCCTTCGTGCCCGACTCGTGGTACGTCCACGACGGCGTGATGAGCGCCGAGGGGCGCGCCCTGATCCTCGCCGACCCCGCTCCCCACCCCAGGCCCATGAACGTCAAGGAAGCCTGCCGCCGGTAGGTCCGCACGTCGCCGAGCTCCGGACGCGATGTCGACGGGGCTCAGCGTGAGCGTGCGCGTCAGGCGGTGCAGCACGCCGGGCCGCCCCGCACCTCGCTCACTTCACCCCTGTGCGGCAGCGGTTTCACGCGCCCATCGCCTGTCACCGCACGCGCACGGTTCATGACGCGAAGCCATCTACTGAGACTCCGGAGCCGCCATGCTCACCGAAACCCTCCACCCGTCCACAGCCCGGGCCGGCCGGGTGAAGCGAGCGATGCTCGGGCATCGGCTCTTCACCGTGGTCCTCTGCCTCGCGACGGCCGTGCGACTGGTCACGATGCTGGGGTATCGGCCGGGGCAGCTCTATTGGTACGACTCGTTCACTTATCTGGATGTGGCGTCGCATCCGCGGCCGTCGCTGGGGTTCCACCCGAGCGGGTATCCGCTGCTGTTGTGGCTGCTGCGGCCGTTCCACAGCGTGACGGTGGTGGTCGGCGTGCAGCACGCGATGGGGCTCGGCATCGGGGCGATGATCTACGCGGTGCTGCGCCGGCGGGGGCTGCCTGCCTGGGGCGCGTCCCTGGCGGCCCTGCCGGGGCTCTTCGACGCCTCGTTCCTGCGCCTGGAGCACGGCGTGCTGTCGGACACGATGTTCATCCTGCTGATCGTCGCCGCGCTGACGGTCCTCACATGGTCGCCGAGGCCGACGGCGCGCGCCTGTGCGGTCGCGGGGACGCTGCTCGCCCTGGCCACGCTGACGCGGACGATCGCGTTACCCCTGCTCGTGCTCGTCCTGCTCTGGTCGGCCGTGCGGCGGGTGGGGACTCGCGGCCTGGTGGCCGGGATGCTGGCGGGGGCGCTGCCGCTGGTCGCGTACGCGGGCTGGAACGCGCACGTCAACGGGAGGTTCACCCTGACCGGCGGGGAGGGGGTGGTGCTGTGGGCACGGACCATGACCTTCGCGGACTGCGCGGTGATCAGGCCGCCGGCGGCCGAGCGCGGGCTGTGCCCCAACGGCGCCCACCAGGACGCGGCCTCGGAGTACGTGTGGGACCCCGCCGCCTCGCTGAACCGGTTGCCCGGCGGGCGGGACGGCAACAACGACCTCGCCCGATCGTTCGCCCTGCGCGCCATCATGGCGCAGCCGCTGGACTACCTCGCCGACGTGGCCCGCGACACCGCGCTCGCCTTCGCCTGGACCCCGGTGCGGCACCCGGAGCGGGTCACCCCGGCCTTCGGTTTCGCGCGGGGCGAGTGGTCGCTGCCCGCCTACCCGCTGGTGGCCAAGGTGCGCCAGGAGTACGACCCGGCCATCCGCGGGCTGCGCTCGGCCGAGCCCTGGGCGGGCTTCCTGATCGCCTACCAGTACCCGGCGTACACACGCGGGCCGGTGATCGCGCTGCTCCTGCTGGCGGGCGGTCTAGGCGCGGCCGTCGGGCGGCGACGGGCGGCGCTCCCGTGGGCCACCGCGGTGTTCCTGCTGGCCGGGCCGGTGGCGGTGCTGGACTTCGACCACCGCTACGTGCTGCCGGTGATCCCGGTCGCCTGCCTGGCGGCCGCTCTCGGCGTGGCCGACCTGGGTAGCAGGTGTAGCCGCGGGTGGCCGTCCCGTTCGTCCGGTTTTCTAGGGGTTACTCGCGGGTAGCATATGCGGTAAGGTTACTCACCAGTAGCACACCGCCCGCATGCCTGGACGAGGGGACGCGCAGCCATGGGTCATTACAAGAGCAACGTCCGTGACCTTGAGTTCAACCTGTTCGAGGTGCTCGGCCGTCGCGAGATCCTCGGCACCGGGCGCTTCGCCGAGGTGGACGAGGACACCGTGCGCAGCGTGATCGAAGAGGTCCGGCGCCTGGCCACCGGCGTGCTCGCCGACTCCTTCGAGGAGGGCGACCGGACGCCGCCGGTCTTCGACCCCGCGACCGGCACGGTGACGATGCCTCCGCGCTTCAGGAAGTCCTTCGAGACCTTCCGGGACGCCGGGTGGACCAACCTGGACCTGCCGGAGGCGCTCGGCGGGCCCGGCCTGCCGCGCAGCGTGAGCTGGGCGGTGGCCGACATGATCCTCGGCTCCAACCCCGCCATCTGGATGTACTCCAGCGGACCGGCCTTCGCCCACGTGCTGCACACCATCGGCACCGAGGAGCAGAAGAGGTTCGCCATGCTGGCCATCGAGCGGCAGTGGGGCGCCACGATGGTGCTGACCGAGCCGGACGCCGGTTCCGACGTCGGCGCGGGCCGCACCAGGGCCGTCCGGCAGCCCGACGGCACCTGGCACATCGAGGGCGTCAAGCGCTTCATCACCAGCGCCGAGCACGACATGACCGACAACATCTTCCACCTGGTGCTCGCCCGCCCCGAGGGCGCCGGTCCCGGCACCAAGGGCCTGTCCATGTTCCTGGTGCCCAAGTTCCACGTGGACATGGAGACCGGCGAGCTCGGCGAGCGCAACGGCGTGTACGTCACCAACGTCGAGCACAAGATGGGCCTGAAGGCCTCGACGACCTGCGAGCTGACCTTCGGCGAGAAGCACCCCGCCGTCGGCACGCTGATCGGCGACGTGCACGAGGGCATCCGCCAGATGTTCATGATCATCGAGCACGCGCGCATGATGGTCGGCACCAAGGCCATCGCCACCCTGTCCACCGGTTACCTGAACGCGCTGGAGTACGCCAAGCAGCGGGTGCAGGGCGCCGACATGACCAAGATGACCGACAAGACCGCTCCGCGGGTCACCATCACCCACCACCCGGACGTCCGCCGCGAGCTCATGCTGCAGAAGTCCTACGCCGAGGGCCTGCGCGCGCTGGTGCTCTACACCGCGACCTTCCAGGACGCCGTCCAGATCGCCGAGTTCGAGGGCATCAGGAACGCCGACGCCGAGGCGATGAACGACCTGCTGCTCCCCCTGGTCAAGGGCGTCGGCTCCGAGCGCTCCTACGAGATGCTGGCCCGCTCGCTGCAGACCCTCGGCGGCTCGGGGTACCTGCAGGACTACCCGATCGAGCAGTACATCAGGGACGCCAAGATCGACTCGCTGTACGAGGGCACCACGGCCATCCAGGGCCAGGACCTGTTCTTCCGCAAGGTCCTGCGCAACCAGGGCGCCGCGCTCGGCTCGCTGCTGGCCGAGATCACCGGCTTCGCCGCCTCCGAGGCCGGCAACGGCAGGCTCAAGCAGGAGCGCAAGCTGCTCGACGAGGCGGCCGGCGAGGTCAGGGCGATGGCCGACACCATGGCCGGATGGGCGATCGGATCGCTGGAGAACCCGGCGGAGGTCTACAAGGTCGGCCTCAACACCACCCGGTTCCTGCTGGGCCTCGGCGACCTGGTGATCGGCTGGCTGCTGCTCCGGCAGGCCGAGGTGGCGCTCAAGGCTCTCGACTCCGCGGACCACGACAAGGCGTTCTACACCGGCAAGGTGGCCGCCGCGTCGTTCTTCGCCCAGACCGTCCTTCCGCGCCTGGCCGCCGAGCGCCGCACGCTCGCCGCGACCGACCAGAGCCTGATGGAGCTGCCGGAAGAGGCCTTCTGACCCAGGGAATCGGCACCGCGCCGACGGCATGCCCGCGCCCGCGGGGCGGCGATCGCCCGGCGGGCGCGAGGCTTCCCGTGCCGGAAGGGTGCTGAGATCGGTAGTGTTACCGCGCGCGGCTGGGTATTACCCTGCCGCTTAGCGTTCTTTACCGAACACGAGTCCCGGAGGTCTGGATGGGCATCGGGGTCAGTATCTTCTTTCTGACCATCGGGGCGATTCTGAAGTTCGCGATCGAGCCCGACGTGCTGGGCAGTTCGGTCCACATCGACGTCATCGGCGTGATCTTCATGATCGTCGGCGCTGTGGGGCTGCTGCTCAGCTTCTTCCTCATCTCCCGCCGGGGCACGGTCGTCGAGACCGAGCTCCCGCATCGCGAGAACCACCCGCCCACCGTCTGACCCCTGGCCGCGGGACGCCGCCGGAAGCCGTCCGGCCGTTCGTCAGAGGCTGTACTGCACCGCGGCCCGGCCGGCGAGGATCGGCCTGATCACGTCGGCGATGAACGCCCGGTGCACCGGGTGGTCGCGGTACACCAGGTAGTCCTCCTCGGAGTCGAAGTCGGCGACGACGGCGAACTCGTAATTGCCCGGGTTGATGCCCGCGTCCTGGCCGATCTCGTAGCGGCGGATCTCCGGGATCGCGTCGGGCAGCTTCTTCAGCCCGGTCTCCACCTCGGCCTTCTGCTCCTCGGTGGCGCCCGCGACCCAGGTGAACATCACGACGTGGCGGAACATGATCTCTCCTTCAGCGATGGCAGACCGCCAGCGTACGGCCCGGCGCGGCGCGGCACGCCGTCGGCCCGCGGCCATCCCGGCCGATCCCCGTGGCCCCCCCCGGAGGTAGGGAACTTCCGGGGGTGGGCGCGCTCGCGGGGTGCGGGGTCAGCTCCAGGCGAGCATGTGGAGAGGGTCGTGGAGCATCGCGCCGACGTCGCGCAGGACGTAGGAGCCGAGTTCGCCGTCCACGAGGCGGTGGTCGAACGACAGCGCCAGCGTGGTGACCTTGCGGGGGACGATCTGGCCGTCCACCACCCAGGGCAGGTCGCGGATCTGGCCGACGGCGAGGATCGCCGCCTCCCCGGGGTTGAGGATGGGGGTGCCGGCGTCCACGCCGAACACGCCCACGTTGGTGATCGTGATGGTGCCGCCGGACAGGTCGGCCGGGGTGCACCGCCCCGCCCTGGCCTTGTCGGTCAGCTCGCCCAGCGCCCCGGCCAGCTCGGGCAGCGACAGCGCCTGCGCCTCCTTGACGTTCGGCACGATGAGCCCGCGCTGCGTGGCCGCGGCGATGCCGAGGTTCACGTAGCGCTTCACCACGATCTCGTCCCCCGTCCAGGAGGAGTTGACCATCGGATACCGGCGGACGGCCGTGAGCAGCGCCTTGGCGACCAGCAGCAGCGGCGAGACCTTGACCTCGGCGAAGTCCGGCATCGCGCGCAGCCGCTTGACGGCGTCCATGGTGGCGGTCACGTCCACCTGCAGCCACTCGGTGACGTGCGGAGCGGTGAAGGCCGAGGCCACCATGGCGGCGGCCGTGGCCTTGCGCACACCCTTCACCAGGATGCGCTCCTCCCGTTCGCCCTCGGGCAGGACGGCGCGCGCGGAGGGCGCGACGGCGGGGACGGCGGAGGCGGCGGTGGCGCCCTCGGCGGCGGCGTGCACGTCGTCACGGGTGATCGACCCGTTCGGACCGGTGCCGGTGAGGGCGGCGAGGTCCACGCCGAGGTCCCGGGCCAGCTTGCGCACGGGGGGCTTGGCCAGCACCGCGACCGCGCCCGCCTCCGGCGTGACCGGCGTGACGGCCCGCGCCTGCGGGGCCGGACGGACGGGCGCGACCGGCTGGGCGGCAGCGGCGGACTGAACAGGCTGGACGGCCTGGGCGGGAGCAGGCTGCTGGACGGGCGGGGCCGCCGCGCCCGTGGCGGGGGACGGGTGGGCCGGGGACTTGCGGGGACGGCGGGTCGTGGCGCCGGGCTTGACGCCGTACCCGACGAGCACCGGCGTCCGCGCCGGCGTGCCCTCGGTCCCGCCGGCGGGCGGCGAGGGGACCATGTCGTCGGCGAGCGCGGCCGCGCGCGGCACCGGGCCGCCTCCGGCCGGGGCCTGCGGCGTGCCGGCGCCCGCGACCGCCGCGGCGCCGGTGAAGGCGCCGCCCGTGGGCGCGGGGCCGCCCTCGCCGTCGTCCACGGCGATGATCGGGACGCCGACGTCGACGGTCTCGCCCTCGGCGGCCATGAGCGCGCTGACCACGCCCTCGAAGGGACAGGGCAGCTCGACGACGGCCTTGGCCGTCTCGATCTCCACGATCGTCTGGTTGATCTCGACCTTGTCGCCGGCGGCGACGTGCCACTTGACGATCTCGGCCTCGGTCAGCCCTTCACCGACGTCGGGGAGCTTGAACTCGCGAAGCACAGGCCCCTCCTAGAAGGCGAAGGTACGGTCGACGGCGTCCAGCACCCGGTCCAGGTCGGGCAGGTAGTCGTCCTCGAGCCGGGAAGGCGGGTAGGGCGTGGAGAAGCCGCCGACGCGCAGCACGGGCGCCTCCAGGTTGTAGAAGCACGCCTCGGTCACCCGCGCGGCCAGCTCGGCGCCGAGACCGGAGAAGATGGGCGCCTCGTGGGCGACCACGCACCGGCCGGTGCGCCGTACCGACTCGAAGATCATGCCGGTGTCCAGGGGGTTGAGCGAGCGCAGGTCGACGACCTCCAGCGAGCGGCCCTCCTCCTCGACGGCCGCGGCGGCCTCCAGGCAGGTCTTGAGCATCGGGCCGTAGGCCAGCACGGTCACGTCGGTGCCCGGGCGCACGATCTGGGCGCGGTCGAAGGGCATGGGGTCGGCGCCCCGGTCGACCTCGGCCTTGTCCCAGTAGCGGCGCTTGGGCTCGAAGAAGATGACCGGGTCGTCGCACCGGATGGCCTGCTGGATCATGTGGTAGCCGTCCACGGGGTTGGAGCACGCCACCACGCGCAGGCCACCGGTGTGGGTGAAGTACGCCTCGGGCGACTCGCTGTGGTGCTCCACGGCGCCGATGCCGCCGCCGCAGGGGATGCGCACGACGACCGGCAGCTTGATCTTGCCGAGCGAGCGCAGCGGCATCTTGGCCAGCTGGGTGATGATCTGGTCGGCGGCCGGGAACACGAACCCGTCGAACTGGATCTCGCACACCGGACGGTAACCGCGCAGCGCGAGGCCGATGGCGGTGCCGATGATGCCGGACTCCGCGAGCGGGGTGTCGATGACCCGGCTCTCGCCGAAGTCCTTCTGCAGGCCGTCGGTGACCCGGAAGACCCCGCCGAGCTTGCCGACGTCCTCGCCCATGATGAGGACCTTGGGGTCGTCCTCCATGGCGGTGCGCAGGCCCTCGTTGATCGCCTTGGCGAGCGTCAGCGTGGTCATCGCTCGCCTCCCTCGAAGCTCGCCAGGTACGCGGCGTACTGCTCGCGCTCCTCGGCCAGCAGTGCGTGCGGCTCTCTGTACACGTGCTCGAAGATCTCCAGCGGGTGCGGGTCGGGCATCTCCAGGCAGCGCTTGCGCACGTCCCGGCCGAGGTCGGCGGCCTCGGCGTCGATGGAGTCGAAGAAGTCCTGGTCGGCGAGCTGGTTCTTGAACAGGTACGCCTTGACGCGCTCGATCGGGTCCTTCAGCTTCCACGCCTCGAGCTCCCCCGCCACGCGGTAGCGCGTCGGGTCGTCGGAGGTGGTGTGGGCGCCCATGCGGTAGGTGAACGCCTCGATCATCATGGGGCCCTGACCCTCGCGGGCGTTCTTCAGCGCCTGCCGGGTGACGGCGAGGCAGGCGAAGACGTCGTTGCCGTCCACGCGGATGCCGGGGAAGCCGAACCCGCTGGCGCGGCGGTACAGGGGGATGCGCGACTGCTTCTCCAGCGGCTCGGAGATGGCCCACTGGTTGTTCTGGCAGAAGAAGACGACGGGGGCGTTGAACACCGAGGCCCAGATGAACGACTCGTTGACGTCGCCCTGGGAGGTGGCGCCGTCGCCGAAGTAGACGATCGTGGCGGCGTCGGCGCCGTCGCGCTGGACGCCCATCGCGTAGCCGACGGCGTGCAGGGTCTGGCTGCCGATGACGATCGTGTAGAGGTGGAAGTTGTGCTCGGCGGGGTCCCAGCCTCCGTGGTTGACGCCGCGGAAGAGCCCGAGCAGGTTCACCGGGTCGACCCCGCGGCACCAGGCCACGCCGTGCTCGCGGTAGGTCGGGAAGGCCATGTCGGTGTCGGTCAGCGCGCGCCCGGATCCGATCTGGGCGGCTTCCTGGCCGAGCAGTGAGGCCCAGATGCCGAGCTCGCCCTGCCGCTGGAGTGCGACGGCCTCCATGTCGACGCGTCGCACCAGCACCAGGTCGCGGTAGAGGCCGCGCACCTCCTCGGGCGTCAGGTCGATGTCATAGACGGGATGCTCGACGCGCTCACCTTCCGGGGTGAGAAGCTGGACGAGCTCAGGGGGTGCGTCAGCACCACCAGAGGCGTCGAAAGTCACGTGCCGCTCCTGTGCGCTCAGGGCCGTGCTGATGGGATCACCATCGCCGTTCGACCAGTTGACACGCGTCCATACCTACTGGTGGCGGTACGTCCGCGTTTGGGGACATGGTGGCAGACACCACAGGCCCTTGCGCAAGACCAGCCACCCCGTCTTCCACACTTCTCCCGTTCCCGGTGAACCCTGGCGCACACTCGTCCGGACCCCAGTGTGCAGGGAGGGGCACCCCTGGCGCGCCGCCGGGGCGGGGGCTGTGAGACGAGGCCGCCACCGTTAGGCTGGTGCGCCGGACCAGGCCGGACCCGACCAGGGGGCCGGCGGCACGAACTGGAGGGACACGTGGCACGCGTCATCGTCGACGTCATGCTCAAGCCGGAGATCCTCGATCCGCAGGGGCAGGCGATCGCCCGGGCGCTCCCGCGGCTCGGCTTCTCCGGGGTCAGCGAAGTGCGGCAGGGCAAGAGGTTCGAGGTCGAGATCGACGGCCCGGCGGACGAGGCGGCGCTGGCCGAGGTCCGCAAGATGGCCGAAACCCTCCTCGCGAACACCGTCATCGAGGACTACTCTGTGCGGGTCGAGGCCGAATAGCAGCCTCTCCGCCGCGCCAAGGGGCCGCAAAGCACGCGAAACGGAAATTTGGTCAGATCAGAAAGCAAGCGTCTGACCAACACTAAATAACAACAGCGTGATTCTGCGGTTAGCCCTGATTCTCCGGGGAACCTCCCCAACGTGACTTTCGGCGCCGTGGAGGAGTCCGGTGGATATTGAGTTCTCGTTGGCCTTGCCGAGGGACGCCATGGGCATCCCGATGGTCCGGCGAGTACTGGGTGACACCCTTCGCTGCATCGGCGTCACCGAAGACTGCGTGTCGGACGTGCTGCTGGCCACCTCCGAGGCCTGCGCCAACGCCGTGCGTCACGGCGGGCCCTCCAAGCGCTACGCGGTGATGGCCGCCATCGGCCAGGGCCGCTGCGAGTTGCGCGTCGTCGACAACGGGCTCGGACTCGGGGCCATCCCCCGGCAGTATCCGGCCGGAGACGCCGAGCACGGGCGCGGCATCCTCATCATGCAGTCGGTCGTCGACGAGATCTCCTTCGACATCACCCCCGGCAACGGCACCACCGTCTGCCTCCGCAAGGAACTCGACTGGGACGAGGAGTGGCTGGCCACCCACGACCGGGCCCTCGCCTCCGTCTGACCCTCCCCCGTTCCTCCCGGACCACGGCTTCCTTTCGGACCTCGGCTTCCTTTTCGGACCCCCGCTTCTGCGACGGCGTCGTGCGCCGGCAGGAGATCATGCGGAGAAACGGCATGACGGAACGTCACCATATGATTACCTGGAGCTGACACTCGTCGAACGTCGATTCGTCCGATCAAGAGAAGGTCCTGGCCTGTGGTGAAGCGTCTGCGGCGCCTGTTCGGGCGCGGTCGTGGCAAGCGAGTCGGCCGGCACGCCCTCGGGCGGCCGTACGTCGAGATCGAGCCCGCCGATCACGGTGATCCCGACCTGGCCGACCGTGCCGCCGCCGTCCTGTTGAACCGCATGGAGCGGTTCTGGACGGTCATGTACGGGCCGTGGAGCCGCCGCTTCTACGCGCTGGCGCTGTACCCGACCCCGGAGCCACTGGTGGTGGAGGCCCGCACCGCTCAGGACCTTCTCACCGCGATGCGTCACGCCGAGCGAGGATGGGCGCTCAACGGCCCGTCGGAGCCGATCGCAGCCCATCACTGATGGCGGGCCGACGCTCCGCCCGGCCCCGCCGACGACCTGATGGTGCCCTGCGTCGGTCGCTCAGGGGCAGCAGGTAGCCTGTGGTGTACCGCCGCAGGCCGCCGTCGCTGAGTGAGACGCCGGCGCGGCGCTCTCATGTGGAGGGGTACGAGACCATGGGTGCTGCCCGTGTGGGCGTGGTCACTTTTCCCGGAACTCTGGACGACCAGGACGCGGCGCGCGCCGTCAGGCACGCGGGCGGGGAGGCGGTGCCGCTGTGGCACGCCGACCGGGACCTCAAGGGCGTGGACGCCGTCTTCCTGCCCGGCGGGTTCTCCTACGGTGACTACCTGCGCTGCGGGGCCATCTCCCGCTTCGCGCCGCTGATGGAGGAGCTGATCCCCGCGGCCCGGGCGGGGCTGCCGGTCCTCGGCACCTGCAACGGCTTCCAGATCCTGTGCGAGGCGCACCTGCTGCCCGGCGCGCTCACCCGCAACGAGGGCCTGCACTACATCTGCCGCGACCAGCGCGTCCGCGTGGAGAACGCCGCCACGGCCTGGACCGGCGACTACGCCTCCGGTCAGGAGATCCTGCTGCCGGTCAAGCACGGCGAGGGCCGCTACGTCGCCGACGCCGCGACGATCGGCGCCCTGGAGGCCGGCGGCCAGGTCGTGTTCCGCTATCTCGGCGGCAACCCGAACGGCTCGATGAACGACATCGCCGGCATCAGCAACGAGGCGGGCAACATCGTCGGCCTCATGCCCCACCCGGAGCACGCCGTCGAGGACTTGACCGGCGCTCCCAGCGTCGACGGACGCGGCTTCTTCACCTCGATCCTGAAGAAGTTCGTGAACCTGTGAGGCGACGACCACGGCGTGCGCGGGTGACGCGCGAGGAGAACACATGATCGACTCTGTCAAGCGGGCCAACGAGACCCCCGACGAGCCGCAGCCCTACGCCGAGCTCGGCATGAAGGCCGAGGAGTACGAGCGCGTGCGCGCCATCCTCGGACGCCGGCCGACCTCCTCCGAGCTGGCCATCTACTCGGTCATGTGGAGCGAGCACTGCTCCTACAAGTCCTCCAAGGTGCACCTGCGCCAGTTCGGCACCAAGGCCCCCGAGTCCGAGGCGCTGCTGGTCGGCATGGGCGAGAACGCCGGCGTGGTGGACATCGGCGACGGCTGGGCGGCCACCTTCAAGATCGAGTCGCACAACCACCCGTCGTACGTCGAGCCGCACCAGGGCGCGGCCACCGGCGTCGGCGGCATCGTCCGCGACATCATGTCGATGGGCGCGCGGCCGGTCGCGGTCATGGACGCCCTGCGCTTCGGCGCCCTGGACGCCCCCGACACCCGGCGCGTGCTGCCGGGCGTCGTCGAGGGCGTCGGCTCCTACGGCAACTGCCTCGGCCTGCCCAACATCGGCGGCGAGCTGGCCTTCGACCCGTGCTACATCGGCAACCCGCTGGTCAACGCCCTGTGCGTCGGCCTGCTGCGCAAGGACCAGATCAAGCTGGCCACGGCGCCCGGGCCGGGCAACCAGGTCGTGCTGTTCGGCGCGCGCACCGGCCCCGACGGCATCGGCGGCGCGTCGGTGCTCGCCTCGGCCACCTTCGAGGACGAGTCGCACGCCAAGCGGCCCGCCGTCCAGGTCGGCGACCCGTTCATGGAGAAGCTCCTCATCGAGTGCTGCCTGGAGCTGTTCGAGGCCGACGTCGTCGTCGGCATCCAGGACCTCGGCGCCGCCGGGGTGTCCTGCGCCACGACCGAGCTGGCCGCCAAGGGCACCGGCGGCATGTCGGTGGACCTCGGCCTGGTGCCGCTGCGCGACCCCTCGCTCCTCCCCGAGGAGATCCTGATGAGCGAGTCGCAAGAGCGCATGATGGCCGTGGTGACCCCCGAGGACATCGACGCGTTCATGGCGATCTGCGCCAGGTGGGACGTCCCCGCCACGGTGATCGGCGAGGTGACCGACACCGGCAGGCTGGTGATGACCTGGAAGGACGAGGTCATCGTCGACATCCCGCCGGGCACCGCCGCCGACGACGGCCCGGTGTACGAGCGCCCGTTCCACGAGCCGGCGGGCCAGGCGGCGCTCAACGCCGACGACCCGGCGCGGCTGGAGCGTCCCGGCGACCTGCGGGCGGCCCTGCTGACGCTGCTCGGCTCCTCCAACCTCGCCTCCAAAGAGTGGGTGACCTCCCAGTACGACCGCTACGTGCGGGGCAACACCGTGCTGGCCATGCCGGCCGACGCGGGCGTGCTGCGCATCGGCGAGGTCATGCCCGGCGCCGAGGAGACCGACCGCGGCATCGCCCTGGCCACCGACGGCAACGGCCGCTACGCCAAGCTCGACCCCTACGCCGGCGCCCAGCTCGCGCTGGCCGAGGCGTACCGCAACGTGGCGGTCACCGGGGCGCGCCCGCTCGCGGTCACCAACTGCCTCAACTTCGGCTCGCCGGAGGACCCCGAGGTGATGTGGCAGTTCGCCGAGGCCGTGCGCGGCCTCGCCGACGCCTGCAAGACCCTGGGTGTGCCGGTGACCGGCGGCAACGTCTCGTTCTACAACCAGACCGGTTCCACGCCGATCCACCCGACCCCGGTCGTGGGGGTGCTCGGCGTGCTGGACGACGTCCGCGCCCGCGTCCGTCACGGGTTCACCGCCCCCGGCCTGAAGATCGTGCTGCTCGGCGACACCCGGGACGAGTTCGGCGGCTCCGAGTGGGCGCACGTCGCGCACGGTCACCTGGGCGGGCTGCCCCCGGCGGTCCACCTGGAGGCCGAGCGCGCCCTGGCCGGCGTCCTGGTCGAGGCCGCGGGACGCGGGCTGGTCGACGGCTCGCACGACGTGTCGGACGGCGGCCTGGCCATCGCGCTGGCCGAGGCGTGCATGGCCCGCGGTGTGGGAGCCGCCGTGCAGCTCCCCGGCGGCGACGCCTTCACCGATCTGTTCAGCGAGTCCACGGCACGGGTTCTGCTCGCGGTGCGGCCCGAGTCCTACGACGAGCTCGCCGACCTGTGCGCCCGGCGCGAGGTGCCCGCGTACTGCCTGGGCACGACCGGCGGCTCCGCGCTCACCGTCGAGGGCGTCCTTTCGATCCCGGTGGAGGAGCTTCGCGCGGTCCACGAGGCGACGCTCCCGGCCGTGTTCTCCTCCTGACGAGACGGTCACGGCAAGGCGGTGGATCCCCCACAGAAGATCCACCGCCTTGGTGAGCTGAACCGGTCACCCATTAACGGGACTAATGGCACCAGGCATCGCCAAAGTAACCGAAGTTTCGGTCATACCCCCCAAAGCCGCAGCTCAGTTCCGTCTCGATATACCTCCGGCTGAACCCTTCGTTCGCCCACAACGTGGACTGACGGGATAATCGGCACGTTCGGGGGGACTCGACTGGCTGATGCGGAGGCAACCGTGCCGTCGAATGATCACACACGCGCGACCACCGACTCCGAGGCGGAGGCGGACACCGTGCCCCGCCACGACGTGACGCCGACCGGGGGTGCGGCCTCGAAGCAGGCCGAAGGGCACGCGGAGGGGCGGCCGGAAGGGCAGGCCGAGATACAGGCCGAGGGGCAGGCGGAGGTGCGGCCCGACGGGCGGCTCGCCGCGGAAAAGACCGCGGGGAAGTCCTCCGGCGAGGGCGCCGGCGAGACCGGCGGCGCTGCGACTCCGGCGGCCGGGACGGGCCCTGACCACCCGGGCACGGGTGACGCGGCGAAGACGGTGCAGTTCGAGAGGGTCGTCCCGGCGAAGACCCCGATGCCTCGCACCTCCACGGTGAGCCGGCCGTCCCGGACGCCCGCCGGCGCCTCCGGCACGAGCACCGCCGAGAAGGACGCGGCCCCCGTCCCGGAAAGCGCCCCTGTCACGGAAAGCGCGACCCCCGGCGCGGAGAGCGCGATCTCCGTCCCGGAGAGCGGGACCGCCGTCCCGGAGAGCGGGACCGCCGGCATGAAGGCCGGGACCGCTGATGCGGGGGCCGAAGGCGCCTGGGGGGACGTCCAGGTGGCCGGTGCCGAACACGAGGGCGCCCGCGCGGACGACGGGCCTGCCGGTGCGGAGGACCGCACGGCCATCGCCGGGAGCGAGGCCGCCGGCGGGGAGGACGGGCTCGCGTTCTCGCCTTATCTGCCGCCCGCCACGCACCCGGTGCGCGGCATCGTGTGGGCCATGCACCTGGCCGTGCCGCTGCTCGGCCTGTGGCTGCTGCTCGCCTTCCCCGCCCGGCTCAACGCGCGCTGGGAGCATCCGCCGAGCCACTTCTGGCTGATCGTGCTGGTGGCCGGCGTCAACGTCGTGCTCGGCGCGATGATCAGCCAGGCCGCCACCCGGCACAAGGACGCCCGACTGCTGCTGGTGTCGCTGGTCTTCCTGAGCAGCGCCGGCTTCTTCCTGCTCCACGGTCTGTCGACGCCGCGGATCATCTTGGAGACCGGCAGCTACGGCTTCGACATCGGGCAGCCGGTCGGGCTGATGGTGGCGTCGGTGCTGGCGTTCGCCTCCTCCCTGCCGCTCGGCGAACGCGCCGCCGCCGCCGTGCTGAGGAGCGGCGACCTGCTGCGGGCCGCCCTGGTGGTGGTCCTGGTGGTGTGGGGCGCGGCCTCGCTCATCGAGGGCCTGACCCCGCTCAGCGCGCCGCCGCCGCCCGGCGGAGCCACCATCGGCGCGTTCTCCTGGATCGGCGCCGCGCTGTTCGCCCTGTCGGCGGTGCAGATGTTCCGCATCCACCGCCGCAGGCCCTCGGCGATGCTCGTGAGCCTGATGACCGCGTACGCGCTGCTCAGCGAGGCGATGGTCGCCGGGTTCTTCCGGCCCAACTGGCTGCTGTCGTGGTGGGAGTGGCACCTGCTGCTGGTGGGCGCCTTCGCGTTCGTCGCCTACAGCTCCTACATCCAGTTCCGCCGCGAGGGCTCCAGCCAGGGCCTGTTCGACTCGGTGACGCTCGCGGCGACGATCCGCCGCATCCAGGGGCAGTACGACCAGGCGCTGGAGGAGCTCGTCGGCCACCTGCGGCGCATGGGCGAAAGCGGCACGGCGTCCCGGACGCCCGTCGCGCTGCGCCTGGCGGGCAAGTTCCGGCTGAACGAGGGCCAGGCGGCCGTGCTCGACCGCGCCGGACAGGCGCTCGCGGCCGAGCGCGAACTGTCGCTGCGCCTCGGCGCGCTGGTCGACGTGGGCCGGCAGGCGCGCGTCGGCCTGGGCGAGGACACCTTGCTCGCCGAGGCGCTGGGCCGCGTCCGCCAGGCCTACGGGGACGTGCGCATCGGCCTGGTGTCGCACGGCGCGATCACGCTGGGCGAGCGCGCGTACGGCGTGGACGAGTTCAAGGCCACCGAGACGATCAGCGGCGACGGCCGGGTCATCCACCCGCTCACCGTCAAGGGCGTGGTGGCCGGCGCGCTGGAGGTCCCCGTGGGCACCACGCGCCAGGACGAGGCGCTCGCCGCCACCCTGGCCAGCCAGCTCTCGATCGCGCTGGAGAACGCCCGCCTGTACCGCGAACTGGAGACGCTGTTCCGGCAGTACATGTCGCCGGACGTGGCGGCATCCCTGCTCGCCGACCCCGACCAGGCGGCGCTCGGCGGCTCGCTGGTGGAGCTGACCGCGCTGTTCGCCGACCTGAAGGGCTTCACCTCCTTCTCCGAGCGGGTGGCGCCCGGCGAGATCGTGGAGATGCTGAACCGCTACCACGCCGCCGCGGTGCCCTGCGTCCTGCGGCACGGCGGAACCATCGTGCAGTTCGTGGGCGACGCGCTGCTCGCGCTGTTCAACGCCCCGGCGGCGCAGGCCGACCACGCCGCGCACGCCGCCCGCGCGGCTCTTGAGATGCAGGCCGCCGCCGAGGAGATCGCCGCGGGCAACCCCGGCTATCCGCGGTTCCGCATCGGCATCAACACCGGCCTGGCGCTGGTGGGCAACATCGGCAGCCCCGAGTTGCGCGGGTTCAACGCGATGGGCGACGCGGTGAACGTGGCGGCGCGACTGGAGGGGATGGCCGAGCCGGGGACGGTGGTCATCGGGGCCACGACCCGTGAGCAGATCGGCGCGGGCGCCGAGGTACGGTCGTTGGGCGAGCTGAGCCTCAAGGGCAAGGAGCAGAGCGTCGAGGCGTTCGTCCTGTCCTCGCTCGACTGACCACCGTGCGCCGCGAGACGGTAGAAGTACGCGAACCGCGGGCCCCCGCACCGGGAAAACGACCGTGACCGCACCGCAGGGGCGCGGCATGATTCGAGCGTTGCCCCTCACCCTGGAGGAACGATGACGTCCACGCCGACCGAGCCTGGAGAGTTCCTGTCCCTGCTCACCAAGGAGGAGGCCGACGACCTGTGCGCCGCCGGCCGCAAGAGGCGGTGGGACCGCGGCACGACCGTCATGAGCGAGGGTGACACCTCCGACTGGGCGCTCGTGCTGACCTCCGGGCGGGTCAAGGTGTCCTCCTACACCGCGGGAGGCACCGAGGTCGTGCTGGCGATCCGCGGCCCTGGAGCGCTGCTGGGCGACATGTCGGTCATCAGCGGTGAGCCGCGCTCGGGCACGGTGACCGCCCTGGAGCCCGTCGAGGGCGTCGTCGTCCGCGACTTCTCCGGCTTCCTGAACGACCACGGCCGGGTGGCGGTGCTGCTGCTACAGCTGGTCGTGGGCCGGCTGCGCGACTCCGACCGCAAGCGGGTCGAGTACGGCGCGTTCGACACCACCGGCCGGGTGGCCACCCGGCTCGTGGAGCTGGCCGAGCGGTTCGGCGAGCCCGCCAACGGCGGCGTGCGGGTCGCCCTGCCGCTGTCGCAGGACGAGCTGGCCGGCTGGACCGGCGCCTCCCGCGAGGCCGTCAGCAAGGCGCTGCGCTCGCTGCGCGACCGCGGCCTGATCGAGACGGGCCGGCGCCGCGTGGTCATCTACGACCTCGAAGGCCTCCGCAAGCGCGCCCGTTGAGGGGGATTAATGGGTTAATCGGGACGTACGGCGTACGTCAGACTGGGGGGCATGGTCGCCCACCCGCTTGATCGGACCGCGGACCTGCTTCCCGGCACCCCCGAGTACGCGCGCAGGCTCCGTTACGCGTGGCGGGTCTGCTCGGTGACCAGCCTCGGGCTGGCCCTCATCGGCGTCAACGCCAGCACCCTCAATGTGGCCCTGCCCGCGGTGGTGCGACACTTCGAGGCCGGGGCGTTCGCCTCCTCCTGGATCCTGCTGTCGTACCTGCTGGTCAGCACCGCGACGCTGGTCTTCTTCGGCCGGGTGGCCGACCTGCTCGGGCGGCGCGAGGTCTACCTGGTCGGGTTCGCGCTGTTCACCCTGTGCTCGTTGCTGGCCGGGCTGTCGCCGAACGTCGGCTTCCTGATCGCCATGCGGGGGCTCCAGGCGCTCGGCGCGGCGATGATCCTCGCCAACGGCACGGTGATCATCACCGACGCCTTCCCGCCCGACCGGCTCAGCCAGGGCATGGGCGTCTACATCGGGACCCTGTCGGTCGCCCAGCTCGCCGGGCCCACCCTGGGCGGGCTGATCGCCGACACCGCCGGCTGGCAGTGGGTCTTCTGGGCGAACGTCCCGCCCGGGGTGATCGCGCTGGTCTGGGGGTGGGCGACGCTGCGCAGGGTGCCCACCGGCGCCCGCACGCCGGTGGACGCGGCCGGCAACCTCATCGTCTTCGCGGCCCTGTCGGCCGCCCTGATCGCCCTGTCGGAGGCCGGGTCGCGCGGACTGTCCAGCCCCGTCGTGCTGGTCGGCGGGCTGGTCTTCCTGGTGCTGGCGCCGCTGCTGGTCCTGGTCGAGCGGCGCGCGTCGCACCCGGTGCTGGACCTGCGGCTGTTCGGCGAGCGCATGCTGACCTTCGCCAACCTGGCCTCGTTCTGCACCGCCCTGTCGCGCTCGGCCCTGGTGCTGCTGGTCGCGCTGTACTTCCAGGCCGCCCGCGGCCTTGACGCCTTCACCGCGGCGCTCGCGGTGCTGCCCGTGCCGGTCGGCATGGCGGTCGCCTCGCCCATCGCGGGCGCCCTGGGCCGCCGGATCTCGCCCTACCTGCTGTCGGTCGGCGGCTGCGTGCTCAACTTCGCCGGGCTGGCGTGCCTGATGCTCACGACCGGCGGCGCGAGTCCGTACTGGATCATCGCCATCGGCCTGTTCCTCGCCGGGGGCGGCAACGGGACCTTCCTCACCGGCAACACGACCCAGGTCATGAGGGCCCTGCCGCCGGGGAGCCTCGGCGTGGTGAACGGCTTCCGCCTGATGATCATGAACGTCGGCATCGTGCTCAGCGTGGCGACGACACTGACCGTGCTCAGCAGCGCGCTGTCGCCCGAGCTGCGCGGCCTGGTCTACGCCGGCACCCTCTCGCGCCTGTCCCCGGTGGCGGTGGCGCAGCTGATGTCCGGCTTCCAGCGGACCTACCTGGTGCTCGCGTGCGTCGCGCTCGCCGGCGTCGTCACCGCCGCCTGCGCCCGCCCCCGGCGCCCGGCACTGCCCTGACCAGGGGCCCGCCGGCCGGACCGGACCCGCCGGACCTCGGTTCGCTGGACCCGGTTCGCTAGGCCGGCCCGGGGCGCCGCGCGGCCATGGCCTCGACGCCGCGCAGGAGCAGGTCGACGCCGAAGCCGTAGTAGCCGTCGATGTCCGGCGGCTCGCTCAGCGTGCCGCCGTACTGGATCATGCGCGGGTAGCGGTCGCCGGGCATCGACTCCAGCTTGAGCCGGCGCAGCCGGCGCTCCTCGGCCTCTCTGGGCTCCCCGGTCCACAGCGGGCACCCCTTCACCAGGGCCGTCACGCCGTTGAGCAGGTAGGAGGAGACGGCGAACGCCTCGCGCGAGGTGAACCCGGCCTCCGCGAGCACGTCCAGCGTCGCCTCGGTCGCGCGGTTGAAGCTCTCGAGCTCGTGCTTGTCCTTCACCGCGCCGAGCAGGTCGGGCACGCACGGGTTGTCGCGCATCGCCCGCACGACGGCCTCGACGATCACGCGCAGGCGTCTCTGCCACGGGTCGCCGGGGGAGACGTCGGCGGTCACGCCGGACAGGACGTGCTCGGCGAGCGCCGCCATCAGCTCTTCCTTGTTCTTGAAGTGCCAGTAGAGGGCCATCGGGGTGACCGCCAGCAGGCTCGCGAGCCGGCGGATCGTCACCGCGTCCACGCCCTCCTGGTCGGCGAGCGCCAATGCCTGCTCGACGACCGTCTCGCGGGTCAGTTTCTCCTGGGCCACTTGACAACTATACAACGTACAAGGTCTGCTGTACGACGTACATGTACGCCGTACAAGTACGTCGTAGAGGAGAAGCTGTGCAACGTCGTTGGTGGGCGCTGGTGGCGGTCTCGCTGGCCACCTTCATGACTTATCTGGACAACAACGTGGTGAACGTGGCGCTCCCCACCATCCAGAGGGAGCTGGGGCTGACCATCTCCGGGCTGGAGTGGATCGTCAGCGGATACATTCTGGTCTTCGCCGGACTGCTCATGGCCGGGGGCCGGCTCGCGGACGTCTTCGGCCGGCGGCGGGTGTTCCTCGCCGGCGTGGCGCTGTTCACGCTGGCCTCGGCGGCGGCCGGCCTGTCCGGGGACGGGACCGCGCTCATCCTGAGCAGGGCCGCCCAGGGCGTCGGAGCGGCGCTGCTGGCCCCGTCGGCGCTGGCGCTGCTCTCGCTCACCTTCCCCGACGCCCGCGAACGCGGGATCGCGGTGGGCGTGTGGAGCGCGATCGGCGGCCTGGCCCTCGCGCTCGGCCCGGTGACCGGCGGGTTCGTCAGCGAGAACTGGCACTGGGGCTGGATCTTCCTGATCAACGTGCCCATCGGGGTCATCACCATGGCCCTCGCCGCCTGGTCCATCGGCCGGACCGGCACGCCGGCGCGGCGCCGGCTGGACCTGCCGGGCCTCGCGACGTCGTCGGCCGCGCTGTTCGCGCTGACGTACGCGCTGATCGAGGGGGACGGCGAGGGATGGACCTCCGCCCCCATCCTGGGCGCCTTCGCGCTCGCCGCGGTGGCCGCCGCGACGTTCGTGCTGCTGGAGTCCCGCTCGCGCGAGCCCATGATGGACCTGTCGCTGTTCCGCGACCGGGTCTTCAGCGGCGGCACGCTGGCCATGGGCCTGTGGGCGTTCGGCGTCTTCGGCATCTACTTCTTCACCGCCCTGTGGCTGCAGAACGTCCTGGGCTTCTCCCCCACCGAGGCGGGGGCGGCCTTCGTCCCCATGGCCCTGCTCATGGCGGCCCTCGCCACCGTCGCCCCGCGCATCGCCGCGCGCCTCGGGACGGCCGTCACGGTCGCCGCCGGGCTCGGCGCGATGGCCGTGGCGATCGCCGCGATGTCGACCATCGGCCGGCACGGGACCTACATGAGCCTGTTCCCCTGGCTGATGCTGTACGGGCTCGGGGCGGGGATGCTCGTCCCGCTCACCAGCGCCATCCTCGGCGCGCTGCCCGCCGAGCGCGCCGGCCTGGCCTCCGGCGTGCTGAACGTCTCCCGCGAGGTGTTCGGCCTGCTCGGGGTCACGGTCCTCGGGGCGGTCCTGAGCGCGCGGGCCAGCGCGAGCGCCGCCGCCGGCGCCGCGCCGCTGACGGCGTTCCTGGACGGGTACCGGCTCTCGCTCATCGTCGCGGCGGCGATCGTGGCGGTCGGGGTGCCGGTCAGCCTGGTGTCGCTGCGCACGCGGCGGGCGGACGCCGTTCCGGCCTCCGCCGGCGCCGCCCGCGAGCCCGCCGGACCGGCCCCCGAGCCCGTCCCCGAGCCGGTGGCCTGACGGTCCGGGCGCCCCGGTCGCGAGGACGATCCGGCCTGCTCCGCCCGGCGTTTCGCGCGGCCGGACGGGGCGCCGGAACCGGCGGCCAAACGCCGACGCCGCCCATCGTTACGTGATCGTGATTGGTCGTTGGCGCACATAACGCGCTTTCCGGGTGTCTCACATAAGAGACGCAATGGATGACATCCGGAGCGAAGCGCGTATATGAGGAGTAGAGAGTGAACCCCCTGAAGCGGACGGCCCCCGCGTTGCTGGCCATCGCCGCCCTGGTCACCGCGGCGGCCTGCTCGGCGGACGTGCGCACCGCACAACCCGCGCCGGGCAGGGGCACGACCGAGACCAGCGTCCATCCCCGGGCGACGGACGACCCGTCCCCCGCCGCGACGGGCGGCGCCGGGCAGGCCAGGGCCGCCGGCGTCTCCCTGCGGCGGTTGCAGGCGCAGCCCCTGCGCATCACCGACATCACCCCGATGGGCGAGAAGACCGAGAAGATCGGCGTCGGCTCCCCGATCATCGTGACCTTCGACAGGAACGTGAAGAACAAGGCGGCCGTCGAGACGGTGCTGCAGGTCCAGGCCGAGAAGCCCGTCGAGGGCGCCTGGCGCTGGGTCTCCGACCGCCAGGTGGTGTACCGCACCCGGACGTACTGGAAGCCGCACCAGAAGGTGCTCTTCAGCGCCCGCCTCTCGCAGATCGCCGGGAACCAGGCCGTCAAGGACGTCAGCCGCCGCTTCGCCATCGGCACCGCCAACGTCTCGGTGGTCGACACCAAGAAGCACGTGATGAAGGTGCGCCGCGACGGCAAAACGGTCAAGACCATCCCGATCAGCGCCGGGCGCGGCGGGCTGGTCAGGAACGGCGTGGACGTCTACCTCACCACCAGCGGCGTCCACCTGACCATGGGCAAAAAGCCCGTGGAGACGATGACGTCCGCCTGGATGGGCGTCACCGACCCCAAGGACCCGCTGTACTACAAGCTGGAGATCCCCTGGGCGGTGCGCATCTCCAGCAGCGGCGAGTACGTCCACCAGAGCGCGGGCGACTACCAGTTCCTCGGCAGGTCCAACCAGAGCCACGGCTGCGTGCGGGCCACCCCCGCGGGCGCCAGGTGGTTCTACGGCATCGCCCAGCGCGGCGACGTCGTCACCGTCACCGGCACCAAGCGCAAGCTCGACTGGCGCAACGGCTGGAGCTACTGGCAGCTCACCTGGACCCAGTGGAAGAAGGGCAGCGCCCTGCCGAACGGCGTGCCCACCCCCACCCCCACCCCCTCGGCCCCGCAGGACGAGATGAGCTGATCCGGGTGACCATGGCGGCGGCGGCCGCCGACGAGGTGCTTCTAGAGTGGGACCCGGGCGGGCCAGGACCGCGCCCGCGGCGACGGCCGCGGGACCCTGCCGCCCCGCCCGGTCACATCCCTCCCGACCCCCTGGAGGACGTCCCCATGCCCTCGCACGCCGGACCGGCCCACCCCGCCGACCCCTCGATCACCGAGCACCGCACCGCCGACGCCACCCTCACGGTCACCGTGGACGGGTCCCCGCTGGCAGGCCAGGAGGTGGTCGTGGCACAGCGCGGCCACAAGTTCCTGTTCGGATGCATCGGGTTCGACTTCATCCCGCTCGCCAACGGCGAGTTGTCCGCCGAGGAGCAGGCCGGCCCCGGCGGCGTCACCGGGTCGCTGGGCGAGGCCTCCGCCGCCCAGGCCGAGCACCTGGCCGAGCTGTGGTTCGACGTGTTCAACTTCGCCACGCTCCCGTTCTACTGGGGGCGCTTCGAGACCGTCCGGGGCCGTCCCGACACCGAGCGGCTGCGCAAGACGGCGCGGTGGTTCGCCGACCGCGGCGTCCCGGTCAAGGGCCACCCGCTGGCCTGGCACACCGTGACGGCCGACTGGCTGATGGACCTGCCGAACGCCGAGATCGCCCGCGAACAGGCGGCGCGCATCCGGCGGGAGGTGGGCGGGTTCGCCGGCCTGGTCGACATGTGGGACGTCATCAACGAGGTCGTCATCATGCCGATCTTCGACAAGTACGACAACGGCATCACCCGCGTCTGCCGCGAGATCGGCCGCATCCCCATGGTGCGCATGGTCTTCGACGCGGCGCGCGAGGCCAACCCGAACGCCACGCTGCTGCTCAACGACTTCGACATGTCCGCCGCCTACGAGTGCCTGATCGAGGGCGTGCTGGAGGCCGGCATCAAGATCGACGCGCTGGGCCTGCAGAGCCACATGCACCAGGGCTACTGGGGCGAGGAGAGGACCCTCGCCACCATCGACCGCTTCGCCCGCTACGGCCTGCCGATCCACTTCACCGAGACGACGCTGGTGTCGGGCCACATCATGCCCGCCGACATCGAGGACCTGAACGACTACCAGATCCCCGAGTGGCCCTCCACTCCCGAGGGCGAGGCCCGCCAGGCCGACGAGATCGTGCGCCACTACAAGACCCTCCTGTCCCACCCGTCGGTCGAGGCGATGACGTACTGGGGCATGTCGGACGGCGGCTGGCTGGGCGCGCCGGGCGGCTTCGTCCGGCTCGACGGCACCCGCAAGCCCTCCTACGACGCGCTGCACTCGCTGGTCAAGGGCGAGTGGTGGCTCCCGCCCACCACGATGGCCACCGACGACCAGGGCCGGGTGCGGTTCAACGGCTTCCTCGGCGAGTACGAGGTGACCGCGGCCGGCCGGACGGCGGCCTTCCGCCTCGACGCGCCCGGCGAGGCGGCGGCCGCCGTCGCCCTGTGACGGCCGCCTGAGGACGCACGCCCGTCCCGCACGGGCAGGCCGCCCGTGCGGGACGATCCGGCGCCCGGAGCCGCCATGATGGAAGGCGTGGCCGCTCGCAAGGTAGACGTGGAGAAGGTGCGGGCCGCGCTCGACGCGCAGCTCGCCGAGCTCGGGGAGCATCCCTACGACGGGCCCGCGCAGGGCGCGCCCGACGCCGCCGTGCAGGTCGTGCTGCGGGTCTACGACCAGGGCCTGCGGCCCGAGCGCGACGTCGCGCGCCTGGCCGTCCGGCACCTGCTGGAGCGCCTGGCCGAGCGGGCCCCGGGCCGGACGGTCGAGGTGCGCGTGCCGCCGTACGCGGCGGTGCAGTGCGTGGCGGGCCCCCGGCACACCCGCGGCACCCCGCCCAACGTCGTCGAGACCGACCCGCTCACCTGGCTCGAACTGGCCACCGGCCGCGTCGCCTGGCACGAGGCCATGGACGCGGGCAGGATCAGCGCCAGCGGCGCCCGGGCCGACCTGTCGGAGCACCTGCCCCTGCCCTGAGCCCCGCCGCTCCCACCGAGGCCCGCCCAGGGGGCACGCGGGTCACCGGGGCTCTCCCCGGGGGTCACTGGGACGGGTTCTCCACGTTCACGCCCAGCTTGCGCTCCACGCACTGCTGCACCTCCACCTGCGTCGGCAGGTTGAAGCACTCGCTGAAATTGCCGAGGAACCACACAAAGCCGATGATCGCCAGCACGATCGTGAGCGCGCTCAGCACGATCCCGGCGATCGCGCGGCCCCGGTTGCTGTTCTTCGCCACCGCGACGATCCCGACGATCAGGCCGGCGATCGCCGTCAGCACACCCAGGCCGCAGATGAGCAGCAAGAACAGGCTGATGATGCCGAGCACGAGCGCCGCCGTGCCGAGCCCGCCGCCTCCGGGCGGGCGCTCTCCGTAGGGGCCCTGGTAGGGCGGCGTCCCGTACGGCGGCGTCCCTCCGGGCGGCGTCCCCGGAGGCGGTCCGCCGTACGGAGGCTGACCACCGTAAGGAGGCTGACCGCCGGTGGGCGGTCCACCCGGGTACGCCCCGCCGTGCTCGCCGCCGTACGGAGGCTGTGCGCCTCCGGGCGGCGTGCCGCCCCGAGATTCGCCCCAGGGCTGGGAGGTGTTCGGGTCGCCAGGTGTCGTCACAGTGCGCTCTTTCGACCTGTATGGGCATGCCGGGTGCCACCACTCTCCCCCGGCGTGGTGCGCCCGGTCCGGCCGACACGGCAAAATGGCGGAGATCTTTCCCCAAAGCGCCACGCGAAGGCCCCATTCCGCACGGACGCCGCGCCTTGCCCGGACCCGGATTACCGGCAGCGGACAGGGCCAACTTAGACTGAAGCACGTGCTAAAAGGCGACGGCCGGCTCGGCCATGACCTTGACCCCCGTGACCGCGCGCCGCAAGACGCCTGTGGTGTCTTCGGCGTATGGGCCCCCGGGGAGGACGTCTCCAAACTCACCTACTACGGCTTGTACGCGTTGCAGCACCGCGGGCAGGAGTCCGCGGGCATCGCGGTGAGCGAGGGCAGCAGGATCCTCGTCTACAAGGACATGGGCCTGGTGGCCCAGGTCTTCGACGAGTCGGTCCTCGGAACCCTGCGCGGACACCTGGCGATCGGGCACTGCCGCTACTCCACGACCGGTTCCAGCGTGTGGGAGAACGCCCAGCCGACGCTCAGCTCCACCGAAGGCGGCGGTCTCGCGCTCGCCCACAACGGCAACCTGATCAACACTCCCGATCTGGCCCTGCGGCTGCCGACCGGGGCGATCAGGGCCACCACCGACACCGAGGTGCTGACCACACTGCTCGCGCACGACCGCTCCAAGTCCATCGAGGACGCCGCGGCCGAGCTGCTCCCGCAGGTCAAGGGCGCCTACTCCCTGGTCTTCATGGACGAGAAGACCCTGTACGCCGCCCGCGACCCGCAGGGGATCCGCCCGATGGTGCTCGGCCGCCTCGAACGCGGCTGGGTGGTGGCCTCCGAGACCGCCGCGCTCGACATCGTGGGCGCGAGCCTGGTCCGCGAGATCGAGCCGGGCGAGCTGCTCACCATCGACGAGCAGGGCGTGCGCTCGCGCCGGTTCGCGCTGGCCGAGCCCAAGGGCTGCCTGTTCGAGTACGTCTACCTGGCCCGTCCCGACACGACCATCGCCGGGCGCGGCGTGCAGGCCACCCGGGTCGAGGTGGGCCGCCGGCTCGCCAGGGAGCACCCGGTCGAGGCCGACCTGGTCATCCCGACCCCCGAGTCGGGCACCCCGGCCGCCATCGGGTACGCCGAAGAGAGCGGCATCCCCTACGGCCAGGGCCTGGTCAAGAACTCCTACGTCGGCCGCACCTTCATCCAGCCGTCGCAGACCATCCGCCAGCTCGGCATCCGGCTCAAGCTGAACCCGCTGCGCGAGGTCATCGCCGGCAAGCGCCTGGTGGTCGTGGACGACTCGATCGTGCGCGGCAACACCCAGCGGGCGATCGTCAAGATGCTGCGCGAGGCCGGCGCCACCGAGGTCCACGTGCGCATCTCCTCGCCGCCGGTGTCCTGGCCGTGCTTCTACGGCATCGACTTTGCCACCAAGGCCGAACTGATCGCCGGGTCCAAGTCCGTGGAGGAGATCCGCGCGTCCCTGGGCGCCGACTCGCTGGGGTACATCTCCCTGGAGGGCCTCACCGAGGCCACGACGCTGCCGACCGAGCGGCTGTGCCGGGCGTGCTTCGACGGCAACTATCCGATCCCGATCGACCGCGACAACGTCGGCAAGTTCGTTCTCGAGGCCAAGGCGTGAGCGCGCGACGCGCCACCATGCCCGAAGCGCCCCCTGTGCTCCCAGTGTTCCGCGTGTCCCCGGTCCTGCCGACCGGTGAGGAGGTCCGGTGACCAGCTACGCCGCGGCGGGCGTCGACATCGAGGCGGGCGACCGCGCCGTCGAGCTGATGAAGTCCCGGGTCGCCCGGTCGCGGCGGCCGGAGGTCGTGGACGACGCCAGCGGCTTCGCCGGGCTGTTCGACGTCTCGGCGCTGCTGCGGTTCAAGCGTCCGCTGCTGGCGACCTCGACCGACGGCGTGGGCACCAAGGTGATGATCGCCCAGGCGCTCGGCAAGCACGACACGATCGGCGTCGACCTGGTCGGCATGGTCGTGGACGACCTGGTGGTCTGCGGCGCCGAGCCGCTGTTCATGACCGACTACATCGCCTGCGGCAAGGTGGTCCCCGAGCGCATCGCCGACATCGTCGGCGGGGTGGCCGAGGGTTGCCGGCTGGCGGGGTGCGCCCTGGTGGGCGGCGAGACCGCCGAGCACCCCGGCGCGATGGGCCCGGACGAGTACGACCTGGCCGGCGCCGGCACCGGCGTCGTGGACGCCGACCGGCTCCTCGGCCCCGACCGCGTGCGGGTCGGCGACGTGGTGCTGGGCCTGGCCTCCTCGGGCGTCCACTCCAACGGCTACTCGTTGGTGCGGCACGTCCTGCGCACGTCCGGCCTGGATCTCGCCTCCTCGCCGCCGGAGCTCGGCCGCACGCTGGGCGAGGAGCTGCTGGAACCCACCCGCATCTACTCGCTGAACTGCCTCGCGCTCACCCGGGCCGTGGAGGTCCACGCCTTCGCCCACATCACCGGGGGCGGGCTGGCGGCGAACCTGGCCCGCTCGCTGCCCGCCGGCGTCGACGCCGTGCTCGACCGCTCGTCGTGGACGCCACAGCCGATCTTCGAGGTGATCGCCGGGTACGGCGGGGTGCCCCGCGAGGAGATGGACCGCACCTTCAACCTGGGCGTCGGCATGTGCGCGATCGTGCCCGCCGACGCGGCCGACCTCGCGCTGACCACCCTGCGCGACGCCGGCCAGGACGCCTGGGTGCTCGGCGAGATCGTCCAGGGCACCGGCTCGGCCCGCTTCACCGCCTGAGGCGCCGGGGCTCCGCGGCCGCCGGGCCACCGCCGGCGGCCGCCGGGCGGCATCGCGTGACGCAAGGTCACCGTGGCGATCATGAGGCTGACGTCACATGGCGGCGAAAGGCTCGAACACGACGAAGAGCTCCTTGCCGCTTGCGGCGGCAAGGAGCTCATTTCGGTGCGCGAATGAGGCACTCGGCGAGCCACTGCTCGCCGGGTGCCCTGCCGGCGTCAACCCGAAAATCGCCTAACGGCGACGGGACCTGTCGTCCTCGTCATCGTCGTCGACGTCACCGGCGTAATCGGCGTACCGATCGGCCAGCTCATCATCGACGACGTCATCATCGTGTCGGTTGGAGTCGTGATTGACTCCGAGCTCCTCGCGAAGACGGTCAAGATCGGTGCCGCCGCTGTTGTACTTGAGCTGGCGTGCAACCTTCACCTGCTTGGCCTTGGCTCGGCCGCGCCCCATCGGCTCGACCCCCTCATGCGGGGTCGTGCCCGACCCCTCGTCGCTAACGCTCCACGCGCTGACGCCGCCTGACTTCCGGCCCCAGCTCTCGTTCGACTACAACCGTACCTGTTTTGCGCGCTGCTCGGTACGCCGTATGGGCGTCCGCGGTCAGCGGCCCAGCCAAATACCCCTAAGCCGACCGACTTCCGACATTCTGCGCTCGGCCAGCCTATCGGCCGCGGCCGCCGGAGGTACCCCTTCCTCCTCAGCGATCGAAAAGATCTTCAACGTCGTATCGAAGATCTGCGTCGCCTTTACCCGGGCGCGGTCCATGTTGAACCCCTCGATCTCGTCGGCCACCTGGATCACGCCGCCGGAGTTCACGACGTAGTCCGGAGCGTAAAGGACTCCCCGCTCCGCGAGCTGCTTCTCCACGCCGGGATGCGCGAGCTGGTTGTTGGCCCCGCCGCACACGATCTTGGCGCGCAGCCCGGCGACGGTGTCGTCGTCCAGGGCCCCGCCGAGCGCGCACGGGGAGTACACGTCGATGTCGGCGAGCCTCATCGCGGCGGCGTCGGCCACCACCTCGACCTGGGGGTGACGGGCGAGGACCCGCTCGACGGCATGCTCGCTGACGTCGCAGACCACGACCTCGGCGCCGTCCTCCAGCAGGTGCTCCACCAGCCGGTGGCCGACCTTGCCGACCCCCTCGACGCCCACGCGCCTGCCGCGCAGGGTGGAGGCTCCGTAGACGTACTGGGCGGCGGCGCGCATGCCCTGGAAGACGCCGTACGCCGTCAGGATCGAGGAGTCGCCCGCGCCGCCGTGGGCGACGGTGCGCCCGGTGACGAAGCCGGACTCCCTGGCGACGATGTCCATGTCCTCGCTGTAGGTGCCCACGTCGCAGGCGGTGTAGTAGCGCCCGCCGAGCGACTGGATGAAGCGCCCGTAGGCCCGCAGCAACTGCTCGCTCTTGTCCCTGGCCGGATCGCCGATGATCACGGCCTTGGCCCCGCCGAGGTCGAGCCCCGCCAGGGCGTTCTTGTACGCCATCGCCCGCGAGAGGTTGAGCACGTCGGCGAGGGCCGCCTGCTCGCTCTCGTACGGGTAGAACCGCGTGCCCCCGAGCCCGGGGCCCAGCGCGGTGCTGTAGATGGCGATGATGGCGTGCAGGCCGCTGCGGTCGTCGGAGCAGAAGACGACCTGCTCGTGTCGCGGCGCCTGTCCGCTGGCTGGGCTCGGGTCCTTGTGGGACAGCCCGAAGACGTCGGTCACTTTGGTGACTCCCGGTCATTTCCGTCCGCCGCCTCATCGCGGCGGATCTGAGGAAACCACCCTATCCAGCCCGCCTCGAGGCTCACCATGATCGTCCATATCGCGACACGTCAGAGCCGCGGAGCGCACGCCACTCCCGCCGCGGCGGGGTTCTCACTCGCGTCCGCTCGCCGCTACGTGGCACCATTCGAGATGTGCTGCCCTACGCCGCCTATCTCCGCGTCTACGAGCCGTTGTCCGCGTTCACCGAACGCGAGCGCGCCTTCTGGGCGGCCTACGCCGACTCCAAGGACCGGCCGCGCCGCGCGTTCGCCCTTGAGGCCGAGCACGCGGAGGCCGTCCGGCGGCTGCTGGGCGTCTCGGCGCTGCCGGCGCCCGGCGGCGAAAGCCTGAACGCCTACCTTCGCCGCATCGAGGAGAC
Organism: Sphaerisporangium sp. NPDC005288; assembly: GCF_040607475.1. Taxonomy (NCBI): domain Bacteria; kingdom Bacillati; phylum Actinomycetota; class Actinomycetes; order Streptosporangiales; family Streptosporangiaceae; genus Sphaerisporangium; species Sphaerisporangium sp. NPDC005288. The sequence continues at coordinate 19,519 of NZ_JBEXGT010000051.1, read as the reverse complement.
GCTGTACGTCTGCCCGTGGCAGAGCAGGCTGCGCTCCTGGCTGGCCTTCGCCCGCTTCCGCGGCGCCACCCCCGTCAAGCTGGCCGACCGCTTCGTCCCCCGCGCCATCGCCGAGCAGACGGCCGACGACTTCGACCGCTACAAGCAGCAGGGCGGTTCCTCCTCGCTGAGGACGCACATCCGCACCAGCACCTGGCACATCCCCGCCCCGTGGTTCGTGCCGTTCGACTCGGCCGAGCGCTGGCTCGTCCTCGGCCGCCAGGAGGAGCCGGCCACCGAGCCGGCGGCGCCGACCACGACCGCCCCGGCGCGCAACCTGCTCTACGTCACCTCCATGGCCCAGGCCCGGCGCAGGGTCGCGCGGGCGCTGGTGGTCATCCGGCGGCACGTGGGCGAGGTGAGCACGCTCACCGAGGTGGAGGAGGTCGGGCGCTGGCTGGAGGAGTTCCACCCGCACTCGCTGGTGGAGCTCGACTACGGCGGCCTGGTGCACCTCATGGACGACGCCACGCTGCAGTCCGACCAGTCCGCCGCCGAGCTGGCGGCCGCACTCACCGGACTGGACACGGGTCAAGAAGAACTGGCCTTCGCCATGTATCAGCGCGTGATCGTGCGCTGGAAGTCAATACAAGCCCTCGAATCGGCGAACTGAACCGCAAATCATGCACGTGACCTGCAAAAGTAGGTAACGGGAGTCACCAGCTCGCTTCTGCGAACTGAGTAGTTTGCCGTTTTCACTGCGATACCACGAAACGTGTCGCTAGAATCACCGAGCGTGACATCAACCCGTGGACAAGGCGTTGTGCTTACAGGGCTCGCCAATCGCTCTACGTGGCTGTATGGTCACATCGGGTGATACCACATATGGTCCAGAAAAATCCGTACTAATGGATCATTGAGGGACATCCGTGACAAGCGCCAACACAAGTCGCAGGATCGCTGTCGCCGGTCCACGGAGGAGAGGCCGCACAAATGTCAGCTCGTACACCCGAGGCCGAGCCACTGCTCACCCCGGCGGAGGTCGCCACCATGTTCCGCGTCGACCCCAAGACCGTTACTCGGTGGGCGAAGGCGGGCAAGTTGACGTCCATCCGCACCCTTGGCGGTCACCGGCGCTACCGGGAGACCGAGGTCCGTGCGCTGCTCGCGGGCATCCCGCAGCAGCGGTCGGAGTGAGGCGGAAGCCGCCAAGGTCCTAGGGGGGAGAACCGGCGCGCTCGCGTCATACATGTGAGTGAGCGCGTCCACAGAACCCATGATCGCGTCAGGCGGCCCGGGCCACCGGGGGAGGAGATGCCCCCGACTGCGCGTCCGGGCGACCACGATCGCGGCCATGGATCCGGTGTGAGCGGCGCCGCCCGCCCGGCGCCACCTCACCCGGTCATGCGGGTGCGTCCCGGTGGGAAACGGATTTAGGGCCTCCACCGCACGGAAGCCCTATCACCGTTCCCCGCGCGCGCTCCGCCCTCGAACGGCCCCGCACCCCGCGGCCGGACAATGCCGACAGGGCTTCCTGCCCGTGCCTCCGCGGACGCCGGGCCCGCCGGCGAACCACCGGCCCATTCCTCTACCCTTCCGCCTCCCGGCCCCCGTCCTCACCCGGGAAGTCCGCGAGCGACACGCCGGTCCGGCCGTCGTGACGGGCGGCGACCTCCAGCAGCGCCACCATCTGCTCGACGAGCAGGCGCTCCAGCTCGGGCCGCTCGATGTCGCGGTTCTCCAGCCAGTCGAGCCCCGCCGTCTCCACCGAGGCGATCCACGCCCGCAGCGTCGCGCGCAACGCCGGGCTCGGCTCGCTCACCCGTAACTGGTTGGTGATCATCTTGAACAGGCGCTGGCGGACCCCCTCGACGATCTCGCCCACCTCGCCCGCCCGGTTGGCCGGCCCGCCGCGCAGCAACGCCGCGAACCCGGCCGCGTGGTCCTCCACGAAGTCGAAGTAGCGGGTGAGCCCCGCGGCCAGCTCCTCGAAGGCGGTGCCGCCGTGCACGGGCCGCAGCCGTTCCTCCAGCTCCAGCGCCGCACTGCGCAACGCGGCGACGTACAGCTCCTGCTTGCCCCCGAAGTAGTGGTAGACCAGCGCCCGGGAGGCTCCGGCGGCGCTGGCCACGTCGTCGATCGAGACATCTTCGGCATCGCGCTTGCTGAACAGCTCCAGCGCGGCGGCCATGAGCTCCTCGCGGCGACGGTCCACGCTCAGTCGTCGCCGGACCGGGCGTCCGTCACCAGGATCGGCGCTGTCTCGCTCACCTGGGGCCCTTGATGTCGCACCCACAATGCGCACACTATCGAAGGCGGTGCCGGATAACGCGGCCCAAATGACCATCTGCCGAGCCGCGCAACACACCCGTACCCTCAACGCGACTCGATCGTTTGGTCTGACAGGTGCACATCCACTCAGCGTGGGGAGAACCATGTCAGGACCGTCCATGCAGGCGACCGATCGGTACCGTCCCGATCTCGGCACGGCCGAAGGAGGGCTGGGCGACGCCCAAGGGCCCCGTCCCCGGCCGACGATCCGGAACGTTGCAGAACGCGCGGGCGTCTCGAAGTCGCTGGTCTCCCTGGTGCTGCGGGGCTCGCCTCATGTCAGCGAGCACCGGCGCGAGGCGGTGCTGCAAGCGGCGCGGGAGCTCGGCTACCGGCCCAACGCGGTCGCGCGCAGCCTCGTCGAAGGACGCACCCACCTGGTCGGCGCGCTCGTCGCCGATCTGCACAACCCGTTCTACGCGGAGTTCCTCGACGGGTTGCAGGAGAGCCTGCACGGCGACGGGCTCCGGCTGCTGATCGGCAGCGGCCGCTGGGACCCGGCCTTCGAGGAGGAGGCCGTCGAGGCGTTCCTCGAGCTGCGGGTGGACGGCCTGGTGCTGCTCGGCGTCGCGCCGTCCAGCGAGACCCTGGCCGAGGCCGCCGCCTACACCCCGACGGTCGTCGTCGGCGAGCGCGACGTGGACCTCGACGGCGTGGACATCGTCGTGGACGACGACCAGCTCGGCGCGCGGCTCGCCGTCGACCACCTGGTCGAGCTGGGCCACCGGCGCATCGCGCACATCGAGGGCACCCCTTCCTCCTCGGCCCGCTTCCGCTGCGAGGGCTACCTGGTCGCGATGCGCAGGCACGGGCTCGCGCCGCACATCATGGTCGAGCACGGCGACTTCACCGAGGAGGGCGGCCGTCGCGCGGCTCGCGCTCTTCTGGAACGTACCCCCCGGCCCACGGCGATCTTCGCGGCCAACGACATCGTCGCCCTCGGGGTGCTGGTCGCGGCGAGCGAGCTCGGCCTGCGCGTCCCGGAGGACCTGTCGGTGGTCGGGTATGACAACACCCACTTGGCCGCGGTGCACCACATCTCGCTCACCTCGCTCGACCAGCCGAGACGGGCGATGGGCAGGTCGGCGGCCGCTCTGCTGAGCGACCGCATCACCGACCCGGGCAAGACCGCGCGGCTGCGCCAGGTGACGCCGCGCCTGGTGGTGCGGCACAGCACCGGCCCGGCTCCAAGTGATCCCCAAGGCTAGGTCAACATCCGAGGGATCGGCACCGTCCCCGTGTTGACTCGTAGCATGGCGCCGGCCCCGGCGCGCCGGACCGGTCCATCGGCCCGCGGCTGTCACGGGGGCAGCGGGCGGCCGGCGTCCGAGCGGGGGTAGACATGCGTGATCCTGAACTGGTCTCCTGCGCCCAGCGGGCGGCGGCCGAACTCGAACGTGCGTGGGCCCACTGGCGGGCCGCCCGCGGCAAGGACCAGGAGGGCGCCACCGAGTCGGTCGCCAGCTACGTCGCCCATTCCATCGACCATCCGTGGGGCCGGCCGCGCGTCGTCCTCGGCCTGGACGCCGAGGACGCGAGAGAGCTGGCCGCGCTGCTTCAGAGGCAGAACCTGGGCGAGCCCGCCTGGTGATCCTCCGGCGATCCCCGGGCGATCGCGCCGGTTGCCGCATACCGGCCGGTCCATCGCGGCGTTGCGCGTAAGTTGGAGGCGGACGGTCGTCGGCGAAGGGGATCAACGTGACCGGTCGAGCAATGGCCATATCGCTCCTGGCCCTGTGCGGGCTGGGCGTCACGGCGTGCGGCGCCACCGGCGCCGCGGCCACCGGGGCCGACGCGCGAAGCTCCGGCGCGCAGAGCTCCGGAGCGCCCGCGACCGCGCGGTTGAAGAGCGTGTCGGCCGAGCCGGGCGCGTCCTCGGCGCGGGCCGCGACCGACACCGCGACGCCCGCCCGTCCCCTCGCGGGCAAGGTCGTCGTCATCGACCCCGGGCACAACGGCGGCAACTACCGCCACCCCGAGGTCATCAACAAGAAGGTCAACGTCCTCACCCAGTGGAAGCCCTGCGACACCACGGGCACCGCCACCAACGACGGCTACTCCGAGGCCGCCTTCACCTGGGACGTCGCGAGTCGCATGGTCAAGCTGCTGAAGGCCAAGGGCGCCACCGTCCGGCTGACCCGCGACGGCAACTCCGGCGTCGGGCCGTGCATCACCCAGCGCGCGGCCATCGGCAACAAGGCCCACGCGAACGCCGCCATCTCGGTGCACGCCGACGGCGCGCCCGCGTCCGGCCACGGCTTCCACGTCATCATGCCGAAGAAGATCAACGGGCCGGTCGACCCGGTCGTGGCCCGGTCCAGAAAGCTCGGCCTCGCGCTCCGGGCGGCCTACCACGAGGGCACCGGCATGCCGTACTCCACCTACATCGGCAAGAGCGCGCTCGACTTCCGCAGTGACCTCGGCGGGCTCAACCTGTCCACCGTGCCGAAGGTCTTCATCGAGACGGGCAACATGCGCAACGCGAGTGACGCCGCCAAGTTCAGAGACCCGCGCTTCCGCCAGCGCGTCGCCGCCTCCCTGGTCGACGGCCTCGAGCGCTACCTCGGCTGAGGTCCTTCCGGCGCCGCGGCGAGCGGCGCCCGCCCACCTCGGCCCGATCATGAGCGGAATGGCATGATCTGAGAGTGGTCGATCTGATTCCTGGCCCTCGTCTGGTGCGCCCCGCTCCCGGCTCGTTCGCGTTCACGCCCGGCGGCCTGGTGTCAGGCCCGGCGGAGCTGACCGGCGCCGTACGGCGGGCGCTGGCCGTGCTCGACCTCGCCGGGGCGGCCGGAGGCGCTGAGACGGCGCCTGGGGCCGCTATCACCGTAGAGCGGGACGAACACCTCGCCGCCGAGGCGTACGCCGTCACAGTGACGCCTGAGGCCGTGCGCATCGTCGCCGGGGACGCCGCGGGCGCGCTGTACGCCGGGCAGACGCTGCGCCAACTGCTCCCCGCGGCGGCGTTCCGGTCGGCGGCCGTGCCGGGCACGGCGTGGACGGCGCCCTGCGTGCACATCGAGGACGCACCGCGGTTCTCCTGGCGGGGCGCGCATCTGGACGTGTCCCGGCACTTCCTGCCCAAGCGCGAAGTGCTCCGCATGATCGACCTGCTGGCCGTCCACAAACTGAACCGCCTGCACCTGCACCTGGCGGACGACCAGGGCTGGCGCGTCGAGAGCCGGGCCTACCCGCTGCTGCACGAGATCGGCTCGCACCGCGCGCGCACGACCACGGCGCACTTCCACGGCGAGCAGCGGTTCGACGGCACCCCGCACGGCGGGTACCACACCCTGGCCGACCTGGCCGAGATCGGCGCCTACGCGCGGGCCAGGGGCGTCACCGTCGTCCCCGAGATCGACGTGCCCGGCCACGCCTCGGCCATCCTCGCGGCCTACCCGCACCTCGGCGCCGACCCCGCCGCCTCCCACGAGGTGCTCGACCGCTGGGGCATCTCCCCGGCGATCCTTTCGCCGCTGCCCGGCACCGTGGACTTCCTGGCGGCGGTCTTCGCCGAGATCGTCCAAGCCCTCGGCGAGGTGCCGTACTTCCACATCGGCGGCGACGAGTGCGTTCTGGACGACTGGGCGTCCTCCGCCGAGATCACGGCGTACCGCCAGTCCCTGGGGCTGGACACCCCCGCCGAGCTGCACGCCCGTTTCCTGCGCGAGCTGGCCGACGTGCTGGCCGGGCTCGGCTGCCGCGCGGTGGTGTGGGACGAGGCGTTCGTCAGCGGCGAGCTGCGGGCGGACACGATCGTCATGCCCTGGCGCGGCATGGGCGTCGGGCGGCGCGCCGCAGCGGCCGGTCACGACATCGTGGCGACCCCCGTGTTCCCGCTGTACTTCGACTACGCCGAGGCGGCCTCGCCGGAGGAGCCCGTGGCCATCGGCGACACGGTCACCGTGGCCGACGTCGCGGCGTTCGAGCCGGTGCCGCCGTCGTGGACGCCGCAGGAGGCCGGCCGGGTGCTGGGCGCGCAGTTCCAGCTGTGGACCGAGCGCATCCCCGACGGCCGCACGCTGGACTACCGGGCCTGGCCGCGCGGCTGCGCGCTGGCCCAGATCACCTGGTCGGGCCAGGCCGCCGGTTTCGCGGCGGCGCTGCCCGCGCACCTTTCCCGGCTGGACGCCTACGGCGTGGAGTACCGGCCCGTGGAGGGTCCGAGGCCGTGGCAGCGCGGCGGCACGGGCGATCGGCGGCACCGTCCCGGGGCGGTGCCGGTGGCGGAGGTCATGCGGCGCCTCGAGGAGATGACCCACGAGGCCGACTCCACCCGCCCCAGCCTGGGCTGACCGCCGCCCCTCACCGGCAGGGCGTCAGGCGGCCCGCTCGCGGCCGACGCGGCCGACCAGCTCACCGACGGCGGAGTAGCCGTGGCGGCGCATCCGGCGGGCGAGCCCCCGGTTGATCCGCCAGGCCCACAACGGCCCCTCGTAGATCATCGCGGTGTAGCCCTGGACGAGGGTGGCGCCGGCCAGCAGACGCTCCCACACGTCGTCGACGCTCTCCACGCCGCCCACCGACACCAGCGCCAGCCGGTCGCCGACGCGGGCGTACAGCCTGCGCAGCACCTCCAGCGAGCGCGCCTTGAGCGGACGCCCGGACAGGCCGCCCGCCTGCGCCGCGCCGGCCGCCTCGGCGTCGGACAGCCCTTCGCGGCCGATGGTGGTGTTGGTGGCGATGATGCCCGCGAGCCCCAGCTCGACGGCGAGGTCGGCGACGGCGTCGATGTCGTCGTCGGCCAGGTCGGGGGCGATCTTGACCAGGAGCGGCGTGCGCCCCGCGGCCCGCCGCACCTGCGTCAGCAGCGGGCGCAGCACCTCGACGGCCTGCAGGTCGCGAAGGCCGGGGGTGTTGGGCGAGCTGACGTTCACCACCAGGTAGTCGGCGAGCGGGGCGAGCCTGCGGGCGCTCGCGACGTAGTCGCGCACGGCGAGCTCCGGGGGGATGACCTTGGTCTTGCCGATGTTCACCCCCACCACGACCGGCAGGCTCCGCGGGCGGCCCAGCCGGCGCGCGGCGTGCTCGGCGCCCCGGTTGTTGAACCCCATGCGGTTGACGACGGCCCGGTCTGCGACCAGCCGGAACAGCCGCGGACGCGGGTTGCCCGGCTGGGCGTGGGCGGTGATCGTGCCGACCTCGACGTGGCCGAAGCCGAAGGCGGCCAGCCCCTCGACGCACGCGGCGTCCTTGTCGAACCCGGCCGCGAGCCCGAAGGGGCTGGGGAAGTGCACGCCGAACGCCTGGACGCGCAGCGCCTTGTCGCGCGGCGCCAGCCTTCGGTGGAGCCGGCGCTTCACGACGGGGGCGAGCGAGAGGACCCGGAGCGCGCGGATGGTCAGGTGGTGCGCCTTCTCGGCGTCGAGCCTGCGGAGCACCAGCGCGAAGAGCAGTCGATACATCACCGCCCAGGGTATCCGGGTTCGGCCCGGCCGGCGTCCGGCCGGGGCCGGCCGGACGCTCAGCCTCCCGGAGGCGTCTGCTCGCCCAGGATCTCGGCGGCCAGGTCGGCGACGCGGCGGCGGCTGTCGCGGGCGCGCTTGCGCAGGCCGGTGAACGCCTGGGCCGCCGTCAGGTCGTGCTTGCCCATGAGGTAGCCGATCGCCCGTTCGATGACGATGCGGTAGTCCAGCGCGTATTGCAGCTGATCGGCCAGCGCGCTCTTCTCCTCGGCCTTGACCGCGGCGGCCAGCACCTCCTCTATGACGTGGGCGTAGGCGAGCAACGCCTGGGTGTCGGACTCCTCCCAGTCATGCGGTTCGGCCTGGTACACGTTGAGCGTGCCCACCGGGCCGTCCCCGAGCCGCACGGGCACGCCCGCGACCGCGCGCACGCTGGGATGCAACAACTCGGCGAGGTCGGGCCATCGCTCGTCCTTCTGGACGTCATAGGTGGTCACGGCGGCGTTGGTGAAGAACGCCGACACGCACGGCCCGTGGCCCACGGCGGCCTGGGCATGCTCCAGGCTTTTGCCGGCCTCGTCCGTGGTCACCAGGTAACGCAGCGCCTTGCCCTCGTCGGCGAACATCAGACCCGCTCCGGCGTAGCCGAACAGCCGGTCCACCACGCGCACGATGCGTTCCAAGTGGTGCACGACCCCGGTCGCCTCCGAGGCCTTCTGCACCCCTCTGAGGCTTGCGACCAGAGCCTCCGGATCTATACGTGTCATTTCCCATCCTCTTGTTACCTTCGCCCCTGCGCCGGCGCGGTCATGGAGAGGCATGCGTTTTCGCATTGCTTCTGCCCGAAATCGGGCACAACAGTCCAGCTTTCGCGGACGCCGAAGAGCGACAACCCGAAATACCCGGACGGCGTGGCGGTCCGGAGCGGGAATCAGGTACGCCGAACACACCGTCTGACGGACGGGAGTGATCGACGAGCGCGGCCGACGGCATGCGGAGCCTCAGCGCGCTTGACATGGTCAACGCCGGTGCCAATGGCGGTGCCACCTCCATATGAGGAAGCTCCGCGGACACAGGGCGGAATGATCTGCGGCAAAGCGTAGTGCGGCACGATGACTAGAGCCAAGTGGTTCGCACACCTGGTGGAAAGAATCATCGTGGCCGATGCGCCCCGTCGCGGCTCGTGCGGCTCGCGCCGCCCGCGCACCGCGACGCGGGGCTCCTGTTCAGCCTACGCAATACAGGGCACCCCCTCGTCCACGTCGCGGAGGAGGTGGTGCCCTGTATTGGGGCGGCCGGGCCCGCCGACCGGCCCATGAACCGTCAGGGGCCGCGGATCTCGCCGGGGGGCGTGTTGGACCGTTACCGGACGGACGCCTCGTGGACGCGGCCCTCGCGACCGGCCTCGGGCGCCGTCCGCCCCGGCGTGCCGGGCCACCAGAACCGCTCGCCCAGCAGGGTCACCAGGGCCGGGACGAGCACGCTGCGCACCAGCAGCGTGTCCAGCAGGACGCCGAAGCCGACGATGACCCCGATCTGGGTGAGGGTGATCAACGGGAGCACGCCCAGCACGGCGAACACCGAGGCGAGCAGGATCCCGGCGCTGGTGATCACGCCGCCGGTCACCGCGAGCGCCGCGACGATGCCGCCCCTGGTGCCGAGCTCCGGCGTCTCCTCCCTGGCCCGCGTGGTCAGGAAGATGTTGTAGTCGACGCCGAGCGCCACGAGGAACAGGAAGCTCAGCAGCGGCACGCTGAGGTCGAGCGCGGGGAAGCCGAAGAAGTGGGTGAAGGCGAACCATCCCGCGCCGAAGGCCGCGGCGAAGCTGGCGACGACCGTCAGCACCAGCGTCACCGCCGCCACCACCGACCGCAGCAGGGCCAGCAGCACCAGCAGCACCACGGCCAGCACCAGCGGGATGACCAGCCGCTGGTCACGGGCGGCGGCGTCGCGGTCGTCGAGGTCGGAGGCCTCGGGGCCGCCGACCACCGCCTGTGCTCCGGGCACGGCGTGGACGGCCGCGCGCATGGCCCTGATCGCCGCGAAGCTCTGCTCGGTGCCCGGCTCGGCGGCGAGCACCGCCTCAGCCCGCGTGTACTGAGGCGTTCTCTCCACGATCGTGACGCGGGGACTCCCCGGGATGCCGGCGGCCGCGGCCCGCACCTGCTCGGCGGCGGCCGTCCGGGAGATGATCACCACGGGCTGCGCGCTGCCCGCGGGGAAGCCGCGGGTCAGGGTCTCCTGGCCGGCGATGGCCTCCACCCGGTCGCGGAAGCGCTCGGTCTGCGCCAGGCCGCTGCGCACGCCGAACGTCCCGGCCGCGAGCACGGCGAGCAGGCCCAGGCTGACGGCGGCCATCAGGGCCGGGCGCCGGGCGACCGCGCCGCCGACGCGCGCCCACGGCCCGGTGCGCGCCGGGTCGTCCTGCCCGGCCTTCGGCGCGAACGGCCAGAACAGCCCGCGGCCGAAGCACACCATGGCGGCGGGCAGCACCAGCAGGGCGTAGGCCACGGCGGTGACGATGCCGATCGCCCCTGCCGCGCCGATGCCCCTGTTGAACGGCGAGAGCGCGAAGGCGAGCGTGCCGAGGGCGAGGGTCACGGTGGCGGAGCTGGCCAGGATGGCGGGGGCGGCCGAGCGGACGGCGCCGGTCATGGCCGCGTGCCGGTCACCGTGCAGGCGGAGCTGCTCGCGGTAGCGGGCGATGAGCAGCAGGGCGTAGTTGGTGCCCGCGCCGAACACCAGCACCGAGGTGATGCCGAGGGTGGAGTCGTCCACGGTCAGCCCGGTGGTGCGGGTCAGGACGGCGACGACCTTGGCCGCGACCTGGTCGGCCACGCCGATCACGCTCAGCGGCACCAGCCACAGCCAGGGGCTGCGGTAGGTCAGCAGGAGCAGCAGCGCGACCACCGCCGCCGTGACGGCGAGCAGGGTGATGTCGGCGCCCTGGAAGACCGCGGCCAGGTCGACCTGGAAGCCCGCCCCTCCGGTCACCTCGACGCGCGCCCCCGCGGGCAGCCCGTCCCGGCCCACGGCCCGGATCTTGCCGACCACCTCGGCCAGCCGGGCGTTCGACAGGTCCCCGGCCAGCGGCACGGTGAGCAGCGCGACGTCGCCCTTGCCGGAGTAGACGGGCGGCGGCGTCCGCCCGCCGACGGCCAACGCCGCCAGCTCGCGGGCGTCGGAGCCGACGGCGGCCCGGTCCTGGCCGGTCAGCGCGCCATCGCGGCTGTAGACGACGAGGGCGGGCAGCACCTGGCCGCTGGGCAGCTCCTGCCGCAGGCGGACCACGGTCGCCGACTCGGCTCCCTTGGGCAGGGCGGCGGCCGGGTCTGTGTCGACCTCGGCCGCGCCGCCGAACGCGAGCGCCAGTCCCGACAACAGCAGGGCCACCGCCAGCGTCGCCCACTTGCCACGGGCACCCCACAGCGCCGTCCAGCCCATATGCTCTGGTCGTCTCATCGCGGTCGTCCCATCGCAATCGTTTAAGTGGTGGAATATTTCTACGATGGAAAGATTAGGTCGCGAGGAGTTCCCCGGCAACCGCCCGCGCACGCGACGACAAGGAGGCCACCGTGAGGGCAGACCAGCCCGGCGGCGACGCCGCGAGCCCTCTTGAGCTGATCACCATGATGCGGCGGCTCAACGTGGAGCTGGACCGGTTCGTCGAGCGGTTCGCCGTGGACCACGGCCTGCACCGCACCGACCTGAACGCCGTCGTGGTCATCATGGACGCGGCCCGCGACGGACGGCCCCTCACCCCCGGCGCCCTCGGCGCCGCGCTCAACCTCAGCGCCCCCGCGACCACCGCGCTGCTGAACCGGCTGGAGCAGGCCGGCCACGTCCAGCGCACACGCAGCGAGACCGACCGCCGCAAGGTCGAGCTGGCCCTGCAGGCCCAGGCCATCGCCCTGGCCAAGGAGTTCTTCACCCCGCTCGCCCGGCACCTGTCGGCCTCGCTGGAGGAGTTCGGCGACGCGGAGCGCCAGGTGATCCACCGCTTCCTCACCTGCAGCATCCGGGCCTCCGTCGCCGCCCGCGGCGCGTCCGCCGTCGACTGAGGTCCCCCCACGCGGCCGCGTCGCCCAGGTTCTCGCGCGGGGACGGTAATCGGGGGCCGTCTGGAGGGACTACTGGTCGTGGACGATCCCGAAGAACGATTCACCGCCCTCTACGACCGGCACTACCGGAGCGTCCTGGGCTACGCCCTGCTGCGCGCCGAGCACGCCGTCGCCGAGGACGTCTCCAGCGAGACCTTCCTGATCGCCTGGAGACGGCTGGACGAGCTGCCCGAGCCGTCGCTGCCCTGGCTGCTCGGCGTCGCACGCAACCTTCTGGCCAAGCAGCGCGACTCCGGCCACCGGCGCCGGGCGCTGGTCGAGCGCGTCGCGGCCCTCACGACCGCGCAGGACCACCAGAGCTGGGACGTCGCCGAGCACGTCGTGGACAGGGAGGCCGCGCTCGCCGTGCTGGCCTCGCTGCCCGAGCAGGACGTGGAGGCGCTGGCGCTCGCCACCTGGCACGGGCTGCCGCCCGACCAGGCCGCGGCCGTCATGGGCTGCTCGACCCGCACCTACAACGTCCGGCTCCACCGCGCGCGCAAGCGCCTGCGCAAGGCACTGCGCGCCGAGCCGCCCGCGCGTCCGCACCCGCGCGCCCCCCATGGCCGGTTCCTGGAAGAGGCCTGATGCCGCACCCCTCAGCACGCCCGCACAAGGAGCACGACGTGACCGACCAGATGTTCGCCCGGCTCAAGCCCTCCGTGATCGACGAGCTGACCGAGGAGACCTACCACCGCCGCCGCGCCGCCGACCTGGCCCGCGCGCTCGCCGCTCCCCGCGCGGCCGGCGCCCCGCCCGCCCGGCGGCCGTTCCGCCGCGTGCCGGCGCCCGGCCGCCCGGTCCTGCTGGTCGCCGGCGCCACCGCCGCCGGGCTCGCCGCCGCGGCGATCGTCGTCCCGGGCCTGGCCGCGCCGCCCGCCCGTCCGGGCACGCCGTCCGTGTCCGCGACGGCCGGCGCCACCGCCCCGCCCACCCTGGACGCGCGCTCGGTCCTGCTGGCCGCCGCCGCGACCGCGGAGCGCGCGCCCGCCGCGTCCGGCCGGTACTGGTACACCCGTGAACACGTCGCCCAGAAGGTCCGGGAGATCCCCGGCCGGTACGAGACCGCGATCAAGGCGCTGGCGGCCGAGCTGCAGGCCAAGCAGCGCGAACTGGCCGGCGACCCCGGACGACTGAAGGCCTACACCGAGGACTTCGAGCGCAGGGTCACCGAACTGAAGCGGACCGCCGCCTCGTCCACGGCCGTGCCGTTCGCCGCCCTCACCGAGGAGACACAGGAGTCCTGGCGGGCCCGCGAGAAAGGCGACCACAACCGCACCGTGCGTGACGAGCAGGGCAGGGTCGTCTTCGCCTCCCCGGCCGACGAGGCGAAGTGGAAGCGGATGGGATCGCCCAGGCTCACGCAGGACAGACCGCGGAGCCAGGACGACGACCTCGATCTGGTGCTGTCCATCGGCAACCCGCAGCTGACCATCCGCAACGTGTCGCGGCTGCCGGCCGACGCCGGCGGGCTGGCCGGCCGGCTGCGCGAGCTGTACCGGCGGAACGCCGCCGACCGGCCCGAGGACACCACCTACGCCCTGTACCTGTGGCAGACCGGCCTGGACCTGCTGACGGCGCCGATCACCCCGGGGACGCGGTCGGCCCTGTTCCTCGTGCTCGCCGGAGAGCGGGGCCTGGTGTCCGAGGGCCGGGTCACCGACGCCCTGGGGCGCGCCGGTGTCGCGCTCTCGGTGAGCGGGCCGGGGGACGACGGTGAGGATGACGCGATCGGCTACCGGCTGGTCCTCGACGCCGCGACGTCGCAGGTTCTGCAGTACGAGGTCACCGAGAAGGGGAGCGGCACGCCGCTCCTGCGCGTCGCCTACGAGGACATGGCCTGGGTGGACCGCCTCGGCGAGCGTCCGCGCCGCTGAGAACACCGGCACGTCCAGGGGTGCTATTCGATTGCAGCGCGGGATCAAGGGAGGTGCAAGCGACCCCGAGCACACTGCGGTCATCACGAACAGAAAGGACCGCCTCCGATGAGGATCACCCGCACCCTGACCGGCCTGGCCATCGCCTCCGCTTTCGTCGCGCTCGCTCCCCTCGCCGCCGACGCCGAGGCCGGCTCGTCGGACGCGGTCGCCGCCCACACCCGAACCTGGGGCTCCTACTACGCTCCCTCGCACGCGGCCAAGGCCCTCGGCTCCCTCACCGCCACGGGCGAGGACCACGCGGACCTCCCGGTCGCCGCGACCGTGAAGATCTCCGGCAAGGTCACCGACCTCACCCGCAAGGCGGCGTGCGGCTGGGCGGTCTTCCGCATCACCTACCGCGACGGGACGAACCTGCCCTTCAAGGAGCAGAGCGTCCGCGACTGCTCCTACGGCTCCCCCAAGCCCTTCTCCCTGCGCTACCGGAACGTCTACCAGGTCGAGCTGAAGGTCTGCTCGGAGCGCAAGGCCGCCAAGCCCTCGCTCAACTGCCTGTACGCGGGGACGTGGAAGACGCTGTACCTGTCGAAGTGAGCGCGGCGAGCGACTCCATCTGGCGGAGCTGCTCGTCCACCGAGGAGGCGGCGACGCGGCACACCACGTGCCGCGCCCCCGCCTCCGCGTAACGCGCCAGCGTCGCGGCCACCCGCTCGACCGGCCCGGCGACCATGAGCTGGATGGTCCGCACCAGCTCGTACGGCCGGCCGTAGGTCGCCTGGCAGTAGGCGGAGAGCTCCCGCTCACCCCTCTCGGGGTCGTCGGTGACCAGCACGGTGACGAACAGCGCCGGAGTGACGGCGCCGGGGTCCCGGCCCGCCGCCTCGGCGGCCCGCCGGACCGCCGCCAGGCCCGTCCGGTAGCCGCCGACCTCGGGCGGGTAGGGCAGCCAGCCGTCGTAGAGCCCTCCCGTGCGCTCCAGCGCCGACGGGCTCCCCCCGGCCAGCCAGATCGGCGGCCCGCCCGGCCGGTACGACGGCGTGGACTCCGGCAGCTCCGCGAGGCGCAGCACCCGGCCGTGGAAGCTCCGCCCACCCGACCACAGGGTCCGCCAGAGGGCCACCGTGTCGTCCAGGCGGGCGAAGCGGCGCTGCCAGGGCACCTCCGACACGGCGTACTCCGGCTCGGAGCGGCCGGGGAAGCCCGCGCCGACGGCCACGACCAGCCGGCCGGCCGACAGGTGGTCGACCGAGGCCAGCTCCTGCGCGGCGGTGACCGGACGGCGGAAGGCGGGCAGCAGCGCCGCCGTGCCGAGCGTCACCCGTTCCGTCACCGGGGCGAGGGCGGCCAGCATGGCCAGCGGCTCGATCCGCGCGCCGAGCAGGGTGTCGTTGACCCACACCGAGTCGAAGCCGAGCCGCTCGGCGTGGACGCCGACCTCCACCAGCCGCCGGGCGTCGGCCCACTGGCTCGCATTGGTGGGCAGCAGCACGCCGAGGCGCGTGCCGGCGAGCCCGGTCATGCGCCCGGGAACTGGTAGTCGGCGGCGATGCGGCCCTCCTCGTCGAGCCGGAGGAACTCAAGGCCACCGCCCACCGCCTCGCCGCCGCCGACCGTCACCATCTCCCAGGAGAAGGTGACGACGTCCCGCAGGCGGACGGCCGCGTCCCTCGCGCGGAAGGTGTACTCCCCCGGCGCGACGAACTCCTCGTAGGCCCGCGCCACCCGCCATTCGATCGCGTCGTGCCCGTGGGCCTCCAGGGCGCTGGAGGCGAAGCCCAGGCCGGCGGCGGCCTCCCGCATCTCCTGGGGCGGCTGGAGGATGTGGGCGCCCCCTTCGGCCCACAGCTCTCGCACGGCCTTGCGGCGCGCCTTCGGGTCCGGCTCGTTCCACATGGCGACGTATCGTCCGGCCAGGTCGCGCACATCGATGTCGATCACTTCTGCTCCTTGTCCAATGCTGTTCACGGCCCCCGGGAACCCGGCGCCGTCCGCGGATCCGGAACCGTGCGGCACCCGGGAACCCCGGGAACTCGCGGCACCCGGGAAGCCCGCGGGCCGTTCGGCGGTACCCGGGAGGCACAGGGCGTTCGCGGTACCCGGGAATCGTCGGAGAGGGGGCCGGGGCCCGGCAATTCCGTCCGGGGAATGACCGGGCGGCCGGCGGCGCCGCCCGGGACGCGCCGGGGGACCGCCGGGAAATGTCGGTGGGGACTGCCACGATCGGGGGCATGAGTGAGAGCTTGAGCGGGAAGGTGGCCCTGGTCGCGGGGGCGACGCGCGGGGCGGGGCGGGCCATCGCGGTCGAACTCGGCGCCGCCGGGGCCACGGTGTACGTGACCGGCCGCAGCACGCGCGGCCGGCGGTCCGAGATCGACCGGTCCGAGACCATCGAAGAGACCGCCGAGCTGGTCGCGGCCGCCGGCGGCGAGGCGATACCGGTGCAGGTCGACCACCTGGAGTCCGACCAGGTGAAGGCCCTGGTCGAACGCATCGACCGCGAGCGGGGCCGGCTCGATGTGCTGGTCAACAACATCTGGGGCGGCGAGAAGCTGTTCAGCTGGGATCAGAGGCTGTGGGAGCACTCGCTGGACACCGGCCTGCACATCCTGCGGCTGGCGATCGACACCCATATCGTCACCAGCCACCACGCCCTGCCCCTGATGATCAGGAACCCCGGCGGCCTGGTCGTCGAGATCACCGACGGCACCGCCGAGTACAACGCCGAGAACTACCGCGTCTCCTTCTTCTACGACCTCGCCAAGACCTCGGTGATCCGCATGGCGTTCGCGCAGGCCAAAGAGCTGGCCCCCCACGGCGCGACCGCCGTGGCGCTCACCCCCGGGTGGATGCGTTCCGAGATCATGCTGGACAACTTCGGCGTCGCCGAGGCGAACTGGCGTGACGCGCTGTCGGTCGAGCCGCACTTCGCCATCTCCGAGACGCCCGCCTACACCGGCCGGGCGGTCGTGGCGCTGGCCGCCGACCCCGACGTCGCGCGCTGGAACGGCGCCTCGCTGTCCAGCGGCGGGCTGGCCCAGGTCTACGGCTTCACCGACCTGGACGGCAGCCGTCCCGACGCCTGGCGCTATCTGGTGGAGGTCCAGGACCAGGGCCGAGCAGCCGACCCCACCGGCTACCGCTGACCCCTCCCGGCCGTCAGACCCCTTAGCGCTTTGCGCAGGTAGGGTGGCTTTCTGGTCGCCGGGTGGGCTCGGGGGACACCGCGCGCCGGTTCGATGGCGCGGTCGAGATCGGGGGAGAATCCGGCGGACATCGAACTTTCCGGCGGGGCGCCGCATCCGGTGGGCGGGGCGTCCGGGGCCACGGAAAGGAGAGCGGTGTGCTGCCCGAGGCGGAGTCAGACGTCGAACTCGTGCTCGCCGCGCGGTCGGGGGACGCGGCGGCGCTCGGCCTGCTGGTCTCCCGGCACCTGGCCGGCATGAAGGCGGTCGCGCTGAGCGTGCTCGGCTACGGGCCGGACGCCGAGGACGTCGTCCAGGACGCCGCGCTGGTGGCGATGCGCCGCATCGGCGAGTTGCGCGACCCGGCGGCCGTCGGCCCGTGGCTGCGGGCGATCGTCCGCAACGGCTGTCGCATGCGCCTGCGGGAGACCCGCGCCGTGCCGGTGGACGACATGGAGACCCTGGGCCTGCCGTCGGCCGAGCCGACGCCGGAGGATCTTCTGCAGGACCGCGCGCTGCGCGACTGGATCTGGCACGCGCTGGACGAGCTGTCCGAACCGGTGCGCCTGGTGGCACTGTTGCGCCACTTCAGCGACGTGTCGTCCTACGAGCAGATCGCCGCGCTGTGCGGCGTGCCCGTCGGCACCGTCCGCAGCCGGCTCAGCCAGGCCAGGGCCAAACTGACCGAGGCGCTGCGGCGCACGGCCGACCTGGCGCACGACGACTCCGCCGCCTTCGCCAGGGCGCGCCGGCGGGAGGCCGAGGAGATGCTGGCGGCGGCGCAGCGGGGCGGGTTCGCCGGGGTCATCAGGGAGCACTGGCGGCCCGACGTCGAGTTCATCGGCCCCAACGGCGAACGCGCGAGGGACGATCGCGCGTTCGCGCTGCGCGGCATGGAGACCGACCTCGCGCACGGCGTCCGCCAGCGCATCGCCAACGTGGTGGCCGGCCGGGACCTGACGATCTGGGAGGCCGACCTGATCAGCCCGCCGGACGACCCCGCCCACTGCCCGCCCGGCGTGGTGTGGCTGCACGTGCTGCGCGGCGGCCGGGTCCAGCGCCTGCGCCTGTTCCACCCCCGCCCGGCCGATCCAACGCCTGGCTCCGGCCCTTCGGCCGCCTGAACCCGCCCTTCGTGAAAAAGACGACGGGAGACCGAACTTCTCCCCCGGTCGGCGCATCCGGTCGGTGTTGGCACGGGCCGGCCGGGAGGCCGGGTCCGTGATCTCGCTGAGGCCCGGGTCCGCCGGGCCATGATCGTGGGGAGAAGAAGGATGGTTTCCACCGCTACCGGCGCGCTCGCGCGGGGGACGCATGAGATCGTCATCGACGGGGTGCGGCAGGTGTTCCACGTCGCCGGCTCCGGGCCCGTGTGCGTGGCGCACTCGGGCGGGCCGGGCATCGCCTGGGAGTACCTGCGCGTCCCGGCCCTGGAACGGCATCTGACCATGGTCTACCTCGAACCGGTCGGCACCGGCGACTCCGGCCGCCTCGCCGATCCGCGCGACTACCGGCTGGAGGTCTACGCGCGGTTCCTGCACGGGGTGATCGAGTACCTCGGCGCGCCGCGGGTCTTCGTGCTCGGGCACTCGCACGGCGGGTTCGTCGCGCAGCGGTACGCGCTGGACCACCCCGACCGGGTCGCCGGCCTGATCCTGTTCGGCACATCGCCGGTCACCGGGGAGGAGTTCTGGGGCGCCGCGATGGCGGAGGTCGGCCGGTTCCCCGAACGCCACCCCGGCCGGCCGGAGGCGTCCGGCGTTCCCGGCGCCTTCCAGGAGGCGCTGGCCGCCGCCACCGACGAGGACTACACGACCTCGCTCCGCCGGATCCTGCCGCTCTACTTCGCCGACTACTGGACCCACGCGGAGGCGCTCGCGCCGATGCGGGACGGTCTGCGCGCGTGGATCGACCCGATGCGCGGGGAGGAGCCGGCGCCGTTCGACGTGCGGGACACGCTCGGCTCGATCGCGATCCCCACGCTGGTCGTCGCCGGAGCCCATGACTTCATCTGCGGCACCCGCTGGGCCAGGCTGCTGCACGACGGCATCCCCGGCTCGCGCCTCACCGTCCTGCCCGACAGCGGCCATATGGGCCACCTGGAAGAACCCGAGGCGTTCACCCGCGCGGTCGCCGGCTTCGTCCGGGAATCGGCACAGGCCGAACGCTGACCGTCCACCGGCGGCGGGCCGATCGCCAGGCGGCGGGCGCCCGCGCGACCGGCCCGTCGTGGGACGCCGCGCATCAGGCGGCGGCGTGGCGTCCAGGTCGGCGGCACTCCGGCATGCGGGTGGACCCCCGGCGCGTGGGGCGCCGGGGGTCCACGGTGGGATCACCCGATCCGGAGTGTCCGGCCGCGCTCACCGGCTCTGGCCTGCCGCGGGACGGTGGCCGCCGGTCTCGGAAGAGCCGCGGTGGGTGGCCGGGAGGAAGTGGCTTAGAAGAAGTCGCGGTACTGGCCCCAGTCGTAGTGGCCGCGGTAGCCCTCGCCGACGCGGATGCGGAAGTCGTCGAAGCTTCCCTTGCGGAACTTGCCGGTGAAGTGGGAGTCGCCGTAGCGGTTGCCGCGGTAGATGCGCGAGTGCCAGCCGTTGTCGTCGTGCCACTGGAAGTCGATGTAGGAGTAGTCGCGGTCGCGGTCGCGG
>NZ_JBEXGT010000050.1:0-68182 GCF_040607475.1 Sphaerisporangium sp. NPDC005288 | reverse complement strand
GCGCGCCACCGACGCCACCGGCCGGACCCAGACCGCCGACTACGCCCCGCCCGCCCCCGACGGTGCCACCGGCTGGCACTCCATCCTCGTCGTCGTCAAGTGAGACTCATCCGAAATCCGGGCGCGGCGGGATCGGTGAGCAGGACCTGGCGTCAGCCGGGACCGGCGACCACGTCTCTGGACAAGGACGACGATCCGGCGCCGCGCTCGGACCACGGGCCGGTGAGGAGGAGATGTCAGGAGCTGCCCGGGGCGACCAGGCCGGATTCGTAGGCGAGGACCACGAGTTGGGCACGGTCGCGGGCGTGGAGCTTCGCCATGGCCCGGTTGATGTGGGTCTTCGCGGTCATCGGGCTGATCACCATGCGGTCGGCGATCTGGTCGTTGGACAAGCCCTGCGCTACCAGTGCGACGGCCTCGCGTTCGCGGTTGGTCAGCTCTTCCAGCCCCGTGCCGGTGCCGGTGCTGATCGGCTGGGTGAGGTATCTGTTGATGAGCATGCGGGTGATCGAGGGCGCGAGCAGCGCGTCGCCACGCGCGGCGACGCGTACGGCGTGCAGGAAGTCTTCCGGCACGACGTCTTTGACGAGAAATCCGGCCGCGCCGGCACGCAGGGCTTTGAAGACGTGTTCGTCCAAGCCGTAGTTGGTCAGGATGACGACGTGCACCCCGGCCAGAGCCGGGTCCGCGGCGATGCGCCGGGTCGCCTCGATGCCGTCGACGAGCGGCATCTGGATGTCGATGAGCGCGACATCGGGCAGATGTTCCTTGGCCAGAGCCAGGCCCTCCATCCCGTCGCCGGCCTCGGCCACCACCTCGATGTCGTCTTCGAGGTCGAGGAGCGCGCGGAATCCGCTGCGCAGGAGCGGCTGGTCGTCGACCAGCAGGACACGGATCAAGGCGTCCGATCCACAGGGAGTTCCGCCTGGACGGTGAAGCCGCCCTCACCGCGCGGCTCCGCGCGCAGGCGGCCCCCGAGGGCGGTGACACGTTCGCGCATCCCGAGCAGCCCGACACCGGGCACCGGCGCGGTGTCCGGTGTGGCCTTGCCGTCGTCTTCGACGCGTATCTCCAGGGCGCCTGGGCGGTAGTGGACCCGGACCGACGCGGTGGCGGCCGCGGCATGCCGGACGATGTTGGTGAGCGACTCCTGAACGATCCGGTAGACGGTCCGGTCCACCGCGGCCGGCAGACCGTGCCGTCGCCCTTCGATCGTCAGCGTCGCGTCCAGGCCGCTCCTCCGGGCCCGTTCCACCAGCTCCTCAACGTGGTCGAGCCCACGCGGCGGGGTCGTGCCGTCGTCGCGCAGTGCTTCCAGGGTCGCGCGCAGCTCCCGGGTCGCCTCACGTCCGGCCTCCTGGATCGCCAGCAGGGCCTCCGGCACCTGTTCGCCCCGCCTCCGGGCCACATGGACGGCGACCTCGGCCTGCACCTTGATGACCGAGATCTGGTGGGTGAGCGAATCGTGCAGCTCCCGCGCGATGTGCAACCGCTCCTCGTCGGCGCGGCGTCGCGCGGTCTCCTCCCGGGTGCGCTCCGCTTCCTCCGCCCGCCGCTCGGCCTGTCGCAGCGCCTCACCCGCGGCGCCTGCCGCGACCAGCCAGGCCAGCTCAAGAGCGCCCCGGGCCTGCGCGAACGCCTCGCCCGTGTCGTGCAGGCCCGAGGCCAGGGCCGCGATGGGCAGCGCGGCCAGCATGGTCACGCTCGCCGCCACGGTGATGACGCGGTGTCCCGCCCGTACGGCGGCGTACACCGCGAACAGGTACGCGACGGCGGGTACGTCGAACCCGGCCGCCTGGTAACCCACCGCGCACAGCCCGGTGACGGCCAGGACCGGAACCGGAGCCCGGCGGCGCACGGCCAGCACCAGCCCGCCGACCCCCAGCAGCCCGTATCCGAGCAGGTCGAGGTAGGTGGCGGAGCCCTGCCCTGACAGCCCGGTGACCAGCAGCGCCGCCGCCACGCCGACGGCGATCACCCAGTCTGTGACACCGGCCCGTCCTGTGCTCATGGGCGCACCTTAGCCGGACGTCCGCGTGGGCGAGTCCTGCCCATGGATGATCGACCGGCTACCGCACACGCGGTACCTTCGCGGCTCCTGCGACGTCCGCCGTAGCCGGCTGCGGCATCGGCGGCAGCGCGGATCGCCATCGTCCGCTGGACGACCGGCGGTAGGTCCGGCGGACATGATCGGGCGACGTCCAGTCGCAGGAGAAGGAGCACCTCATGCCAGTCCGATTCGTGCTTGCCGCCGCCGCGGCCGCGCTGCTGTCGGGGTTCGGGCTCGCCACACCGGCGGCCGCGCACGTCTTGGCCCAGCCGGACCCCGTCAGTGCCTACGCCTTGACCGCCGGGCGTCTCTGGTCCGTCGTGGGTGCGCTGCTGGGCCTGGCGGGCGTGGTCATCGGCGGGCTGGCTCTGGCCCGCTCCGCCGGTCGTATCGGCAGCGGCGACGGGAGGAGAGGGGCCATCGTGGCCCTGGTGGCGGGGCTGGGCGGCGCGGTCATCGGCGGGCTGGTCGTGGCCGCCGCCAAGGGTGGTCCCGGCACCGGTTACGGAATAGTCGGGGGCTACGTGGCTCTGGTGGTGGGACTGATCGCCATGCTCCTCGGCGGGCTCGCTCTGACCCGCTCCCGCCGCACCGCTCGCCGACCGACCGGCTGACCGCGTGGCCTCACGTAATGCCGACACGTAATGCCGACACGTAATGGAGGAGCGACATGCTGACCGTGATCGGCGCGGGGTTTCCGCGCACCGGTACGAGCTCGATGAAGGCGGCACTGCAACGGCTGGCCCTCGGGCCCTGCCATCACATGTTCGACGTCATGACGAACCCCGGCCTCACCCAGAAGTGGGCCGCCCTGGCCACCAGCGACACGGCGGACTGGGAGCACCTGTTCGAGGGGTTCCGGTCGGCGGTGGACTGGCCGGCCTCGCACTTCTGGCGTGAGCTGGCGGCGACGTACCCGGCGGCCAAGGTGATTCTCACGGTCCGCGACCCGCACGCCTGGTACGCGAGCATGCAGATGCTCATCGCCAACGGCCCGGCACGGCAGCTGTCGGAGAACATGCCGCCGGAGGCCGCCGACCTGTACAGGTCCATGGTGACCATGAGCCCGCTGCTCGACCGCATGGTGCGGGAGGCGCTGGACAGCGACCGGCCCTTCCGTGAGGGCCTGCCCGACGAGAAGGCCGCCATCGCGGCGTTCGAGCGGCACACGGCCACGGTGAAGGAGAGCCTGCCGCCGGAGCGGCTGCTGGTGTTCGACGTGCGCGAGGGGTGGGAGCCGCTCTGCCGGTTCCTGGGCGTGGACGTCCCCGCCGGCGAGCCGTTCCCGCATCTGAACGACGGCAAGTCGATGCGGGAGGCACTGGAGAGGGTGTTGTCAGGGGGCGGCATCGTGTCGCCGTTCGCCCCGAAGGACTGAACCCTCCCCCACACGGGGTGATCGCGCTGCTTATCCGTTTTCCTTCGCCTTTCCCGCGCCGCCCGGCCCGGCGTGTGGTCCCAGGTGAATGCCGCAATCGGCACGCCGGGTCCGCGCGGCGCCCCTACGATCGGCCTCTGACCGGGTCGGTGCGGAACTTGGGGGAGCACAATGACCGGAACCAGTCACGGGGGTCAGTCGCGCGCGGGGGCGTCGCGGCGCAGGCCCCGCGACGGCCACGACGCCCCGGGGCCCCCTGGGCCGCCGGGACTAGCGGGACCATCGGAGCTACCGGGCCTATCGGAGCTACCGGGGCTACGGCCGTGGCCGCCGATGGCCTCGGAGGCGGGGAGGTCCGTGGGGACGCGGGTCGCCGAGGTGGGGTACAACCCTGTCGTCACCTCCGACGGCGTCCGCTGGCGTGACTACGAGCTGGCCGCGGAGATCCCCGCGGACGAATGGCGGCCGTCGTCGGCCGATCCGCTCACCAGCCGGCAGGAGCCCGTGCCGGCGGTTCTCCGGGGCTACGAGATGGCTCCTTCGCCGGGGCAGATCCAGATCCCTGGCCTGGCCCGCGCCCCGGAGGGCTCACCGGAGAACCGGACGCCTGATGGCCATGTCTCGCCGTGGGAAACGCCGCAGGCCCGAGCGTCGGGCGAACGGCCGCCGGCCCATGCGAGCGAAGCGGGGAGCACCACGCCGCTGGACACCGACGGGTTCCGGCGGCAGCCCCGCGAGACCGCTCCGGTCCCCGCGCCGGACACCGCTCTCTGGCAGGACGGGTCCACCCTCCCACCATGGAAACCGGCCTCCCCTCCGCAGCCTGCACCCGCCCAGCCCCTGTCGGCGCAGTCCATGTCCGCCCAGTCGGCGTCGGCGCAGCCTGTGTCCGCCCAGTCGGTGTCGGCGCAGTCTGTGTCCGCCCAGTCGGTGTCGGCGCAGTCTGTGTCCGCCCAGTCGGTGTCGGCGCAGTCGGTGTCAGCGCAGTCGGTGTCAGCGCAGCCTGTGTCCGCCCAGCCTGTGTCCGCGCAGGCCGTGTCGGCGCAGTCTGTGTCCGCGTCGTTCATGTCCGCGCAGGGCGCGCCCCCGCGACTCGGGCCCGCGTCCGGTCGTCACCACCTCGTTTCCACGCAGGACGCTCCGGCTCGCGGACGCCGCCACCCGGAGCGCGCCGGGCACGGCCCGGCCCACGTTCGACGCGAGTCCGCGTATGAGCAAGGGGCGTCCGCTCATGGTGGTCCAGGCGGGGCGAGCGGCGATCCCGATGTGTCGGGCGGTCCCGATGTGTCGGGCGGTCCCGGTGTGTCCGGCGGTCCCGGTGTGTCCGGCAGGCATCCGGGTCTGCTGGGCGGCGATCAGGATGTGCTGGGCGGGCATCCGGGTGTGCTGAGCGGCGGTACCGGTGTGCTGGGCGGGGGTTTCGGTGATGGGGGGTGGCCGGGGGTGGTGGCGGGCGACTGGTTCGACGGTCCTGGCCGTCCGCCCCGGCTCGACCTCGCGCGCCCGTACGGCACGTCGGGCGGGCTGGCCTGGCCCGATCCGCAGGTGCAGCGCGACCTGTGTCAGGCGGTGCCCGAGGGGGCGCGCTTCGCCGACCCGCGCGGCACGTGGATCCGTCTGATCAACGGCGAGGGCCCGTCCGACGATCCCTTCCGGGCGACGAACTCGCTCGACTGCGCGCTCGCGGTGATCTCCACCTGGCACGGCGAGCCGGTGGTGGCCGCGCCGCGGCAGCCCGAGTACGACCGCCTCGGCCGGCCGTCGCTCGGCGGCGAGCCCGGCGGCGTGGCCCGCGCCGAACGCTGGCTAGGGCACCGCTTCGAGTACGTCGGGCAGGGCCGCCGCGCGTACGCCCTGGTCGCCGAGCGGCTGGGCGCCGGCGGCCATGGTGCGGCGGCCGTGCTGGTCACCCGCTGGCCCTCCGGCGGCAACCACGCGTGGAACGCCGTCAACGCCGCGGGGGAGGTCGTGTGGGTGGACGCCCAGCGCGGGCACACCTCCGTGGACCCACCGCCCGGCCCGGTGGCCGGGGTGTTCTGCGTGGCGCTCGACCGGCGGGGGAGGCGGCTGTGAGCGGGCACGGGATGTCGGCGGAGCAGGCGCGGGTGGTGGCCGAGGAGTACTTCAACGGCCCGCTGCCGGCCGAGCGGGCCACGGAGGTCGGGCTCTACGCCTTCGACGAGGGGTACGTCGCCTGGCCGAGGCCGCCCGAGCCGCAGGATCCGAGCGCGTTGCCGGCGGTCGTGGGCGGCGGGTGCGTGGTCATCGACCGCGCCACCGGCGAGGTGTCCATCCGCCCCCTGCTCACTCCGGAGGCCGTCGCCGAACAGTGGTCGGGACGCCGCCCTCGGTAGGCCGGGCGCCGCCGATACGCGGCGGGACCCACCTGGCGGCGGGCCCGGCCGCAGGGGCTCGGCCGCCGGTACGCGGCCGGACTCACCTGGCGGCGGGCCCGGCCGCAGGGGCTCGGCCCGCACGTGTGGCTCGCGCGGATGGGCTCGGCCCGCACATGCGCTCGCGCAGGTGGGCTCGGCCGCGGGCGGGCCGGGCCCGCGCGGGTGGCCGTCGCTGTCCGGGGCCACCCGCGGCCTGGCCGGGTTCAGTCGGCGGCGAGGGAGCCGACGATGGAGGCGCGGGCGGCGCGGCGGCCCGGCAGGACCGCCGCCAGTACGCCCGCCGCGCCCGACAGCAGGACGAACAGCAGCACCTGGGTGACCGGGACCCGGAACAGCACGCCCTCCATCAGGGTCCGCGAGGCGGCCCAGCCGTACGCGACGCCGAGCACCGCCCCCACCAGGGCCCCGATGAGGCCGAGGATCAGCGCCTCGACCGACAGCATCCGGCGCAGTTGCGCCCGGGTCAGCCCGAGGGCGCGCAGCAGCGCCGACTCGCGGGTGCGTTCGTGCACCGACAGGCTCAGGGTGTTGGCGATGCCGAGCAGCGAGATCAGGACCGCCAGGCCCAGCAGCCCACTGATGATCATCAAGGCCATGTCGAGCGCCTCGTCGAACTGTCCGCGGGCTTCGGTGGCGCTGAGCACCTTGGCCGTCGGGTACGGCTCGGTCGCGGCCTCGACGGCGCGCCGGGAGACGTCGGGGGTCACGCCGTCCTTGACGTTAACGATCAGCCGGCTGTCGCCGAGCGGGCCGAAGTACCGGTCGAACTCGGTGTCGGGCACGGTGACGGCCGGCAGCGGGGTCGACTCCGGGTCGAACAGGCCGAGCACCTTGAGCCGTACGGCCCCCGCCTTGGGCGTCCTGACCGTGATCGAGCCGCCCGGCCCGGTGCCGAGCCGCTTGGCCAGGTCGTCGGCGATCACCGCCGAGCCCGGGGCGAAGCCCCGCATGGAGCCCGCGCTGAGCGCCGGCTGGTACGGGCCGCTGAACGCGCCGACGTCGTTCGTGCGCCCGGTGTCGCCGATCCGGGCGGCCGCCTGCCGGAACTCGACGGTCGAGGCGAGCTCGGGCCGGGCGCGCAGGCCCTCGGCGAGCGCGCGGGGGAGCGCCGCGTCGGCATTCGAGGTCAGGTCCTCCTGCGGCGAGATCATGTAGTCGATGGGGAACTGGTCGTCCAGCTTGGCCGTGTACGTGGCGCGCGTGGTGGCGGTGATGACCGAGATGAGCGTCATGAGCGTCACGCCGATGGTCAGCGCGACCGTCGTGGTGGCCGAGCGCTTGGGGTTGCGCTGGGAGTTGTCCAGGGCGAGCCTGCCCGGGACGCCGAACAGCCGGGCGGGCGCCCACCCGGCCAGCGTGCTGAGCGGCCCGACCATCAGCGGGCCGAGGATGAGCACGGCGAGGAAGGTCAGCACGCCGCCGCCCATGACGATGAACAGGGCCTGCTGCCCGGGCGAGGAGATGACGCCGTAGGCGGTGACCCCGGCGCCGCCCAGCAGGAACAGCATGGCGAACACGACGCGCAGGACCCCGGTCCGGAAGGCGTGCTCGTCGCTCTGGGTGCGCAGCGCCGCGACCGGGGCGACCTTGGTGGCCGTGCGCGCGGGCAGCAGCGCGGCCCCGACGGTGACGACCAGGCCGACGGCGAGGGCGAGGGCCATGGTCCGCGGCGCGAGCGAGACGCCGCCTCCGGGCGCGTCCATGCCGAGCGTCCTGAGCAGGGCGAGCGCTCCCGCGCCGAGCCCGAGCCCGGCCAGCAGGCCGAGGGCCGACGACAGCAGGCCGACGACCGCCGACTCCAGCAGGATGGACCCGAAGACCTGGCGGCGCGTCGCCCCGATGCAGCGCAGCAGTGCCATCTCCCTGGAGCGCTGAGCCACCAGGATGTTGAAGGTGTTGTAGATCACCAGGGCGGCCACGAACATCGCGACCAGGCCGAACATCAGCAGTGCCGTGCCGATCACGTCGATGTCGGCGCCGCTGCTCTTGGCCAGCTCCTGCGCGAGCTGGTGGCCGGTGTAGAGGCGGGCGCCGTGGCCGGTCACGGCGGCCGACACGGTGCTCTTCAGCCGTTCGGGGGTGACGCCCGGTGCCGCGACGACGTCGATCTCGACGAAGCCCTTCTGGCCGGTCATCGTCTGCGCGGTCGCGGGGGCGAAGCCCACCGCGCCGGTGACGGCGAGCTGCTGGTCCACCCCGACGTCGAACAACCCGACCAGGCGGAAGGGATGCGGCCGGCCGTCGCCGTCGAGCACCCGGACGGTGTCGCCGACGGCGAACCCGCGGGTCTTCGCCGTGTTCTTGTCGATGACGACCTGGTCGGGAGCGGACGGCGCGGTGCCGGAGGTGATCTCGGTGCGGTTCAGCCGGCCGCCGACCACCGAGACGCCTGTGGTGGCGAAGTCGCCGACGGCCTTGCCGTCCTTGCCGAGCAGCGCGGCGCTGCCCTGGACCAGCCCCTGCGCCTCGGCGACGCCGGCCACGCCCTTGATCGCCGCCAGGTCGGCCGCGGTCAGCCGCGGCTGGTTCTCGCTGGTGCTGACCGGCGGGAGCACGGCCACGTCCACCTTGTCGGCCGAGGCGGCGATGCGCTGCGACAGGCCCGCCTGAATCGTGTCGGTCAGCACGAACGTCCCGGCGATGAAGCCCACCCCGAGGGTGATCGCCAGCGAGGTGAGCAGGAGCCGGAGCTTGTGCGCCAGCAGCCCGGCCAGCGTGGTGCGGAACACCTCAGCCCTCCAGCTTCATCAGGGTGTCGAGCACGTTCTGCGGCGACGGCTGCGCCAGCTCGGTCACCAGCATCCCGTCGCGCAGGAAGACCACCCGGTCGGCGTAGGACGCGGCGACCGGGTCGTGGGTGACCATGACGATGGTCTGGTCCAGCTCGCGGACCGAGGTGCGCAGGAACGACAGCACCTCGGCGCCGCTGCGCGAGTCGAGGTTGCCGGTCGGCTCGTCCGCGAAGATGACCTGGGGCTTGCTGATCAGCGCGCGGGCGACCGCGACGCGCTGCTGCTGCCCGCCGGACAGCTCGCTCGGCCGGTGCTTGAGCCGGTCGCCGAGCCCGACCGTGCGGATCACCGCCTCGAACAGCTCCTGGTCGGCCTGGCGGCCGGCGATGTCCAGCGGCAGGCGGATGTTCTGCTCGGCGGTGAGGGTCGGCAGCAGGTTGAACGCCTGGAAGATGAAGCCGACGCGTTCGCGCCGCAGCAACGTCAGGCGCTTGTCGCTGAGCCGGGTGATGTCGACGTCGCCGATGCGCACCTCGCCGTCGGTCACGGTGTCCAGGCCGGCCAGGCAGTGCATCAGGGTGGACTTCCCGGAGCCCGACGGGCCCATGATGGCGGTGAACGCACCGGTCTCGAACCGGACGTCCACCCCGCGCAGCGCGTGCACGGCCGCGTCCCCGTGGCCGTAGACCTTGCTCACGCCACGGGCGACGACCGCGGCGGGCGCGGTCCGCAGGACGGCTTCCTCTCCGATGACGGTCACGGCTGGCTCCTCAAGCGGTAGGGGATCGATCTGCGGAGATTCCGCGAGATCAACGCTATGGCCGCCGATCTCGCCCGCCATGACCCTAGGGAAGGGACTTCGAGTAGGCCTGGAGGGGCGTCACAGACGGGCGGTGCGACCCTTGAGGTATCCGCGCCTCCCCCTTTCGGCCGACCCGCCGCCGCCGGAGGCGCACACCCGCACCGCAGACCCGCACCGCACACCCGCACCGCACGGACGGCCGTGGCCGCCCGGCTCGCGGCAGCGGTCGGCCGTCAGCGGCCGGCGGTCATCGGCCAGCCGTCAGCGGTGGGCAGTCAGCGGTGAGCGGTCAGCGGTCGGAGGGCTTGGCCAGGGGGGTGATCAGGCCGGTCTCGTAGGCGTACACGACGGCCTGCGCGCGGTCGCGGACGCCGAGCTTGGCGAGGACCCGGCCCAGGTGGGTCTTCACCGTGGCCTCGGCCAGCGTGAGCCGCCGCGCGATCTCGGCGTTGGACAGCCCGCGCCCGACCAGCACGAGCACCTCGCGCTCGCGCGCGGTGAGCTGCCCCAGCGTCTCCGCCTGGGGCGCCGTCGCGCCCGGCAGGTGGGCGGTGAAGCGCTCCAGCAGCCGCCTGGTCGTGCTGGGCGCGACCACCGCGTCCCCGGCGTGCACCGAGTGGATCGCGCTGAGCAGATCCGACGGAGGCACGTCCTTGAGCAGGAACCCCGAGGCTCCGGCCTTGAGCGCCGCGAAGGCGTAATCGTCGAGGTCGAAGGTGGTGAGGATGAGCACTTTCGGCGGGTCCGGCATGGCGCGGATCAGCCGGGTCGCCTCCACGCCGTCCACGCGGGGCATGCGCACGTCCATCAGCACGATGTCGGCGCGCACCGTGCGCATCAGCTCGACCGCGTCGGCTCCGTCCGCGGCCTCGCCGACGATCTCGATGTCGGGCTGGGCGCCGAGGACCATGCGGAAGCCGGCGCGCACGAGCTGCTGGTCGTCGACCAGGACCACCCTGATCTGGTCGCCCGGGACGCTCATGCGGCCCGTGCCACGGGGAGTCGTGCGGTCACCTGGAACCCACCTCCGGGGCTGGGGGAAGCGTGCACGCTGCCGTCGTACATCGCGACCCGCTCGCGCATGCCGATGAGCCCGTGCCCGTCGATGCCGCGGGGCGCCGCCGCGCCTCGTCCGTCATCGGTCACCCGCAAGTGGACCTCCCGTGGACCGTACTCCATCTCGACCCGCGCGTGCGTGCCCGGTCCGCCGTGTTTGAGGGTGTTGGTCAGGGCTTCCTGGACGAGGCGGTAGATGACGAGCTGGACCCCCTCCGACAGGTCGCAGGCCGTGCCGGTGACCGTGTACTCGACCGGGAGGCCGGACTGCCGGATGTGCAGCAGGAGCCCGTCCAGGTCGGCCACGCCCGGCTGCGGCGCGTACTCCTCCTCGCTCCCGTCGTCCTGCCGGAGCACGCCGACCAGGCGGCGCATCTCGGCCAGGGCCTGCCGCCCGGTGCTGGAGATCGTCCTCACGGCCCGCCGGGCCTGCTCGGGGTCGGCGTCGATGGCGTACCCCGCCCCGTCCGCCTGGACGATCATGACGCTGACGTTGTGCGCCACCACGTCGTGCAGCTCGCGGGCGATGCGGGCCCGCTCGGCCGCGGCGGCGATGCGTGCCTGCTGGTCGCGCTCGCGTTCGGCGCGCTCGGCGCGTTCCTCCAGCCCTTCCAGGTAGCGCCGCCGGGTGCTGGCGTAGATGCCGGCGATCCAGGTGGCGACCATGAACACCGACGCGGAGGCCAGGGAGAACGCCGACATCGTGCCATAGCGGAGCAGCAGCAGCACGATGCCCAGCTCCACGATCGCGCCCGCCGCGAGGGACCACCGCAGCGCACAGCCGGAGACGACGCTGTACAGCGCCACCAGCACGGCGATGTTGGCGGGAAGCGGCTGGACGGGGGCGAGCCACTGGAAGAAGGACACCAGCGCGATGATCGCGAACACCGGGACGGGGTGGCTGCGGCGCCACAGCAGCGGCACGAGCAGCGCGGCCGACATCGCCGTGTACTCGAGGTAGTTCAGACCGTGCGCGCCCGGCGGATGGGAGCCGTTGGCGATGTTGCCGGCGGCGGCCAGGCACAGCAGCAGGAGCGGCGCCACGAACAGGACATCGACCAGCTTGCCCTTGCCGGAACCCCACGCGCGCAGTCTGCCGAACACGTATTCAACTCTACGTTCGCCCACTTCACCCGCCCTTCCGCCTGGAGAGGGATCTGCTTCTACGACCCAGGTCGTACAGCCCCGGAAGGCTTACACCGGTCTTACGGGCCGTGGGGGATAGTTCTTATTGGGAGCACCCCTTCGGGGGAGTAAAGGGAGAAGTGAGATGTCGGGCTTCAAAGACGACGGGTCGCGTGGCTGGGGGGACTGTCACGCGACCCTGGGAACCCCGACCTCGTCTCCTACCCACGCTTGACGCCCTCTGCCCAGCGGGCTGACGCGGAAAGAGCCGCCTCCACGACGTGGAGGCGGCTCTCGTCGTCTCGACGTCTTTCGTGCCGCCTCAGCGGACGTGCCTGGCCGCCTTGCCGGTGGCCTCCTCGGCGTAGGCCCAGTTGCCCGCCACGGTGCGCAGCGCGGGCAGCCACTTGCCGGGTTCGTCCCGTCCCGCCGTGAGATGGCGCACCGCGGTGTCGCGCATGCCGGCGCAGACATAGGCGAGGTGCACACCCGCCGCGCCGAACCCGGGCACCCCCACCTCGTTGCCCCGCGCCAGCTCGCACGCCTTGTCCAGCGTCCCGGACGCGCTCGCGTCGAGGTCGCGGCCGAGGGCCTCGAGGGAGCGGTGGTCGATGCGCTTCATGTCGCCGAGCTGCGCGGCCGTCGCCCCGTGGTACCCCTTGGGCGGGGTCTCACCGTCCCGCAGGTGGGTCGGCCATGACACCGGACTCACGCTCTCGCGCATGGTCGGCGCCGCGCGCCAGATGGTCTGGTACCCGCCGATGCCGCCTGCCACCGTCGCGGTCCCCGCGGCCGCCGTCCCCGTCAGCGCCCCCTGTGACACCCCGAGCCGGACGGCGAGCCCGGACAGCATCGAGGCCACCGTGCCGTTGACCTTGGCCATGCTCGCCACCATCCCGCGGACGACGACGCCGGCCTCGACCATGGCCTTGTTGGCCACGTAGGTGGTGCTGGCGCCGATGCCCGGCACCACCGCGGCGGCGAGGTAGGGCGCCACGAAGCTGAGCAGCGAGGACCCGATGATCGCCGAGGACATGCCGAGCCCGGTGTAGGCCAGGGCGCTCGCCTTCAGCGCGCCGTCCATCTCGTCGTACATGCCGGCCGCCTGGTCGAGCGCCGTCTGGTAGGGCCGCAGCCGGTTGGCCATGAAGGCGTCGCGGCCCTTCTCGGCCCAGTGGTCGGCGTGGGCGCGACGGGTCACGGCGTCGGTCATCTGCTCGCCGGCCTGCCGGACGAGCGTGGCGACCTCGGCGTACCGGTCGCCCGCGTGCCACATCTGGGCCGGGTCGGACACCACCGACAGCAGCAGCAGGGCGACGGGCCAGCCGAGGGGGAACACGATCGCGGCGCTGGTGGCGTTCGCCGCACCCCACGTGCTCGGCGCGGAGGTGACGACGTCTGCGAAAGTGGCGCCCATGGTGATCGTTCCCCCGGGGAGGTGGACGAGCGACGGGGTGGGGTCGGTGGGATTCGAACCCACACTGTCAGGTACCTAAAACCTGTGCCTCCTGCCGTTGGGCTACGACCCCGTGCCTGCGGCTGGCGCCATCCTAGTTGAGCACGCGCCCGGCCGTGCCGGTCAGGCCAGACCGAGATCTTTTCGCAGGCGCGCGACGTGACCCGTGGCCTTCACGTTGTAGAGCGCCTTCTCGACCTTGCCGTCGGCGTCGATGACGAAGGTCGAACGCAGCACGCCGACCGTCGTCCTGCCGTACATGGTCTTCTCCCCGTACGCCCCGTACGCCTGGTGGACGGCCAGCTCGGGGTCGGAGAGCAGCGGGAAGGTGAGCGCGTCACGTTCGGCGAACTTCGCGAGCTTCTGCGGGTTGTCCTTGGAGACGCCCAGCACGACGAAGCCCGCGGCGGTGAGCGAGGCGAGGCTGTCGCGGAAATCGCACGCCTGCTTGGTGCACCCAGGCGTCATCGCCGCGGGGTAGAAGTAGAGGATGACCCGCTTGCCGCGGAAGGACTCAAGGCTCGTGGCCTCGCCCTCGGAGTCGGGCAGGGTGAAGTCGGGTGCGGCGTCGCCGGGCTCGAGTCTCGTCTGCGTCACGGGAACAACCTACCGGCACGCCCAGCGTGCCGGGCGGTCACCCGACCTGACAGACTGATCGCTGCAATGTAGCGGCGAGCCGGGCGAGGGCGGCTCGCCCGGGAGACAGAGAAGGGGATCGTCATGGCCGACACCGATCCCGAGGCGCTCGAGCGGGAAATCGAGCGCACCCGGGCGGAGCTTGCTGTCACCGTTGACGCCATCGTGGACCGCGTCAGCCCCAAGCGGGTCGCCGGGCGCGGCGTCGCCAGGATCAAGGCCAATGCCGAGCACCTGGTCACCACCGCCCGCGACATGATCGGCGGCGCCGGTCACCCGCGGGGGTACGCCCAGTACGGCGCCTACGGCGAGGACGACGGCTGGCAGGACGAGCCCCCGGCCCGCAACCTGGCCCCGATCCTCATCGGCGTCGGCGCCATCGTCATAGCCGGCGCCGCCTACACCCTCTGGCGCCGCACCCGCCGCTGACCCCTGGGCCGTAAGCGGTTCGCGGGCCGGTCAGAGGAAGGTCTTGCCGTCGCCTCGGTAGGTGGGGACGGTGTCGACCAGGCGGTCTCCCTCGATCAGGTGCAGGGCGTCGAAGCGCTCGCACAGTTCGCCCGCCTTGGCGTGGCGGAACCACACGCGGTCGCCGATGCGCAGGTCGTGGGCCGCGCGGCCCAGCAGCGGGGTCTGCACCTCGCCCGCGCCCTCGCGCCCGTCGTAGCTCAGCCCGGCCGGCAGGTACGGCTGCGGGAGGCGCGACACGCCGGGGGAGCCGGAGGCGTGGTACCCGCCGCCGAGCACGGTGACCACCCCGGGGGCGGGCCGGCGCACGACGGGCAGCGCGAACAGCGCGGCCGGGCGGCCGGTGAAGCCGCGGTAGAAGTCGAACAGGCGCGGGTGGTAGAACCCCGACCCGGCGGCGATCTCGGTCACCGCCTTCTCCCTGGTGGTCTTCTCCACCGAACCGGTGCCGCCGCCGTTGACGAACTCCAGGTCGGCGACCTGCCGGACGGCCTCGACGACGCGTCCCCTGCGGACGATCAGCTCGCGCCGCGACCTGGCCTGCACCATGCGCAGCGCACGGCCGTAGGGGCCCGGCACCCGGTCGCCCACTCCGGCGATCTGCGCCTCGTACGCCATCAGGCCCACCAGCCGGAACCCCGGACGCTTGGCCACCTCGGCGGCCAGGTCCGCGGCCTGCCCGGGCTCCCGGACCGGGGAGCGCAGCACGCCGGCGCGCATCCGGCCGGCGAACGCCAGGAAGCTCGCGTCGATGTCCAGGCAGAGGCGGATCTCCTGGCGGGACGGCACGCCGGCCGTCGCCGCCTCGATCAGGTCGAGATGTTCCGGGCAGTCGATCATCACGGTGATCTCCCGTGCGGCCCGGGGATCGCCCGCCAGGGCCGCCAGCGCCTGCCGGTCGGCCGTCGGATAGGCCACCAGGATGTCGCGGAACCCTTCACCGGCCAGCCACAGCGCTTCGGGCAGTGTGAACGCCATGACGCCGGCGAAGCCGTCCATTTCCAGGACGCTCCGCAGAATCGCCCGGCAGCGGATGGACTTGCTGGCCACCCTGATCGACTTGCCCTTGGCGCGGCGGGCCATCGACGCGGCGTTCTCCCGCAACGCCGCGAGGTCGAGGATCGCGAACGGCGGGTCGAGTTCGGCGGTGGCGCGTTCGTAACGCTGGCGCTCGTCCATGCCGGAAGCATAAGTGCGCCGACATAGATGAGCCTAGGTCACGTTAGCCTGCCGTATCTGCCGTATCTGCCGTATCTGCCGTACGCCGGACGCGGAGGTTCTGGAAGGCCAAGCCGGCCGCCAGGCACGCGACGGGGATGACGGGCACGACGTAACGATGGTCGAACGCCGCGATCAGCGGCGGCAGCAGGAGCAACGTCATCGCCACCGCCCACGGCAGCAGCACCGGACCGCCCAGCCGCCGCCATCGCGCCAGCACGCCGAACAGCCCGGCCAGCAGGATGACCGCGAGGAACGGGCCCCGCAGGAACCCCTGCGACTGATAGGCCCGCAGCAGCCCCGCGTACGGTTCGACGAGCCGGGTGTCGGCCCTGCCGCCCTGGTAGGCCGCCGTGAGCTGCGGAGCGCTGCGCCCCGACGAGGCGATCTTGCTGGTGAACGGCTTCACCGAGTCGGGGAATACGTACGCGCTCTGCGGGCCGGGGGTCGGATAGACCCGGCGGGTCCACTCGAAGCTCCACAGCGCGTCCTTGAGGCCGGTCACCAGGAAGTCCACCGGCTGCGCCATGATGGCCTCCTTGGCGAACGCGCCGCTCAGCCGCTCGCGGTCGGCGTCCTTGCGCACCTTGGCGAGCGGTGAGCCGGCCTCCCAGATGTAGGACGGAGGAGCGGGCCGCCGTCCGGGAGGATCGGACGGGCACAGCACGCGCTCTTCCCCGGCCGGGTGGATGCGCGCGCAGTCGGCGAAGCTCATCGTGCGCGCCCAGAGCCAGACGTTGCTCTGGCCCAGACCGTAGACGCCGTGCTCGCTGTGGTGCCACACGGCGTAGCCACCGATGCCGGCCATCGCGGCGAGCGCGCACGCCACCAGCGGACGCCACCCGGCCCGTGCGATGAGCATGCAGACGAGCACGACGATGAGCACGGGAAGCCCGACGGTGCGGGTGAGAGTGGCCGCCATCAGCAACAGCCCCGCCACGACTGCCGTCCCCACCGTGGGCCGTTCTCGCCACAGCAGCGCCGTCACCGCGGCCGTCACCAGGAAGGTGAACAGCAGGTCGGCCATGACGAGGTGCTCAAGCTGGACCAGGTGCACGTCCAGCAGCACGGGGACGGCGGCGAGCGTCGCCCCCCAGCCGGGCAGCCGGGCGCGGCGTCGCAGCACGGCGTACACGCAGACCGCCATCGCCAGCCCGAGCAGGTGCTGGACGGCGATCACGGCGGCGAAGCCCTGCAAGGGGCGCAACGCCCACAGGAACAAGGAGTAGCCGGTGGGGCGGGACTCCAGCGGCTGTAGACGGACCGCCGCGTTCACGTACACGAAGGAGTCGGCCCAGAACCACAGCGCCGGGCGGTATCCCAGCATGGCCACCAGCCGGAGCACGGCCCCGGCGGCGAGGGCGAGCAAGAAGACCCAGTGGGCTCGCGCGGCGAGGAGCACCCGGCGGATGCGCGTGGCCGGCCCCGCGGACGCCGGACGGCCTTCGGAAGCCGTCGCGGCCGTGGACCCGGCCGTGCTCGAAGCCATGCCCGGCAGCACCGGCACCTCCTCAGGCGGACAACGGGTTCTTCATGCTAGGCCGCTCCCCGAACCGCCCTCGCCGGTTGTCCACATCCCGACCCGGCGGGCGCGCCTGGCCACCCGATCGCCGGCTCCACCGCCGCGGCGCCGACGAACGGCATATAAAGTTACATAGGTCACATTGTTTGCCATATCACCAGGTGCGATCGAGGGGGCGATTCCCTCATGGCCAAGATTCTCTTCGTGGTGACCGGAGCGAGTTACTGGACGCTCAAGGACGGCACCCGGCACCCGACCGGTTACTGGGCCGAGGAGTTCACGGCCCCGTACAGCGCGTTCACCGAGGCCGGCCACGAGATCGTGGTGGCCACCCCCCGTGGCGTGGTGCCGCACGTGGACGTCATGAGCCTGCGCCCCTCGATGGCCGGCGGGGAGCAGGTCGCCCTGCGGGAGGAGGAGATCCTGCGGTCGGCCGAGGAGCTGCGGCGGCCGATCGAACTGGCGGACGTCCGCCTGGAGGACTTCGACGCCGTCTACCTCCCCGGGGGCCATGGCCCCATGGAAGACCTGTGGAACGACGCCGACGCCGGCCGACTGCTGACCGCGGCCCTGGCCACGGGCAAGCCCCTGGCCATCGTCTGCCACGCGCCGGCCGCGATGCTGGCCACGCGGCGAAAGGGGGCCTCGCCTTTCGCCGGCTACCGGGTCACGGCCTACACCAACGACGAGGAGGAAGCCGTCGGTCTGGCGTCCAAGGCCAGGTGGCTGCTCGAGGACGAATTGATCCACCTGGGCGTCGACTTCACCCGCGGCGAGAACTGGAAGCCGTACACGGTCGTGGACCGCAACCTGTACACCGGCCAGAACCCCGCCTCCGCCGCCCCTCTCTCGCAGGAACTGCTCAAAGCCCTCGATTGACACCTCGCCGCGGTCGGAGCCGGACCTGGATCGACGGGCTCGCTGTCAGTCGTAGTGCCGGAGGCGGGGCCACAACCGGGACCAGGGGAGGCGGGGTCCGGTGCAGACGTAGACGTGGCCGCCGGCCTCGATGTTGCGGACGCCGTACGGGTTGGAGATGGTGGCCGCCTCGCGCACGGTCGTGAAGAAGCCGCCGAGGTAACCGGCGTAGCCGGGACCGCTGCTGCCGGACGCGACGGCGACGACGGTGGTGGCGTCGGGGTCGCCGGGCCCCCACCACCACACGCTGTTGTGGCCGCTCACGGCCGTGGGCAGCCCCGTGCCCCTGCCCAGTTCGTTGATGGCGCCCGCCTCGCTGTAGTTCTCGGTGAAGATCACGGCCTGGGCCCGTTGGCCGGGCGGCAGGGCGTTCCACACGTCGCGGACCGTGTCGACGAGTTCGGGCCATCCGACGGTCTCGGCCAAGGTGGAGTCGATGGTGCGGCCGGAGCCGGCGCGGGGGAGCGGAAGGATCGGTAACAGCCCGAGCGCGAGCACGACGGTGAGGAGCGCGGTCGCCACGGCGACGGCACCGATGCGGAGCCGCCGGGCGTACAGCCATCCGTCGACGGCGACGGCGCCCGCGGCGAGCAGATAGACGTACGCACCGGCCAGGTAGTAGATCTTCGAGCCGGTCGTGAGGGCGTAGAGGACGAACAGCAGCCCGTAGGCCCACACGAGCGCCCGCCACAGCGGCCGTTCGGAGCGCCACAGCAGGCGCAGCCCGACCGGCCAGACCCACACCAGGGCCAGGCACACCAGCAGCAGTTGGCCGATCGCCCAGACGGGGATGTTGAGCAGGCCGCCGTTCTCCCGGTTGAGCTGACGGGTCATGGCGATCGTCGCCCACTCGTGCTGCGACTGCCACCAGATGTCGGGAACGACGAACGCCACCGCGATCGCGGCGCCGGCCGCGAACCAGCGGTTGAGCACGAGCCGGCGACCTCCGCCGAACAGGGCGCCGACCACGAGCGCCACGGCGAAGAAGCCCGGCTGGTGGTTGTCGGCGACGCCGAGCCCGAGCGCCAGCCCGGCGACCGGCCACCAGCGGGGGTCGCCGGTGCGTCCGATGCGGACGACGACGAGGGCCAGCGCGGCCAGTGCCAGCACGGCGTACGGAGTGGTGTTCGCCACGTGGTCGGCGGCCCACAGGACCGGCATGGTCGCCACGGCCACCGCCGCCAGCAGTTGCGGCCGCCGGCCGCCGCCGAGCTCACGGGCGGTGAGCCCGCCGACCACGACCGTGGCCCAGGCGGCGAGCGCGGGCCACACGCGCAGACCGGGCAGCGACACGCCGAACAGGTCCAGGGACACCCGGGCCAGCAGCGGCGCCAGAACGGGCTGGTCGACGTAGCTCGCCTGCAGATGGCGGGCGGCGTCCAGGAAGTACAGCTCGTCGCGCTGGAAGCCGTACCGGGGCGAAAGCGCCATCAGCACGGCGAAGACGACGCCGCCGACCGCGATCACCCGCCGGTCGAATGGGGCGAGACCGGTCGGGACGGAGCCGGCGTCCGCCCGCACCGCGAAATCGTGGGCGCGGCCGTCAGCCATCGACCCGCACCGTGACACAGGCATTCTCGCACGCACGGCCGCACCGTCCGCGCGACGCCCGGAGGCATACGAACACGGTGGCATGCTACATCGCCGGCCGCGTGACCGGCCGATCACCGCGAATTTCGCGCGGCCTTTCCTGAGCCGGCCGATCGGCGTGGGGCCTTTCTGGTCGATGTCGCTCGTGCCGATCGGAGAAAAGCCGTCCCCGCCGGGGGCAATGGGGACGGCCGCTCGTGACCCTCTGATTCGTATTGAACGACCGTTACGCGCGCACGGAACGGCGGTACGGTCGACGCATTCCACGTGGGCCGTAAGAGTGGTCGCAGGGGGCCTTGAGAGCGGTAGGGGAATAGCGGAAACGCCGTCACTCGTGCGTGCGGGTATATCTCACCTGGAACCAGACCGTGCGCCCGGCGGCGTCCTCGTGGACGTCCCAGCGGTGGGACAGCGTTTCGACGAGCATCATTCCGCGTCCGCCCTCGGCGCACAGCTCTCCACGGACGTGTGGCACCGTGTCGCCGCCGGCGTCCACCACGTCGACGTGGACCAGATCGTGGCAGTCGGCGATGGCCAGCGTGACCGTCCCGCCGTTTCGCGAGTCCGAATGAACGACGGCGTTCGTGACGACCTCGGAGACCAGGAGCGTCACGTCATCAAGAGCCGGGTGGCCGTCGCCGAGCTTATCCCGGACGTACTCGCGGGCCAATGAGGCCGACTCAGGGATACCGGCCAGCTCGATGACGCCCAGCAGGTTTCCTATCCTCATGCGCTCGCCTTTTCGCTTTCCGGCGGGAAATTCCGCGCTTCCTGGTGACTTCGCTTCACCAGGCTGTCAACGAGGACCTACCATCGGTAGCGGAACGGGGGAACACCCCGTCCACACTTCAGGTGAGGGAAATCGTTGGTCGCCGGAACAATCCGTTCTGCATGGGTAGGTGAGATTTGTCCCCCCAAAAAGAAATAGACCCGCACGAGTCTCCGCGCGCGGTGTTCGCATTCGAACTGCGCCGTTACCGGCAGGCCGCCGCGCTGACGCAGGCCCAGCTCGGCGACCGCATGGGCTTCTCCGACTCCATGGTCAACATGATCGAGCTGGCCAAACGCCCGCCGTCCCGCCGCTTCGCCGAGCTCTGCGACCAGATCTTCGGCCTCGACGGCACCATGGTCCGCCTCTACACCGCCACGACCTGGAACAAGGCCCCCGAATACCTCCGCCCCTGGCTGGAGGAGGAAGAACAGGCGACCGGTCTGCGGACCTGGCAGCCCACCATCGTCCCGGGGCTGCTACAGACCCAGGCGTACACTCGCGAGATCCTCGCCGCCACTCCAGGGATCACGGATGAGGAGTTGCAGAAACGACTGGCGAACCGGATGCAGCGGCAGGCGATCCTGCAACGTGACCGGCCGCCCGTGCTCAACGTGGTCATGGATGAGGCCGTGCTCCACCGGATGATCGGTGATATAGAGGTCATGCGAGAGCAGCTCAGGCACCTGCTTGAGATCGCCCGGCATCCTCGAGTGACCATCCAGATCGTGCCCAGCGCGGTCCGGGCGCATTGCGGGCTGGCGGGCGGGTTCATCATCGCCGAACGGAATGGGTCTCCCTATGCCGCCTATACGGACGCCCAGCCCTTCGGGCGCACCTTCGACGACCGGCTCTTGATCGCTGAACTCGTCCTTCGGTACGACGCGCTCCGGGCGGAAGCCCTCCCGTTCAGCCAGTCGCTTCGGCTTCTAGAGGAAACGGTGAAGCAAAATGATCCAGAAGCTCCAAGATGCACAGTGGCGCAAGAGCAGCTACAGCGCTGACCAGGGAGAGTGTGTCGAGGTGGCGTCGAATGTTCCCCGGCTACGGGCGGTTCGCGACAGCAAGAGTCGCACCACTCCGGCATTGGTGGTCACCCCGGAGGAGTGGGCAGCCTTCGTGATCGGCATCAAGAGCGGCGACGTGTGAGCGGGTGCAGCAAAGTGATGCAGCAGCTTCGAGATGCAGAGTGGCGTAAAAGCAGCCACAGCGCAGCCCAGGGGGAATGTGTGGAGGTGGCGATCGACCACCTGCGGCTCCGGGGCCTGCGCGACAGCAAGAACACCGCCGTCCCGGCGATCGTCGTCACTCCCGTCGAGTGGGACGCTTTCCTGGCCGGTGTGAAGAACGGCGAGGTGTGAGCGTCGTTCCGTCGGTGGTGAAGGGTCCGCGGTGGG
This sequence comes from Sphaerisporangium sp. NPDC005288, assembly GCF_040607475.1. Classification (NCBI taxonomy): domain Bacteria; kingdom Bacillati; phylum Actinomycetota; class Actinomycetes; order Streptosporangiales; family Streptosporangiaceae; genus Sphaerisporangium; species Sphaerisporangium sp. NPDC005288. The sequence continues at coordinate 46,669 of NZ_JBEXGT010000050.1, read as the reverse complement.
GGCGTTTCTCCGGGGGTGAGTTTCTCCAGGGGTGAGTAAGGCCAGCCGCGGGCGTGCTGGGGCGGGCTGGCTGGCCCTACCTTGCGACGGAGGTCGGTCGCCTACTTCATGCTGTCGGCCAGGTCCACCAGAGCGGTGGCCGCGCGGAAGAACTTGTTGCGTCCCAGGTCGCCGACCGTCTTGATGCGGAAGGCCTCCTGCAGCAGCTTCGCGTCGTTCTCGCTGACGCCGGACAGCGCGGATACGGGAGCCTTGACCAGGTCCGCGAGGCTCTTACTCTCGTATTCCTTGTCGAGCAGCTTCGACATTTCTGCGGTGACCGCCATGGTTCCCCCCGTTGATGTGGCTTTCGAGTGATTCGCCGAGCACTCCAGACCTTCCCCCCAGTGGCACCGGTCATGGTCATCCGCCGACAAGGCGCGGTCAAAGTGCTTCCTGGCCGGTATGAACCTCCGCGGCCCGGGCGCCGACTGAACGGGCGAAGGAGGGCGGATGAGCGATGAACTGCTGGTGGTGCGCTGCCAGCTCGGCGAGCGCGAGGCGTTCGCCGAGCTGGTACGGGCCTGGCACGGCGCGGTCGAACGGTACGTCGGGCGGATGCTCGCCGGCCACGACGATGACGTGGTCCAGGAGGTCTGGCTGGCGGTCTTCAAAGGGCTGCCGCGACTCCGGCGGCCGGACCGGTTCGCGCCGTGGCTGTTCACCATCGCACGCCGCGCGGTGATGAACCGGCTGCGGGACGCGTACGCGCGGCCGGAAGCCGAGCAGGTGGACGACCTGCCCGGCCGGGACGAGGCGCAGGACGTCGTCGACCGGGAGACCCTCGGCGGTGCGCTGGCGGCGCTTCCGCTGCGAGAGCGGGAGGTGCTCCTGCTGTTCTACCTCCAGGACCTGTCGCTGGACGCGTGCGCGCAGATCTGCGGCGTCCCGGTCGGAACGGTCAAGTCACGGCTCAACCGGGCGCGAAGGTTGTTGCAGGAAGAACTCGTGAAGAAGGGGTACGAGGGATGAGGCCGGAGGACGTGCTCAAGCGGCTGGACGCGCCCCTGTCGCTGCGGCGGCGCATCGGATACGTGACCCTGGCCTGCGCGGGACTCGCGGGGAGCGGGCTCATCGGCGTGCTGTGGGCGACCGAGCCGGGGCTGCCACCGCAGACGAAGGCCGCCTTCGCGGTGCTGGTGGCGATCGGGCTCTGCTGGGCGGCGTTCGGCGGCTGGGCGGTGACGCGCCGGGCGCCGCTGTTCGCCCGGGACCGCGTCGTGGCGGGTTGGATGGGACTGGGCGCGTGGCTGACGCTGACCATCGGCGCGCTGGTCATCACCACCCTGCGGCACAAGATCGATCCCTCGGCGATCGTCATGCTGCTGGTCCTCGGCGTCCTCGCCGTGGTCAACCTCCGCGCCGCCCGCCGCGCGAGAACGGCCCTCCTGCGCCGCAAGGACGAACTGACGCAACGCCACGCCCCGGACGGCGACGACGCGGAACGATGACGGCAGGCGAGCCGCGACATCACGGTCGGGCCTTCGCCGTCGTGGCGGGCGGTGACGAATGCGCCGTCTGGCGCGGCCGTGACGGAGAACCGGGGGGTGCGCTCGAGTTCTCCGTGCAGCGTCAGCCCGTCGAGGGGTGGAGCACCTTGTCCGCGAGCCGCTGGATGATCCCGGCGACCTGTTCGTGGTCTCTCAGGTCGGCGCCGTGGTCGCGGCCGCGCATGATGACGCGCTCGGCGTGCGGCATGACGCGTTCGATGGCGTCGAGCCGCTCGCCGAGGTGAGCGGGGCTGCGGTCGCCGCCGAGCAGCACGGTCGGCACCTTGATCGTCGCGTAGGTGTCGAGCCGCACCCCGAGCCGGTCGAGTGCGTCCAGGGAGTCGAGCTGGCCGGGGATGAGCCTGCGGTACCTGGGGATCAGCGCCACCGCGAGCCCGGCCAGTGAGGCCTGCCGGCCGGGCATCCCCACCGAGCCGCGCAGGAAGACGGCCATGGCCTTGCCGGGCCGCCCCGCCGCGAGGGCGGCCCGGGCCTGCATGAGGATGTGCCCGTCCTCGCCACTCAGCGGCGGCCCTATGACGGCGGCGGGCTCGTACACGACCGCCCCGGCGAACGACGACGGTGAGGCGGCCAGGGCTTCGAGGGCGACGACGCCGCCGTCGGAGTGGCCGTAGAGGACGACCGGTTCGCCGACCGCCCGCACTACCGCCATGACGTCCTGCACCTCCTCGGCGATCGTGCAGGGGGATCCGCCGAGCCGGGGATCGGACTTGAGGTCCATGCGGTACTGGCGGCGGTGCGGGCGCAGGACGCGGAAGCGGGCCCCCAGGACGCCGGCGAGGCGCCGGCAGCGCGTGCCGTCGTCCAGACCGGGGCCGAGCAGCACGACGGCCGGACCCTTGCCCTCGTCGTAGGCGCGGACGTCGGTGCCGTCCGCCGATGTCGTGACGAGCACGGTGCCTCCTCAAGCTGGGGGGAGCGGGGCGCTCCTTAGCAGTGCTCAGTTCTCCTTAGCAGCGATAAGGTAACTTAGCGCTGCTAAGGTGTCAACGATGCGAGCGAACGACAAACGGCCCGGCCTGAGCCGTCAGACGTTGGTCGAGACAGGGCTGCGCCTGCTCGACGAGGTGGGGCTGGACGGGCTGACGGTGCGCCGGCTCGCCGCCGAGCTGGGCGTCCAGTCACCGGCTCTGTACTGGCACGTCCGCACCAAGCAGGAACTGCTGGACGCGATGGGGGACGAGATCATCCGGGCGGCGGGCATGGGGCCGCCCCGGGAGGAAGAGTCCTGGCAGGACTGGCTGGACCGCCGCGCCCGCGCGTACCGTGCCTCACTGCTGTCCCACCGCGACGGCGCGCGCATCGTCGCAGGCGCTCGGGGGAGGTCCCCGGTGACGCTCCGGCTGTTCGAGGAAGAGTTGTCCGCCATGGTCGCCCGGGGCTTCACCCCGGCGCTGGCCCTGCACACCATCACGGCGTTGAGCCACTACGTCATCGGCTCGGTCCTGCAACAGCAGACCGAGCCTGAGCGGCCGGCCGCGGCCGCCGATGCGACGGAGGACGACATACCAGCCATCCTGCTGGCGGCCGTCCGGGACGGCGGCGGCCCGTTCGGCGAGCGCGCCTTCGACCACGGGCTGCGCGCGTTCATCGACGGCACCGCGGCCGCCCTGGAACGCCGGAACGCCGCCTCTCCGTCGTGAAACCGCGTGGGGAGCGGGCTCCACCGCCCGCTCCCCACGTTCGTCTCGCTGAGGCCGTTCAGGTCAGCCGCTGGTGCAGGCCGAGCCGTTGAGGCTGAAGGCCGTGGGGTTGGGATTGCTGCCGGTGTGGGTGCCCTGGAAGCCGAACGTGGTGTTCGCGCCGGGAGCCAGCGAGCCGTTGTAGGACACGTTGCGGGCGGTGACCGTCGAACCGCTCTGGCTGACGTCGGCGTTCCACGAACTGGTGACCTGCTGCCCGGCGGAGAAGGACCAGGTCACCGTCCAGCCGTTGATCGCGCTGCCGCCGGTGTTGGTGACGGTGAGGTTGGCGGTGAAGCCGTTGTTCCACTCGTTCTTGGTGTAGGACACCCGGCAGGGGCCGCTCCCGCCACTGGGAGAAGGCGAAGGCGTGGCCGACGGGGTGGGGTTGGGCGTGGGAGTGCGCGTCGGCGTCGGCGTCGGCGTGGGAGTCGGCGACGGGCTGGAGCCGTCCAGGGTGATGTTGGAGTTGCCGCTGCTCTGGTAGCCCTCGGTGGCCAGGATCTGGTAGTCGTGGCTGCCGAGGTTCATGCCGTAGCGGGCCCAGGCGTCGAAGTGGTTCCCGACCGTGATGGTGCCGCCGGTCTTCTTGGACTGACGGACGCTCCAGTACTGGTTGAAGGTGCTGTTGTTGCCCTCGATGGAGGGGGCGTTGTACCGGGTGGTCTCGTAGATGTCATAGGTGCCGCCGTCGGTGGTGACGGTGCCCTTGAAGCTGCCGGTGGGCCGGTAGGTGCCCCAGTTGTCCAGGATGTAGTACTCCACCAGCGGGTTCCTGGTCCAGCCGTACAGCGCCAGGTAGGCGTTGCCGGAGGGGTTGAAGCTGCCGGAGTAGGTCACCGTCCTGCGCGCGCCGGGCTTCCACCCCTTGCCGGCGACGAAGTTGCCGACGTTGCTCCAGGAGGTGCTGTAGTTCCCGCCGTTACCCAGGGTCATGGACGACGATCCACTGCCGTTGGTCCAGAACGAGTAGAAGTAGCCGTTGTTGGTGCCGGTCTGGTTGCTGGTGATGGCTGCGTGGGCGGTGCCCGGCAGGAGCAACGTCATGGCGGAGACGAGCGAGAGCACCATGGTGCAGGCACGGCCGATGAGCACTCTGGTGTGGCTACGGTGACGGACCGGCGGGCGGATGGGGACGTCGTTCATGTGCGCGCTTCCTCCTCGTTAAGGCTGGCGCGGGCCAGGCGGCGTGGCAGGACCCGGCGGGGACGCCGCCGGTGACCGGGATGACGGCCACGGCGCGCGGCGTCGTACGACGCGGAGGCCGGCCGGTCATCGTCGGCCGACGACCGGAAGCCCTGGTCGTGGCAGGCGACCCGGATCGACAGCGGTTGAGCCTGTCAGCGGCGACAGTGTTCGCCCGATCCCGCCGCCCTGTCAACGCCCACCGAAAGCTTCCGAAAGTCGCCACCTTGCCAGGCAAGGCCTATGGCTGCTCAACGGCCATATCCCACTGCTCGCGGTCAGGCCCACCAGATGAAAGTTTCGGAGACACGCCGAATCAATTTCGGCGCCCCCGGACGCGGTCGTCGCGCTCGGCCAGGGCCGGTAAGCCGTAGTGCTGTAGCCGGGCGAGCATCAGAGCAGAGGGGCGTCGACCACGCAGACGCGGGGCAGGTCGTCGCGAGAGGTGGAAGGCCGCCGGTCACGCGCCTTCGTGGGTGCCGAATGCGGTCGGCGGGCGTTCACTCTCCAGGCGCACCGAAGCCGTGCCTTCTGCACAGCCTGTCATAGGCGCTTCTGCAGCGCGTGAGATGGGGTGTCAGTAAACCCGGTAGGCGTCGTAGATGTACCCGTTGGTGCCTACATCGACGCGCCACCATTGATTGCCGGCGGAGCTGATGCACGAACCGGTGGCCCAAAGCGGCTGCTGGTATCCGAGCGTGCCCCACAACGAGGAAGAACCGCTAGGTTGATTGTGCACGGGTGTGCCCGCCTTGAAGGTCATGTACTGTCCTTGGATGGCACTGCAAGAACCCGCCGCATTTGCGGTGCCAGATGCGACGAGCACACCTGTGATCAGGAAGACGCTGACCATGAACACCCGGAAAAGGCGATTCATGTTCCCCCTTTCCTGTAAACCCCGCAGCCGTCGGTGAAATGGCCGACCGTGGACGCGTCTTCAATGTAATCGATACGCGATCTTCCAGCAAGACCATCTGGATGGAAGAGAGATGCGGGTACATCGCGCCTACCGGCGCGCCGCTGCCGGAGGTGCGCCGGGCCGGTTGGACGAGAGAAGTATTTCCCCTGCTCATCCGACCGTCAGGCGGCCGGTGCCGTCACACAGGTGCCGGTATCTTACTCACGGGTGATATCCCTCTTACTCGCCGACCTGACTCATTGCACATGGCGGATTTACTCGATCCGGCGCGTGCACATGAGTGGTGGATGGCGGTAATCGCTCGTCGGTTTTCCGTGAATTCCCGAACCCGATACAGCCGGTGCGGTCCTGGAGTCGGTCGTCAGCATTCGATGACGTTGACGGCGAGGCCGCCTCGGCTGGTTTCTTTGTATTTGTCGAGCATGTCGCGGCCGGTGTCGCGCATGGTCTTGATGGCCTTGTCGAGGGCGACGAAGTGGCGGCCGTCGCCGCGCAGGGCGATGCGGGCGGCGGTGATGGCCTTGATCGAGGCGACCGCGTTGCGCTCGATGCACGGGATCTGCACCAGGCCGCCGATCGGGTCGCAGGTCAGGCCGAGGTTGTGCTCGATGCCGATCTCGGCGGCGTTCTCGACCTGTTCGGGGGTGCCGCCGAGCGCCTCGGTCAGGCCCGCCGCGGCCATGGAGCAGGCCGAGCCGACCTCGCCCTGGCAGCCGACCTCGGCGCCGGAGATGGAGGCGTTCTCCTTGAACAGCACGCCGATCGCGCCGGCCGTGAGCAGGAAACGGATGACGCCGTCGTCGTCGGACAGCGGCGTGAAGCGGTCGTAGTACGTCAGCACGGCGGGGATGATGCCGGCCGCGCCGTTGGTGGGGGCGGTGACGACGCGGCCGCCGGCGGCGTTCTCCTCGTTGACGGCGAGGGCGAACAGGGTGACCCAGTCCATCGTCTGGAGCGGGTCCTTCTCGGGGGACTCGCTCTGCAGGCGCCGCAGCATCTGGTTGGCCCGCCGCTTGACCTTGAGGCCGCCGGGGAGCACGCCCTCCTTGGCGGTGCCGCGGCGCACGCACTCGGACATGACGTTCCAGAGGTTCAGCAGGGCCGACCTGATCTCCGCCTCGGTGCGCCCGAAGGCCTTCTCGTTCTCCAGCATGAGCCCGGAGATCGACAGCCCGGTCTCGGAGCACAGCCGCAGCAGCTCGGCGCCCGAGGTGAACGGGTGGGGCAGCTCGGTGTCGTCGGCCTTGATGCGGTCGGCGCCGGTGGCGTTCTCGTCCACCACGAAGCCGCCGCCCACCGAGTAGTAGACCTTCTCGCGGACCTGCTCGCCCTCGGCGGTGAAGGCGGTGAAGCGCATGCCGTTGGGGTGGCCGGGCAGGGAGATCTTGCGTTCGAACACCAGGTGCTCGCCGACGACGAAGGGGATCTCGCGGGTGCCGTACAGCTCGATGGTGGCGGTGTCGCGCATCTTCGCCAGGCGCTCATCGACGGTGTCCACGTCGACCAGCTCGGGCTTCTCGCCGGACAGGCCGAGCAGCACCGCCTTGTCGCTGCCGTGTCCCTTGCCGGTCAGGCCGAGCGAGCCGTAGAGGATCGCCTCGACCCGGGCGGTCTTCTCCAGCAGGCCGTCCTGGTGCAGGCCGCGGGCGAACTTGTGCGCCGCCGCCATCGGGCCGCCGGTGTGCGAGCTGGACGGCCCGATGCCGATCTTGAACAGGTCGAAGACGCTGATCGCCATTGATCATTCCGTCCTTGGAAGCGATGTCGTGCGAGGGATGCCCCCATATGCGCCGGGTACGCGCGGGACAGGTCATGCGGTGGTGGCGCCGGCCGGTCCGGGTGGCCGGCCGGCGAGAGTCGTCGTGGGTGGACGGGGATTGGTGAACGGACGGCGGGACTCAGGACTCGGCGGTGGTGACCGTGGTGTACTCCTCGGCGGTGAGGAGGTCCTCGTGGGGGCCCTCGACGCGCACGCGGAACAGCCAGCCGTCGCCGTAGGGGTCGGAGTTGACCAGCGACGGGTCGTCCACGACGACCTGGTTGACCTCCACGACCTCGCCGGTGAGCGGGGCGTAGATGTCGCTCACGGACTTGGTGGACTCCACCTCGCCCACCGCGTCGCCCGCTTCGACGGTGCCGCCCACCTCGGGCAGCTGCACGAAGACCACGTCACCCAGCGCTTCGGCGGCGAACGCCGTGATGCCCACGGTCACGGTGAGGCCGTCGTCGAGGCCGGCCACCCACTCGTGCTCCTTGGTGTAGCTGAGCTCCTCGGGAATGCTGCTCACTTGCTCCTCCGGTAAAAAGGCAGGTCAATCACGTCGACCGGTTCATGGGTACCACGGATGTCGACCGCGAGCCCGTCGGACACGTTGGTGTCCACGTAGGCCATCGCGATCGGCTTGCCGAGTGACTGGGACGGCGCGCCGCTGGTGACCTCTCCAACGACGGTGCCGTCAGTCAGCAGCACCACGGGATAGCCGTGGCGCGGCACTCGGCGGCCCCGCGCGACCAGGCCGGTCAGGCGCCGGCGCGGAGGGACGTCCTTGAGCGGCGCGAGCGCCGCGCGGCCGACGAAGTCGCCGGCCTTGTCGAACCGTACGACCCGGCCGAGGCCGGCGTCGAAGGGGGTCAGCCCGGCGTTCAGCTCGTTGCCGTACAGCGGCATGCCGGCCTCCAGCCGCAGCGTGTCGCGGGCGGACAGCCCGGCGGGGCGCAGGCCGTGAGAGTCGCCGGCCTTGGTGAGCTCCTGCCACAGCGTGACGGCGTCGCCCGCGGCGACGAACAGCTCGAAGCCGTCCTCGCCGGTGTACCCGGTGCGGGCGATGAGCGCCTCGACGCCGGCCACGGTGCCGGGCAGGCCCGCGTAGTACTTCAGGCCGGGCAGGTCGGCGTCGGTGAGCGTGGCGAGGATCTCCTGCGCGCGGGGCCCCTGGACGGCGATCAGCGCGTACTCGGCGGACCGGTCGCGAACCTCGGCCTGGAAGCCCTCGGTGCGCTCGGTGAGCTCGGCCGCCACCTGCTCGTAGTTGGAGGCGTTGGCCACGACGAGGTACTCCTCGGCGGCCAGGCGGTAGACGATCAGGTCGTCGAGCACGCCGCCGTTGGGCGCGCAGATCATGGTGTAGCGGGCCCGGCCCGGCTCCAGCGTCGACAGGTTGCCCACCAGCGCGTGGTCCAGCGCCTCGCCCGCCTGCGGCCCGGTGAGGAAGATCTCGCCCATGTGGGAGAGGTCGAACAGCCCGGCGGCCGTGCGCACCGCGTTGTGCTCGGCGGACTCGCTGCCGTAGCGCAGCGGCATCAGCCAGCCGGCGAAGTCGGTGAGCGTCGCGCCGAGGCTCTCGTGCACCTCGCGGAGCGGTGTGGGTCGGGACATGATGCGCACCTCAGACAGGGTTGGATGAGAGCATCCTCCCCCTCTGTCATCGGTGCCTGAGAGTTTCGCCCGGGTTTTACCGGACTTTCACCTTCGGCGAGGCCCCACGGAGAGGGCCTGCTTTCCAGAGATCACCTGGCCCGCGCGGTCCTTTGCCTTGTGAGGTTCGCGGGGAGGACTTGCTCCTTCAGGGGTCCTGACCGGATGTCAGGACACTCTCCCGCACGGGATCATCGGTGTTCCCGCCCACCCTACCAATGCCGATCGCCCGCCGTCGCGGCGGCGACGAGCGCCTCGAACAGCGGGCCGTCCTCGCCCGCCTCGGGGTGCCACTGGACGGCCAGGGCGAAGGGGTGGCCCGCCAGCTCCACGGCCTCCACGGTGCCGTCCTCGCAGGTCGCCGCGACCGTGAGGCCGTCGCCGAGGCGATCGGCGGCCTGGTGGTGGTAGTGGGCCGCGGCGACCTCGTCGTCCCCGAGGACCTTTGACAGGGCGGTGCCCGGCACCGGGCGCACCGGCAGGTGGCCGAACTCGCCGGGGGCCGGAGAGTGCCCGTCGTGCCCGACGACGTCCGGCAGGTGCTGGTGCAGGGTGCCGCCCAGGTGGACGTTCAGCACCTGCATCCCCCGGCACACCCCGAGGAAGGGGAGCCCGGCCGAGAGCGCCGCCCTGACCAGCCCGAACTCCGCCTCGTCACGGGACTCGCGGACGTAGCCCGTCCGCGGGTGCGGGCGCTCGCCGTACCTGGCCGGGTCGACGTCCCCGCCGCCGGCCACGATGAGGCCGTCCAGCCGGCCGGCCAGCGACGCCGGGTCGCCCGCCGGAGGCAGGATGACCGGCTGGCCGCCCGCCCGTTCGACGTGCTCGACGTAGGTGTACGGCAGCAGCGCCGCCGGCATCCGCCAGACCGTGAAGGCGGCGGGCTCGACGTAGCAGGTGATGCCGATGACGGGTCGCGACATGGTCGACCAGGCTACAGCGGGGTCACGTAGGCGCCGGAGATGCCGCCGTCCACGAGGAACTCCGCGCCGGTGATGAAACTGGCGTCGTCGGAGGCCAGGAAGGCGACCGCGGCGGCGATCTCGGACGCCTCGGCGAACCGGCCGAGCGGGATGTGCACCAGGCGCCGCTGCGCCCGCTCGGGGTCCTTGGCGAACAGCTCCTGCAGCAGCGGGGTGTTCACCGGTCCCGGGCACAGGGCGTTGACCCGGATGCCCTCGCGGGCGAACTGCACGCCGAGCTCGCGGGACATGGCCAGCACCCCGCCCTTGGAGGCGGTGTAGGAGATCTGCGAGGTCGCCGAGCCCATCACGGCGACGAACGACGCGGTGTTGATGATCGAACCCTTGCCCTGCCGCCGCATGTACGGGATGGCGTGCTTGCAGCACAGGTACACGCTGGTCAGGTTGACGTCCTGAACCCGCCGCCAGGCGTCCATGCCGGTGGTCAGGATGGAGTCGTCGTCGGGCGGTGAGATGCCGGCGTTGTTGAAGGCGACGTCGACCGAGCCGTAGGTGTCGAACGCCGTGCGGAACATCTCGGCGACGTCGTCCTCGCTGGTCACGTCGGTCCGGACGAAGACGCCCCCGACCTCTTCGGCGATCTTCGCGCCGCCCTCCTCGTCGAGGTCGGCGCACACGACCTTGGCGCCCTCCTCGGCGAAGCGGCGGGCCGTGGCGAGGCCGATGCCCCCCGCCGCGCCCGTGATGACGGCGACGCGGTCGCGCAGACGTTGCATGGTGAGGTACTCCCTGGTGCTGGTGGACTCCCGTGGCCCCCGGCCGGGGCGGTGGGACGGCGGCGGTCAGTGGGCGATGAAGACGTTCTTGGTCTCGGTGAAGGCGGCCAGCGCGTCCGGGCCCAGCTCGCGGCCGAGCCCCGACTGCTTGAACCCGCCGAACGGCGTCCAGTAGCGGACCGAGGAGTGGGAGTTCACCGACAGGTTGCCCGCCTCGATGGCGCGGGCGACCCGCAACGCCCGCCCGACGTCCCGCGTCCAGATCGACCCCGAGAGCCCGTATCGGGTGTCGTTGGCGATCTGGACGGCCTCGGCCTCACCCTCGAAGGGGACGACGCCGACCACCGGCCCGAAGATCTCCTCGGTGTAGGCGCGCTCGTCCAGCGACTCGTGGGTGAGCACGGTCGGCGGGAACCAGAAGCCCTTCCCGTCCGGGCACGTCCCCTGGAAGCGCGGGGTGCCGGTCACGAACGAGGCCACGCGGTCGCGGTGCTCGGCGCTGATCAGCGGCCCCATGGCGGTGCCGGGGTCGCGCGGGTCGCCCACGACGAGCCCGCCGACCGTCGCGACCAGCCGGTCGAGGAACTCCTCGAAGACCGGACGCTCCACCAGGATGCGCGAGCGCGCGCAGCAGTCCTGCCCGCTGTTGTCGAACACGGCCGAGGGGGCGGTGGCGGCGGCCCGCTCGATGTCGGCGTCGGCGAAGACCACGTTGGCGCTCTTGCCGCCGAGCTCCAGCGTCACCCGCTTGACCTGCTCGGCCGCCCGGGCGGCGATGAGCTTGCCCACCTCCGTCGACCCGGTGAAGACGATCTTGTTGACGCCCGGGTGCTCGACCAGCCGGGCCCCCGCGACCTCCCCTGCCCCAGGCAGGACCTGGAGCACCCCCTCGGGGAGGCCGGCCTCCAAGGCCAGCTCGGCCAGCGTCAGAGCCGTGAGCGGGGTCCACTCGGCGGGCTTCACGATGACCGTGTTGCCCGCCGCCAGTGCCGGGGCCGCCCCCCAGGTCATGATGACCATGGGGAAGTTCCACGGCACGATCACGCCCACGACGCCGAGCGGTTCGGCGAAGGTGATGTCCACCCCGCCCGGCACCGGGATCTGCTTGCCATGGTTGCGCTCCGGGGCGCCCGCGTAGAAGTGCAGGACGTCGCGGACGTTGCCGGCCTCCCAGCGGGCGTTGCCGATCGGATGCCCGGAGTTGGCCAGCTCCAGCTCGGCCAGCTCCTCGCCGTGCCGGTCGACCACCTCGGCGAAGCGCCGCAGCAGGCGGGCGCGGTCGCCGGGGGAGACCTCCCGCCAGGCGGGGAAGGCCTTCCTGGCGCGCTCCACCGCGCGGTCGGTCTCGGCGACGTCGGCGAGCTCGACGTCGGCGAGCACGGTCTCGGTGGCAGGGTTGATGATCTTCATGGTCATGTCACATCCGCTCGAAGCCGCGGAACAGCTCCCAGTCGGTCACCGCCGCGTCGAAGGCGGCCAGCTCGACCCGGGCGTTGTTGGCGTAGTGCTCGACGACCTGCTCGCCGAGCGCGTCCTTGGCGATCTTCGACCCCTCCCACAGCGCCAGGGCGTCGCGGAGCGTCGACGGCACGGTCTCGGCGCCCGCCGTGTAGGCGTTGCCGGTGCAGGCCTCCTCCAGCGGCAGCTCGTGCTCGATGCCGTACAGCCCGGCCGCGATGAGGCCGGAGACCGCCAGGTAGGGGTTGACGTCGCCGCCGGGCACGCGGTTCTCCACGCGCAGCGAGGGGCCGTGCCCGACCAGGCGCAGGGAGCAGGTGCGGTTGTCCACGCCCCACTTGACCGCCGTCGGGGCGAAGCTTCCGGGGACGTACCGCTTGTAGGAGTTGATGTTCGGCGCGTACAGCAGCGTCAGCTCGCGCATCGCGGCGAGCTGCCCGGCGATGAAGTGCTCGCCGAGCCGGGACAGCCCATGCGGCCCGTTCCCGGCCATGACCAGCTCGCCGTCCTCGCCGCGCAGCGAGATGTGGATGTGGCAGGAGTTGCCCTCGCGCTGGTTCGGCTTGGCCATGAAGGTGACCGACATGCCCTCCTGGGCGGCGATCTCCTTGGCGCCGTTCTTGTAGATGACGTGGTTGTCGCAGGTGGTGAGGGCCTCGGCGTACCGGAAGGCGATCTCGTGCTGACCGAGGTTGCACTCGCCCTTGGCCGACTCGACGTACATGCCCGCGCCCTCCATGCCGAGCCGGACCCGGCGCAGCAGGGGCTCGACGCGCGCGCCGCCGAGCAGGGAGTAGTCGACGTTGTACTGGTTGGCCGGGGTCAGCTCGCGGTACGCCTTGGACCACGCGGTCTCGTAGCCGTCGTTGTAGACGACGAACTCCAGCTCGGTGCCCACGTAGGCCGCCCAGCCGCGCTCGGCCAGCCGGGCCGTCTGCCCGCGCAGGATCTGCCGGGGCGAGGCCGTCACGTCCGAGCCGTCCTCCCAGACCAGGTCGGCCATCAGCATGGCCGTGCCCTCCTGCCAGGGCACCCGGCGCAGGGTGGACACATCCGGGCGCATCACGAAGTCGCCGTACCCCCGCTCCCAGGACGACATGCTGTAACCGTCGACGGTGTTCATGTCGATGTCCACGGCGAGGAGGTAGTTGCATCCCTCGGCGGCGTGGTGCAGCACCTCCTCGAGGAAGTAGCGCGCGGACAGCCGCTTGCCCTGGAGGCGTCCCTGCATGTCGGCGATGGCAAGGAGCACGGTGTCGACCCGCCCGGCGGACACCTCTTCACGCAGTTGGTCGACGGTGAGCACCGTGTCCCCTTCCGGCAAAAGTCTGGAAACAGACCATTGGAGGCATGCAAGCACCAGCGGCGGCCCCCCGTCAACGGTCCGCCCCGCCCCAGCGGCGGAATGGACTAATCTCGAACCATTGGGACCGTTTCAGGGGAGGGCGTGATGGACGGGCACCAGCTCGTCGCGCTCCTGCGGCCCGTCCGCGCCGGCAACGCCTTCGAGGAGACCGTCGAGCGGCTGCTGCAGGCCATCAAGCTCGGCGTCGTCGCGCCCGGCGACAAGCTTCCCCCCGAACGCGAGCTGGCCGCCCGGCTCGGCATCAGCCGGGTCACCCTGCGCGAGGCCATCCGCGCCCTGCAGGAGGCCGGCTACCTCGACGTGCGCCGCGGCCGGTACGGCGGAGCGTTCGTCGTCTACCAGCCCCCGCGCCCGCGCCAGGGCGACCTGCGCAGGGCCGTCAAGCAGATGGGCGCGGACGAGCTGGACGACGCGCTCACCTTCCGCATGGCCATCGAGTGCGGCGCCGCCCAGGTGCTGGCGGCCACCGAGCTCACCGGCGAGCAGCGCGAAACGCTGCGGCGCAGGCTGGCCGGCGTCAACGACGCCGCTCCGGCCGACTACCGGCGGCTGGACACCGCCTTCCACCTGTCCATCGCCGAGCTCACCGGGTCGGCGCTGCTGGCCTCGGCCGCCGCCGACGCGCGGCTGCGGGTCACCGACCTGCTGAACGCCATCCCCGTGCTCGGCCCCAACATCGACCACGCCGCCGCGCAGCACGCCGCGATGGTCGCCGCCATCCTCGCCGGGGACGCCGAGGCCGCGCGGCGGGCCGTCGTCGAGCACCTGGAGGGCACCGCCGCCCTCCTGCGCGCCTTCCTCGCCTGAACGCCCCCGGCGGCGATCGGCTGTGAACGCCGCGACCGGCCGCCGGAACCGGCGCCGCTCCGGGCACCGCGCCGCCCTCCCGATCGTCGAACAGAGGGCCGGCCGAGAGCGGGACCGACGGCCGGGGGAGCGGACGGCACGGCCCGGTGGATCAACGACCCCGGGACCGTACGTAGCATCGGTACTGGGGGATGCCTGTGGGAGTCTGGTTTCACGAACGGATCATCGACACCGGACGGCTGCCGCTCTTCTGCTTCCTGTCGGCGCTGATCGTCACGTTCGTCTTCACGCGCGTCAACGTGCGGCTGATCCGGGCCAAGGTGGGCTGGTTCCGCGACGTCAACGTGGGCGACGTCCACGTCCACCACGTCGTGTTCGGCGTGATCCTCATGATGTTCGGCGGGGTCGCCGGGCTGGTCACCGCGGGGCTGTCCTCCGGCTGGTACGCCTGCACCGCGGCGGTGTTCGGGGTCGGCGCGGCGCTGGTGCTGGACGAGTTCGCGCTGATCCTGCACCTGCGCGACGTCTACTGGTCGGAGGAGGGGCGCACGTCGGTCGACGCGGTGTTCGTGGCCGTCGCGGTGACGCTGCTCCTGCTGCTCGGCCTGCGCCCCTTCGGCTGGGAGGAGCCCGAGCCCTCTCCGGCCGGCCGATGGTCGGCCGCCCTGTTCCTGCTGCTCAACCTCGCGCTCGCCGTGGTCACGCTGCTCAAGGGCAAGATCTGGACCGGCCTGGCCGGGCTGTTCGTCCCCGTCCTGCTGATCGTCGGCGCGGTGCGGCTCGCGCGTCCGGGGTCCCCGTGGGCGCGCTGGTTCTTCGCCCCCGGCTCGCGGCGGCCACGGGCGTCCAAGATGGCCACGGCGGTCCACCGGGAGATCCGCTGGCGCCGTCCGGTGATCAGGGCGAAGATCGCCGTGCAGGAGTTCGTGTCCGGCCGGCACGACCTGCCCTCGGTCTGGAGCGGCAAGGCCGCCGAAGCGGTGAAGAGAGGCGAGCCGGCGAAGAGGGGCGAGACGGCCGCGCGGCCGCACCGGCACCCGTGACGGCCCCTCCCGCTCCGGTCACGGGCGCAGGTGGGCCACCAGACGCCTGACCTGGTCGGCATAGTGGTCGGTGAACTCCGGTGAGGCCGGGTCGGCCTCGCACAGCACCCGCACCAGATGCGGGAAGGCCACGCCCGCGCTCGACAGGGCGAACAGGGCCAGCATCAGGCACGCCGGGTCGATGTCGGCGGGGAACTCGCCGTCGGCCTGGCGCCGCCGCATGTCCGCGAGATCGCGCCGCAGGTCGTCGCCGAGCTCCGGCGTGACGGCGCCGCCCTCGGTCAGGCCCTCCCACACCATCATGCGGCCGAAGTCGCGGTTGGCGGCGTTGGCCCGGACGTAGGCCGCGGCCAGGTCGGGGAGCGGGGCGGCGGGGTCGGCGAAGCCGCTCTCGGCGCTCTGCCAGCGGTCGGTGAGCTCGCGGTACAGGCCTTCCTTGCCGCCGAAGTAGTACGAGATGAGCTGCTTGTTCACCCCGGCTCTGGCCGCGATCTCGCTCACCCGGGCGCCGGCGAACCCTTTGGCGCCGAACTCCTCGATGGCGGCCCGCACGATGCGCTCTTTGGTGCGCTCGGGGTCGCGCCGTCGTTCGGCGGGGGCACGTCTCATGGGATCACGCTAGCACTCTCATCCTCAAGGATGAGATTTCCATCCGTGCGGTTGACACAATCATCCGTACGTTTGATAGTTGGAGACATGAACCCACGCATAGCGGTGATCGGAGGCGGCGTCGGCGGCCTCTGCCTGGCACAAGGACTGCACAAGGCGGGCGCCCAGGTGACCGTCTACGAACGCGACCGCACCCCCGGCGACCGGCTGCAGGGGTACCGCGTCCACATCGACCCCAACGGCGCGCGGGCCCTGCGCGACTGCCTGCCGCCATGGCTCTGGAAGAGCTTCGTCGCCACCACCGGCGCGCGCGGCCAGGGCCTGGCCTTCCTCACCGAACAGCTCGAAGAACTGCTGCTGATGCAGGTGCCCGAGGTCGACGACCCCGTCGACGACCACCACTCGGTCAGCCGCATCACGCTCAGGCAGATCCTGCTGTCCGGGTTGGAGGAGGTGGTGCGCTTCGGCAAGACCTTCGAGCGCTACGAGCGGGAGGACGGCGGGCGCGTCCGGCTGTTCTTCGAGGACGGCACCAGCGACGTCGCCGACATCGTGGTCGGCGCGGACGGCGGCAACTCGCGGGTCAGGAAGCAGTACCTGCCGCACGCCCAGCGCGTCGACACCGGCATCCTCGGCGTGGCCGGCAAGTTCCCGCTCACCGCGCGCACCCGCGACCTGATCGACCCGGGCCTGGTCCAGCGGGCCAGTAACGTCATCCCGCCCAAGGGGGCAGGCCTGTTCTGCGCCCCGCACGACCTCGGCGAGACCCCCGCCCCGCCGCGCGGCGCCATCGGCGGCACCGACAGGGAGGGCGCCCTGTACGACAACACCGGCAGCTACGTCCTGTGGGCGTTCGCCGCGCAGCACCGGCGCTACCCGCGAGACCCGTCCGCCCTGTCCGGCGAGGACCTGCGCGACACCGTCGCCGGCATGATGACGGGCTGGCACCCCGACCTGCGCCGGCTGGTCACCATGTCCCACCCCGACACCGTCTCGCTGCTGCCGATCCGCACCTCGGTGCCCGTCGACCCGTGGCCGGCGACCACGGTCACCCTGCTCGGCGACGCCGTCCACAGCATGACGCCGATGCGCGGAGTCGGCGCCAACACCGCCCTGCGTGACGCAGGCCTGCTCTGCCGGGCCCTCACCAGCGGGCAGGACCCGGTCGAGGCGATCGCCGGCTACGAGGAGCGGATGCGGGAGTACGGCTTCGCCGCCGTCCGCGACTCGCTGCGCGCGGCCCGGCAGTTCGTCGGCGGCGGCACCGTGACCAGGCTGGCCTTCAAGACCTTCCTGCGCACCGCCCGCCGCTTCCCCGCCGTCCGGCGGACGATCTTCTCCTGACCCGGGTCCGCCCGGCCGCCTCCTGAGCACGGTGGTCCCCCGCGCCGTCCGCGACCACGCATAGCCCGCCGATTACGGGGGAGTGAGCGGGGACGAACGTTGATCGGGTGAGGAGGCAAGCGCGATGAAATTCATGGACAAGTGGAAGATGCGCCAGCTCAAGGCCCGCGCGAAGCGGCAGATCGGCGCGCAGACCGGCAACCGCGCCATGGCCGCCGAGGCCCGCACCGAAGAGGCCGAGGCCCGGCTGCTCCAGACCCGCGACCGGCTGGAGGAGGTCGCCCGGGAGATCCGCCGCGAGTACGGCGTCCGCCACTGACGCTCCGGAGCGGCCGCCGGCCGCCGCGCGCCGAGCCGCGTCCGCGGCGGGCGTGGCGGCCGGTTTCGTGCCCGTGGCCTTCGCCCCCGTGAGGGGCGCCGCTCAGGGGCTCAGCGGGGAGGGCCGATCAGGGGCTCAGCCGGGGAGGCGGGCGAGGAACGAGGCGACGACCTGCCGGACGTCCTCGCGGCCGAGGTCGTCGTCGTGGCCTCCCGCCGTGAGGTAGGTCGTCACGGGGTGGCCTGAGGCCAGCAGGGCGTTGCTGAGGTCCAAGGTCTGCGTCGCCGGGACGACGTCGTCCTCCCGGCCGTGCAGCAGCAGGACGGGCACCCCGTTGCCCACGTGGTTGGCCGGCGTCACGTCGGCGGTGGCCTGGTCGCCGGGAGCCGGGACGTGGCCGAGCAGCCGCGCCCACGGGCTGCCGGCGTCGCGGCACTCCGGCCAGTCGGCCGCCAGCGGGTCCAGCGGAGGAGCCCAGGCGATCACCCCGGCCACGTCGTCGGGCGCGTCCACGCCCCGCAGCGCGAGGTGCAGGGCCAGATGGGCGCCCGCCGAGGTGCCGGCGACCAGCAGCGGCACGCCGGGATGATCGGCGCGGACCTTGCGCGCCGCCTCGCGCACGTCGTCGAGCTGCGCCGGCCAGGTGGCCTCATGGCTCAGCCGGTAGGTCGCCGGGTGGACGTCGAGCCCGTGGGCGGCCAGGATGCCGCGCGAACGCTCCCCGGCGTCGCGCTGCATCCACGCCCCGCCGTGCAGCCAGATCAGTGCCCGCCTCATGCCGTGATCCTATGGCTCGCGGCGGCTTGCCTCCGCGGCTGCCCGCGTCCTGTACGCCTCGCAGCGGGGAGGAGTGGACGTGCCATCCGGAGGCCCGCCCGTCCTCTTCCGAAGTGTAGTGAGATCGTGACCGTGCGTAGCGGGCGTCGCCGGTGGGGAGGCTTCCAGCGTGACGGGGCCCGCACCACCATGGGCGGGCCCGCGGCGCCGGCGGACCCACCCGATCACGTGTCGACGGATCACGATCGAGCAGGCCGGCGGGCCGGCAGACCAACGGATGGACGTGGAGAGGCGAGCATGCACAAGGACACCTCGGCGGTTCCGGACCCGGCGGAGCTCAGGCGGCGGCTCGGCAGGAGCGGCGTGTGGCTCGGCACCCTCGGCCGCCTGGACGCGGAGAGCACCCGCAGGGCGGCCGGCGCGATCGAGGACCTCGGATACCGGTCCCTGTGGATCTCCGAGGTCTACGGCGCCAAGGACTCCCTGGTGAACTCCGGCATCCTGCTCTCGGCCACCGACCGCCTCATCGTCGCCACCGGCATCGCCAACCTCTATGCCCGGGACGCGGCCTCGGCGGACGCGGGCGCCAACGCCCTGGCCGAGGCGTGGTCGGGACGGTTCATCCTCGGCCTCGGCGTGAGCCACGTGCCGCTGGTCGCCGTGCGCGGCCACGACTACGGCAAGCCCGTCTCGACCATGCGCGCCTACCTCGACGCGATGGACCAGGCCCCCTACCAGGCTCCGCTGCCCGAACGGCCCGCCCGCGTCCTGGCCGCGCTGCGCTCCGGCATGCTGAGGCTCGCGGCCGAACGCACCCAGGGCGCGCACACCTACTTCGTCGGCCCCGACCACACGGCCAAGGCCAGGGAGATCCTCGGGCCCGAGCCCCTGCTCGTCCCCGAGCAGGCCATCGTCCTGGACACCGACGCCGACCGGGCCCGCGCCACCGCGCGCGAGTACATGGCCCTGTACCTGACGCTGCCGAACTACCTCAACAACCTGCGCGAGATGGGCTGGGGCGACGCCGACTTCGCGGACGGCGGCAGCGACGCCCTGGTGGACGCGATCGTGGCCTGGGGCGACGCCGACGCCATCGGCGAGAGGGTCCGCGCCCACCACGACGCCGGAGCCGACCACGTCTGCGTCCAGCCCCTCACGTCCACCATCGACGAGACCCTCACCCACCTGGGCGTCCTGGCCGCCACCCTCACCACCTGACCAGCCCACCAGGCGGGCGAGGAGATGCGCCCGGCCCCGCGCAGGATGCCGTTCGCACCGGAGCCGCGGTCGCACGGCGCTGGTCGGACGGCGCTGGTCGGACCGGTGCCGCTCAGACGGTGCCGCTCAGACGGTGCGGGTCAAATGGTGCTGGTCAGACGGCGCCGGTCAGACCGCGGACGGCGAGGCCGGCGCCGAGCAGGACGACCGTCGCGGCGGTGCCGATGGGCGTGAGGCCGGCGAGGCGGCCCGCCAGGCCCTCGCGTTTCGCGGCGAGCGCGTCCAGCCGGCTCGCCAGCCTCACCAGCAGCAGGCCGGTCGCCGTCAGGGTGACCGCCATGCCCAGGCCGTAGGCGGCGACCAGGGCGACGCCGAACCACGTACGGCCGAGGGCGGCGGCGCCGAGCAGCACGATCAGCGCCGACGGGCTCGGCACCAGGCCGCCCGCCACCCCCAGCCCGATCAACCCGGCCCGCCCGCCGCCCCCACGCGCGTGTCCGTGCCCGTGCCCGTGTCCGTGTCCGTGCGGGTGTCCGTGCGGGTGTCCGTGCGCGCCTCGGTCCGCGACGCCGTGTTCGCCCGCGTCTTCGTCTCCCGGCGCATGCCCGGAACCGTGCCCGTGGCCGTGCGCGTGTCCATGGCCGTGGCCGTGGTCGTTCTCGGGGGAGCCGCGGTGGGCGCGGGCGGCGGACCACAGCAGGCGCAGGCCCACGGCGGCGATGAGCAGGCCGCTGGCGATCCCGAGCCAGGACAGGACCGACTCCCCGGCCACAGCGGAGAGCGCGCTGATCAGCAGGCCCACGACGAGCACGCCCGCGGTGTGCGTGGCGGTGACCGTGGCTCCGACGACCAGGGCGTCACGCGGGCGGCCCCGGCGTCCGGCCAGGTAGGCGGCCATGACGGTCTTGCCGTGCCCGGGGATCAGCGCGTGCCCGGCGCCGAGCGCCACCGCGAGCAGCACGGCCAGCAGGCCGAGCGGCACGGTGAGGGAGGAGGCGCCGATGAGGCCGGTGAACGTGCGGTCCAGGCCGGCCAGCCAGTCTCCGATCGGCCCGGGCAGGGACGGCCCCGCCAGGGAGGCGAGCGGCCGGCCCCCGGCCCCGTCGCCCGGCGCGGAGCCGGAGGCGGGCGCCGGTGCCCCCGACCCGGAAGCCGGCGCCGCCTGGCCGGAAGCCGGCGTCCCCGATCCGGGAGCGGGCACCGCCTGGCCGGGAGCGGGCGCCGCCTGGCCCGGGTTCGCGGAGATGGTGCGCAGGGTGGCCGAGCGCTGGTCGAGGGGGGCGGTGAGCAGGTCGGCAGGGTAGGAGCGCAACCGGTCGCTCACGCTCGTCGCGGGCACGGACGGCCGGTCGAACCGCACTCCCTCGGGGACCGCGGTGATCTCGCGCCAGCCGATGCGGTCGCCGAGGAAGGAGTCGGTGAACACGATCGAGGACGCGGCGGAGACGGCGGCCGGAGCCGACAGGTCACAGGTGAGGCGGCTGGTCCGCAGGCCGCCCTGCCCCGGGGCGTAGGCGTAGGAGGCGGCGCCGACCTGCCAGGGCAGCGTCCTGCCGTCCACCGTCAGACGCTGGGCGCGGGACAGCTCCGCGCACGCCGCGGCGGCGTACGCGGCCCGCTCGGCGGGGGAGGCCGCGCCGGAGCCGTCGGCGTCGACCCGCGCCGCGCTCTGCAGCGTCGGCAGTTCGGCGTAGTCGACGATGGCCGTGTTCCCGACCCGCTGCGGGGTGACCCGCAGCCCGTCGTAGTGGTTGACCGTGAAGTTGCCGAGCGGGTGGGCCGCCACGACGGCGGCCAGGACCAGGGCGATCATGAGGGCCTCGCGAGGGCGGGGAGGTCGGGGGAGAAGCGCGGGCCGGCGGACGCGGCGGGCGGGCGGGCGGCGGAGCCGCGTCCGAGCGCGTGCTCGATCGTGGCGCGGTGGTAGCGGGCCAGGGCGTTGCGCCACCCTCGGGCGGTCGCCTTCCTGGCGTACGGAAGAGCCTCGCGGGACCGGCCCGCCTTGTGCAGCGCCCAGGCCAGGGCGTCGGCGGCGGCCATGTTGGGGTTCCTGCCGTACTCGGCCTTCGCGTGCCGCACGGCCTCGGACGCGGACCCGTGGTCGGCCTCGAACTCGGCCCAGGTGAGGTCGTCGCGGACCCCGCCCGCGGCCATCAGCCGCTTCTGGGCCCTCAGCAGCTCCCACTGCGGGGCTGGGTCCCTGCCGAGCTTCCGCAGGACCTCGCCGTACTCGACGATGTACTGGGCCAGGGGGAGGCGCTCGACCACGGCGGCGTACCCGGCGGCGGCGTCGCCGAGCCGCCCGCCGAGCGCCTCGGCGCGGGCCCGGCCCGCCAGGGCGGGGACGAAGCCGGGCAGGGCGCGGAGCGCCTCCTGGTACATCCGCCCGGCCCGCGCCAGGTCGCCCGCGCGCAGCGCCAGTTCACCCAGGTAGTAGCGGCAGTAGGCGACGTCCTCGGGGGCGAGCGCGTCGTCCAGGGCCGCCGACAGCATCCGCCGGGCCTCGCGGAGGTCCCCGCGCAGCTCGGCGTCGTAGGAGGCGCGGGTGAAGGAGGCGACGCCGGGCCGCAGGTCCATCATGCGCCGCACGGCGGCGGTGGCGCCCGCGTAGTCGCCGAGCTGGGTGCGGGCGTCGGTCAGCACGCCGTAGGCGGCGGCGCCGTAGGGATCGGCCGCGATCGCCCGCAGTGCCAGGCGGGCCGCGTCGGCGAAGTCGTGGCGCCCGGCGGCGAGCGCGGCCCGGCCGGTGAGGACGGCCGGGTCGCCCGGCGCCAGGGCGGTCGCGCGGGCCAGCGCCCGTTCGGCCCTGACGTAGGACGAGGGGTCGGCGGTGACCCGGGCCTGCTCCACGTAGGCGACGCCGAGCGACGCCCACGCCTGGTGGTCCTCGGGCAGCCTCCTCAGCCGCACCGTCAGGGTCTTCACGGCCGCGGCCGCCTCCGCGGGCGAGCGCGGCGCCGCGGCGAGCGCGGGGGCCTGGGCGGCGGGAGCGGCGGGGGCGGCGGGCGAGGCCGGCGACGGGGGCAGCAAGGTCGCCGCGGCCGTGACCGCCAGGGCCACCGCGAGGGCACCAGCCCCCGTGAGGGCCGCCGCGCGCAGGCCGCCGCGATGGCGATCGAGATGGGACATGGTGATTCTCCTGGTGTTCCCGTGATCGTTCCTGGACGGCCGTGGCGGTCCCCACCGGCCGTGGAGGCCGGTGAAAGGACTGGAGGAGGCGGCGGCGCCGGGGGACGCGGCGAGGCGGCGGGGGGTCGCCGGCCTCGTCGCGAAGGGGTGTGGTGCGCCGGGGCGCGGTCAGCGATATGGCGCGCGCCGGGGCGCGGTCAGCGGTATGGCGCGCGCCGGGGCGCGGTCAGCGGTGTGGCGTGCGCCGGGGCGCGGTCAGCGCTGGCTGACGGCGGCGGAGCCGGGCAGCGGGATGTAGGGGAAGTGCGGCTGGGACGGCTTGTCGTTGGCGTCGACCTTGTCGCCCGCGGCCAGGGCGTCGACCGGCTTGCCGGTCAGCGCGGCGCCTTCGACGGCCTGGAGCGAGATGTCCACGACGTCGTCGCCCAGACGGCGCCCGTTCGGGAAGCCCTGCAGGTCGCCCGCGAGGACGCCGAGCCGGTTGGGGTCGCGCGCCGGCGGCACCGCCATGTTCAGCCGCAGCATCTCCGAGGGCCGGAACGCCCTGGGGTCGGCGTCCCTGTTCAGGATCTGTGAGTTGAGGTCGGCCTTGATGGGGCCGTTGGCCTTGGCGATGCCGGTCAGGAAGATCTCGACCAGGTCGGCGCGGGGCGTCTTGGGCGCGGGGATCTTGTAGATGCCCTCGACGAGCTTGGGCAGCTCGGGGTGGGTGACCCGCTTGACGACCGCCGGGATGCCGGCGTCCTTGTCCGGGCTGATCGCGTTGAAGGTGTCCTTCAGGGCGGCGGGCACGACGACCTCGTTGACCAGCGGGTTGCCGAGCCGCGACACCTGCCGGTACCCGCCCGGGCTCCACTTCTCGGTGGTGGACCACACGCCGATGACCGGGTTGCGCCGGGCGTCGCCCTTCAGCGCCACCTCGTCCTTGGGCACCTGGATGGCGATGCTGTGGACGTTGTAGCCCCTGGTGGTGTCCTGGCCGACCTCCGACAGGTCGCCGCCGTACAGCAGGTCGAAGACCCGCAGGTCCACGAAGAACGCCTCGTCGGCCTGCCCGGCGAAGCTCTGGCCGCCGCCGGGCAGCCGGCGCAGCGACTGGGCGCGCAGCCGGCCGTAGTCGGGCATCGACGCGGCGCCGGTGTTGCTCGGCGCGACCACGCCGTCCTTGACCACCGTGGTCCACCCGTCGCGGGCCGTGAACTTCTTGAGCGTGTAGCGCTGGCGGAACAGCAGGTTCTCGTCGCCGATCGAGGTGACCGGGCCGTTGTTGTACAGGAAGGTGGAGGCGCCGCGGCGGTCCTCGTCGCGGAAGGTCCACTGGTAGGTGACGTCCGGCAGCCCGTTGCCGTTGTTGTCGATCTTGATGTTGTAGCGCGACCTGGTGTCGAAGGTGTAGAAGTTCGGCCCGCCGGCCGGCTCCTCGAACGGGATCCAGTTGGCGATGAGCGTGACGGTGTCGGGCCTGTCGGGGCTGACGAAGGCGTACACGTCGGTGTTGTCGTTGCGCGGGTCGCCGGCGATGAGCGGCGCCTCGCGATGGGAGGAGGCGCCGCCGGCCTCGGGGCGCAGCAGGGTGAGTGAGGAAGCGGCCACCACCCCGGCGACGCCCAGGGCCAGCAGGGCTCGCCGGTTGATCCGGAGCTCCATGTCGTCGAAATCCTTTCGGCCACCGGTCGCGTCGCGACCGGGTGTCGGCTTGTGTGGAAGAGGTCCGGCCGGGTCCTCACGACGAGATACGGGGCCGCGGCGACTTCGGATTGGCCGTGGACGCGGAATCGTGAAAACGGTTCCGGCGGTGGCCCGGCCGCGCGGGGCCAGGGCGGTGGGGCGTAACGGGGTTCCCGGGCGGGCCGATCCTGATCGGCGGGGATGAGGACGGCGCTCTCGTGCGTTGTTGATCGCGGGGGCGCGCCCCGGGGGCTGGAGGTGACGGTGGCGGACGGGCTCGGGCAACTGATCGGGGACAGGCGTCTTTCACCCGTGCAGCAGCGCATCGCGCACTACTTGAGCGACAACCTCCCTGACGCGATCTTCCTGTCGAGCGTCGAGCTGGCCGAGCGCGCAGGGGTGAGCCAGCCGTCGGTGACCCGGTTCGCGATGGCCCTGGGCTTCGCCGGATACCCGGAGTTCCGCCACGCGCTCCGTCCGCTCGTGCTGAACGGCGACGGTCCCGCCGACGCCGTGCCGCCACATGCCGCGGGCGACGGGGCCGCCGTAGGACGCTCCCTGCTGGAGATGATCGACCGCGAGATCCGCAACCTCGCGGCCGTCCGCGACCGCCTGGCCGGCGGGGTCCCGTCGCCCGGCCGGCCCGCCGACGGCCTGTCCGGGCGCATCCGGGGGCTCGGCGCGGCGCTCGCGGTGTGCGAGCCGCTGCCGGTGGTCGGGCTGCGGGTGTCCTCCGGACCGGTCATGACCTTCGCCTACTACGCCCGGCGCATCCACCCCGACGTGCGGCCGCTCGTCCACGGCGGCTCCGAGCTGACCGACGGGCTGCACGCCGCCCGCCGGGCGGGTTCTGAGTGGCTGCTGGCCGTCGTCCTGCCCCGCTATCCGCTGGAGGTCGTGCAGGCGCTGGAGTACGCCGCCAAGCTGGGCCTGCGCACGGCGGTGATCACCGACCGCGCCGAGGTGCCGTTCCCGGCGGACGTGGTGCTGCACGCGCCGGTGGGGGAGGAGCCGGTCTGCGGTTCCCACGCGGCGCCGCTGACGGTGGCGATGCTGCTGCTCGCGGCGATGGCCGAGGCGGCGCCGCTGCGCACCCGGGCCCGGCTGGAGGAGGACGAGCGCATGAGCGGCCAGACCGGGGTCTTCCTCCAGCCCTGAGCGCTCCTGCGCCTAAGGTGAGGCGCATGACGGCACGACCCATCGCACTGATCACCGGCGGCTCCCGCGGCGTGGGCGCGGCCATCGCCCGGGCCCTGGCCCCCACGCACGACCTGATCCTCGGCGGGCGCGACGGCACCGCGCTGCGCGCCGTCTGCGACGAGCTCGGCGCGCGGCCCTGGTCGGTGGAGCTGACCGACGAACGCGCCGTGGCCGAGGCGGCGGCGGACGTCCAGCGCCTCGATCTGCTCGTGCACAGCGCGGGCGTGGCGCGGCTCGGCACGGTCGCCGAGCTGCCGGTGCGGGCGTGGCGCGAGACGATGGAGGTCAACGTGATCGCCGTCGCCGAGCTGACACGCCTGCTGCTGCCGGCGCTGCGGGCCGCCCGCGGGCACGTGGTGCTGATCAACTCCGGGGCCGGCCGGCGGGCCAACCCCGGCTGGGCCGCCTACGCCGCCAGCAAGTTCGCGCTGCGCGCCCTCGCCGACGCGCTGCGGCAGGAGGAGGAGCCGCACGGCGTGCGCATCACCTCGGTGTACCCGGGGCGGGTGAACACCGACATGCAGCGGGACGTGCGCGAGCAGGAGGGCGGCGCGTTCGAGCCCGAGCGCTATCTGGTGCCCGAGTCGGTGGCGCGGGCCGTCGTCGCGGCCGTGACGGCGGGCGGGGACGCGCATATCACCGAGATCGACATACGCCCCTCCGCGGGACCGGTCGCCTGAGCGTCATCTCTTCCCGGCATCCCCCTTCCCGACATTTCATATGACGCAAATGAATTGATTCATATATCGGGACATACGTTGACTTTTTCCTGGACAGATGGGGGGAGTGTCCGACCTTAGCTACTGGTGCGAGCTGGCCTGGTTGCATCCCGGCGAGGTGGTCGCCGGGGTCCTGGTCCAGGTGGAGGGCAGCCGCATCTGCGAGGTCTCGCGCGGCGTCTCTGCGCCCCGGGGAGTCGTGCGCCTCACCGGCCTGACGGTGCCCGGCCTGGCCAACGCCCACTCCCACGCCTTCCACCGCGCCCTGCGCGGCCAGGCCCAGGGCGGCACCGAGAGCTTCCAGGCCTGGCGCGAGCGCATGCACGCGGTGGCGGCGCGGCTCGACCCCGACACCTACCTCGACCTGGCCAGGGCGACCTTCGCCGAGATGGCGCTGGCCGGCATCACCTGCGTCGGCGAGTTCCACTACCTGCACCACGGCGTGGGCGGACGGCCGTACGCCGACCCCAACGCGATGGGCCACGCTCTCATCCGGGCCGCGAGGGAGGCCGGCCTGCGCATCACCCTCCTGGACGCCTGCTACCTGACCGGCGGCATGGGAGCGACGCCGAGCGGCCCGCAGCTGCGCTTCGGCGACCGCGACGTGGACCGCTGGGCCGAACGGGTGGACGCCCTGGCCGGCGAGTACGCGGGCAGCGGCGACGTGGTGGTCGGCGGGGCCGTGCACTCGGTGCGCGCCTGCCCGCCCGAGCGGATGCCCGTGGTCGCCGAGTTCGGCCACCGCAGGGCCGCTCCCGTGCACGTCCAGGTCTCCGAGCGGCGCACCGAAAACCGTCACTGCGTCGAGACCTACTGCGCCACGCCGGTCCAGGTGCTGTACGAGCACGGCGTCCTCGGCCCCCGCACGACGGCCGTCCACGCCACCCACCTGTCGGACGTCGACGTGGCCCTGCTCGGCGGGTCCTCCACCCACGTGTGCGTGTGCCCGACCACCGAGCGCGACCTGGCCGACGGCATCGGCCCGGCCCGCCGGCTGCACGACGCGGGGTCGCCGGTCACCCTCGGCAGCGACAGCAACGCCATGATCGACCTGCTGGAGGAGGCCCGGGCCGTCGAGCTGGGGGAGCGCCTGACGACGGGCGAGCGGGGCCACTGGACGGCCGCCGACCTGCTCAGATCGGCCACGATGGTCGGGCAGGCCTCGCTCGGCCACCCCGACGCGGGCTTCATCACCCCCGGCGCCTGGGCCGACCTGGTGTCGGTGCGGCTGGACTCGGTGCGCACCGCGGGCGCGGGCAGCGGCTGCCCCGCCGAGACCGTCGTCTTCGGCGCTTCGGCCTGCGACGTCCACTCGGTCGTCTCCGGCGGCCGCAGGGTGGTCGTCGAGGGCGGCCACGTTCTCGGCGACGTCGGGCCGATGCTGGCCGACGCCATCTCCGCGCTACGCGAATGATCCCATTTGTCGCTGTTTGACGGTCGGTTATCCGGGCATCCGTGTGTCTCTCAGATGCGAAGTCATCCTTGAGGAGGAGCCCGGAAACCATTCTCCGGTCGTATCTCTTTAGGGAATCTTTGCCTTGGACTGAACGTTGATCCGGCAAAGAGGGGGAAGCGCGTCGCACCGGTCACTGGACGGCCGGCACGACGGGCTCACCCGCACACCAGGGCGGGCGCGGCGAGACGAGGTGCCATCAGGATGGCAAGGCCGACGGGGATTCGGACGCAGGACCAGCAGGCCGCTGAGAGGGACCTTCTCGGCACCTACCTGGCCGAGATCGGGCGGGTGCCACTGCTCAGCGCGGACCAGGAGGTCGAGCTGGCCAAGCGCATCGAGGCGGGGCTGTTCGCCGAGCAACTGCTCGACAGCGGGGAGCCGGAGCCCAAGATCGCCGGCGCCCTCGACGAGGAGCTCGAACGGCTCGCGGTCTCGGGGCAGCGGGCCAAGGACGAGTTCATCCAGGCCAACCTCCGGCTCGTGGTGGCCGTCGCGCGCAAGTACTCCGGCAGGGGGATGCCGCTGATCGACCTGGTCCAGGAGGGGAACCTGGGCCTGGTCAGGGCCGTGGAGAAGTTCGACTACCGCCGGGGATACAAGTTCTCGACCTACGCCACCTGGTGGATCCGCCAGTCGGTCGGCCGCGCCATCCACGAGCAGGCCAGGCCGGTACGCCTGCCCACCCACGCCGGTGAGCAGATGACCCGCCTGATGCGCGTGCGCCGCGACATGATGGCCGAGCTGGACGCCGAGCCGACCGACGCCGACCTCGCCGAGGTCCTCGACCTGCCGATCGAGCGGGTGCGCGAGCTGCGCCGCTGGGCCTCCGACCCGGTGTCGCTGCAGCTCGGCGTGGGGGACGAGGACGAGACGGAGCTCGGCGACATGATCGCCGACGACACCTGGGCCGACCCCGAGCAGCAGGCGATGGACACCCTCGAGCGCGAGCGCCTGGACGACTGGCTGCAGGGCCTGGAAGGCCGCACTCGCGAGATGTTGCGCTGGCGTTACGGCCTGGTCGACGGGCGTGAGCACACCCTCACCGAGGTCGGCGAGCGGTACGGCATCGGCCGCGACCGCGCGCGGCGCATCGAGCGCGACGCCTTGGCCCGCCTGCGCAAGATGGCCCAGGCGGCCGCCTAGCGCTTTTCTGGAACACCCGCATCGGCGCGTCCTTTTGGGACGCGCCGATGTCGTTCTGGCGACCCTCCGAAACGTGGCCGAAACATCGATGTCGTGAGTTTCACGTACGTGAAACACGCCAGGTCCAGACCTGAAACGGCAGAAGAACACGCTTTCGCCCAACGTCAGTGTGCAGCCGGTCAATGAAGCCCTGGAGCGCCCACTGCGGGAGAAAACGGCCACACGCCATTTGTAAGGGAGGGTCGCATCGAATGAAGATCGATAGCGGCACCACAGCCTGGATGCTCGCGGCCACCGCGTTGGTGCTGCTGATGACTCCGGGCCTCGCGTTCTTCTACGGGGGCATGACCAGGGCCAAGAGCGTCCTGAACATGATGATGATGTCGTTCGTCAGCATCATCACGGTAACCATCGCCTGGGTCATCTACGGTCACTCGCTGGCGTTCGGCACGAACGGCAACGACTTCCTCAACAAGTTCGTCGGCGGGCTCAAGGACGTCGGGCTGCAGAGCCTGGTCGACACCGCCACCAAGGACGACGGCACCGGCATGCCGAGCCTGGTGTTCTCCGCCTTCCAGCTCACCTTCGCCATCATCACCGTCGCTCTGATCAGCGGTGCGATCGCCGACCGGGCCAAGTTCGGCGCCTGGGTCGTCTTCTCCATCGTGTGGGCGACGATCGTGTACTTCCCGGTGGCCCACTGGGTCTGGGGCGGCGGCTGGCTGACCCAGCTCGGCATCGAGGACTTCGCCGGCGGCACGGTGGTCCACGTCAACGCCGGTGCGGCGGGTCTCGCGCTCGCCCTGGTGATCGGCAAGCGCAGCGGCTGGCGCAAGGACCCGATGCGTCCGCACAACCTGACCCTGGTGCTGCTGGGCGTCGGCCTGCTGTGGTTCGGCTGGTTCGGCTTCAACGCCGGCTCCGAGCTGGCCGTCGACGGCACCGCGGGCCTGGCCTTCATGAACACCCAGGTCGCGACGGCGGTCGCCGCCGGTGCGTGGATCCTGGTCGAGAAGCTCCGTGACGGGCACTCCACCACGCTGGGCGTGGCCTCCGGCGCCGTCGCCGGTCTGGTCGCCATCACCCCGGCCTGTGGTTTCGTCGACCCCTGGGCGGCGATCGTCATCGGCGCCATCGCCGGCGCGGTCTGCGCCTACGCCGTGGGCCTGAAGTACAAGCTCGGCTACGACGACTCGCTCGACGTGGTCGGCGTCCACCTGGTCGGCGGCGCGCTCGGCGCCATCTCCCTGGGCTTCCTCGCCGCCTACCCCTTCCTGGACCCGCAGGCCAAGGGTCTGTTCTACGGCGGAGGGTTCACCCAGCTCGGCCGCCAGATCCTGGGCCCGGTCGTCGTGGGCCTCTACTCCTTCATTCTCGCCTGGATCATCGGCAAGATCATTGACAAGACGATGGGCTTCAGGGTCACTGAAGAGGACGAGGTCACCGGCATCGACATCACCACCCACGCCGAGACCGGCTACGACCTCGGCTCCGTTCACGCCTCCGGCGTCGCCGCCAAGGTGAACGGCCCAGTCCCATCAGTGGCGAAGAAGGTAGACGCATGAGGCTCATCACAGCGGTGATCAAGCCCTTCAAGCTCGACGACGTCAAGGCCGCTCTCGAGCAGTTCGGGGTCAAGGGCATGACCGTCAGCGAGACCAGCGGTTACGGCCGGCAGCGCGGCCACACCGAGGTCTACCGCGGCGCCGAGTACCAGGTCGACCTGGTGCCCAAGGTGCGCGTCGAGGTCCTCACCGAGGAGGAGGACGCCGAGGACGTCATCGACGTCATCGTCAAGGCGGCGCAGACGGGCAAGATCGGCGACGGCAAGGTCTGGTCCGTGCCCGTGGAGACCGTGATCAGGGTCAGAACGGGAGAACGCGGACCGGAGGCCCTCTAACCGGATGATGAGAGGCGACGCTCGCTCATATGCCGCGGCCCGCAAGGAGCGGGCCGCGGACATCGACCGCTGGCTGGCCGACCTCTTCCGCACGGCGTATCCACAGCCGCACGGAGGACGCGAAGGCCGGATCGGGCTCGGGGGGGCCAAGAGCGGGTTCTCCTCCGGAGACGAACGCGGCGCCGGCATCTCCCTCGGGGGGACCGGCGCACCGTCCGCGGGGGCCGGCGCGGCCCTGACGGGCACCGGCATCGCGCTGGTGGCCGTCGGAAGCCTGGGCCGCGCCGAGTTGGCCCCCGGCAGTGACCTCGACCTGGTGCTGCTGCACAACGGGCAGGACGACATCGGCCGCATCGCCGATCGTCTCTGGTACCCGATCTGGGACTCCGGCCTCGGGCTGGACCACTCGGTGCGCACCGTCGAGGAGGCCACCAAGGTGGCCCGCGAAGACCTCAAGGCGGTGCTCGGGCTGATCCAGGCCCGGCACATCGCCGGCGACCCCGAGCTGACGCGGGCCGCCCGCGAGGCCGTGCTGGCCGAGTGGCGCTCCGACTCCCGCCGCAGGCTGGCCGAACTGCACGAGTCGGCCGACAAGCGCGCCGAGTCCTCCGGCGAGCTGGCCTTCCTGCTCGAACCCGACCTCAGGGACTCCCGCGGGGGACTGCGCGACGTGCAGGCCATGCAGGCCGTGGCCGCCGCGTGGGTGGCCTCCGCGCCCGGCCCGCGGGTCCGCGAGGCCTACGAGTTCCTCCTGGACGTGCGCCACGGGCTGCACCTGGTCACCGCCCGCGGCGCCGACCGCCTGGTGCTGCAGGAGCAGGACGCCGTGGCCGGGGCGCTCGGCCTGCTGGACGCCGAGGCCCTGATGCGCCGCATGGCCGAGGCGGGCCGCACGATCTCCCACGCCTTCGACGCCACCTGGCGCACCGTGGACCGCCTGCTGTCCGGGCCGGCTCCGCGCGGGCGCCGCCCGCTGGCAGACGGCGTGGTCGAGCACGGCGGGGAGGTCGTCCTCGCGCGCGGGATCAACCCCAAGAACGACCCCATCCTGGTGCTCAGGGCGGCGGCCGCCGCGGCCGAGGCCGGGCTGCCGATCGCCCCCGCCACCGTCTCGGTGCTCGCGGCCCAGTCGCCGCCGCTGCCGGTGCCCTGGCCCGACGAGGCCCGCGACGCGCTGGTCGCGCTGCTCGGCGCCGGGCGCGCGGCCGTGCCGGTGTGGGAGGAGCTCGACCAGGCCGGCGTCATCGTCCGGCTCATCCCCGACTGGGAGCGGGTGCGGCACCGCCCGCAGCGCAACCCCGTCCACCGCTTCACCGTCGACCGGCACCTCATCGAGGCGGCCACGGGCGCGGCGTCGTTCACCCGCGAGGTGTCCCGGCCCGACCTGCTGCTGATCTCCGCCCTGCTGCACGACATCGGCAAGGGCTGGCCGGGCGACCACTCGACCACCGGCGAGATCGTCGCCAGGGACATCGGCGCCCGCATGGGCCTGGTTCCCGCGGACGTCGACACCCTGGCCACCGTGGTGCGGCACCACCTGCTGCTGCCCGAGACCGCCACCCGCCGTGACCTCGACGACCCGGTGACGATCTCGCGGGTCGCCGAGGCGGTCGGCACCCGCGAGGTGCTGGAGCTGCTGGCCGCCCTCGCGGTCGCCGACGGCAACGCCACCGGGCCGGCGGCCTGGAACACCTGGAAGGCGTCCCTGGTCTCCGAACTGGTGCGCAAGGTGCGGTCGGCCCTGTCGGGCAGCCCTCCGGCGCCCGCGCCCTCGCTGTCGGCGCAGCAGGCGTCGCTGGCCAGGCACGGCGGCGGCGCGGTGCGCGTCAACGGCGGCGCGGTCACCGTGGTCGCGCCGGACCGGCCGGGCCTGCTCTGGCGGGCGGCCGGCGTGCTGGCGGCGCACCGCATGGTCGTGCGCTCGGCCTCGGCCGCGTCGGCGTCCTCCACGGCGGTGATCGAGTTCGCGGTCATCCCCGAGTACGGCACGCCGCCCGACCCCGCCACCCTGGAGGCCGATCTGCGCCTGGTGCTGGCCGGGCGGCTGGACATCGAGCAGAGGCTGGCGCGGCGCACCCGGTCGGTGCGCCCGGCGCGGGTTCCGGTGGCCCCGCCGCGGGTCAGCCTGGTCGACGACGCCTCGCAGACGGCCACGGTCGTCGAGGTGCGGGCGCACGACCGTCCGGGACTGCTGTGGCGCATCGGGCGCGCCTTCGGCGAGTGCAACCTTGACGTGAGGGCGGCTCGCGTGGAGACTCTGGGCGCGGAAGCGGTGGACGTCTTCTACGTGGTCGACCGATCGGGGCAGCCCATCATGGACGCCGCGCAGCGGGTGCAGGTGCGCGAGCACGTGCTCGCCGCCCTGCGCTGAACCCGCAGGTCAGCCGACCAAGATCGCTCCCCGATTCATAACAATTACGTTGGGTGTGCCGGTTCGGTCCTCGGCAATGGTGACCTTGTGGTCGAATTGTCCCGGTTATGTCCTTATCAGCCATGCCGTCATCCATGCATGGAAGAGCGCAGGGGGTGGCGCGGTGAGCATGATGGATCCCGAGACCAAGACGGCACACCCGGGGGCCCACCCGGAGGCCGGCACGGGCGCCAAGCGGCGCAGGCACGGGGGCGGGCAGGCAGGCCAGAGCGGCCCCGGCGGCCAGTACGGCCAGCACAGCCAGCATGGTCAGCGTGCCCGTCGTGGGCCGGGGCGCCTCGCGCCGCGCAACTGGCGGGTGCCCGCGCGCCTGACGGCGCTCATCCTGGTGCCCACGCTCGTCGGCGTCCTGCTGGCGGGTCTGCGCGTCGTGTCCTCGATCGACGGCGTCGCCGCCTACCAGCGCAACGCCGCCGAGGCCACGATCGCCGCCCATCTGCGCGAACTCAGCCTGCAACTGGGGTTGGAACGCGACAGGTCGGTCTGGTTCCAGACCACCCGCCAGCAGCGCGCCGCCCTGCTCGACCAGCGCGGCGCCGTCGACGCGGCGATCTCCAAGGTGCGCGGCGACCTCGGCACCATCGACTCCGAGTACGGCGTGCGCGCCGTCCAGGACGCCCAGCAGGTCAAGAACCGCCTGGACACCATGCCGGTCATCCGCAAGGGCGGTCAGGCGGCCAAGTACACCGACATCGTGTCCTCGCTGCTGCGGCTGCACGACGAGATCATCCAGAGCAGCGAGGACCCGCAGCTCGTCGGCGACCTGCGTGGCCTGAGCGCCCTCGCCCACGCCAAGGAAGAGGCCTCCCAGCAGCGCGGCACGCTCATCGGCACCCTGGCGCGCGGCCAGCGGTTCACCGCGGACAAGCTGGAGGACTTCATCGCCGCCCGGTCGCGGCAGAAGAGCGCCGTCGCCACCTTCAGCGGTGAGGCCGGGGCCGACAACGGCCGGCTGCTGTCGTCCACGCTCGTGGGCGAGCAGGCGATCAGGGCCGAGCTGACCAAGTCGTGGGCGATCGCCCTGGCCTCGCGGAACCTGCCGGTGCAGGCGAACGGGGCGCGCGGGCCCGCGGCGGTCAAGCAGTGGTTCGACGACAGCACCAAGACCATCGACCTGTTCCAGCGGGTGGAGAACCAGGTGGCCGCCACGGTCGCGGCCCGCGCCTCCGCGCTGGAGTCGGCCGAGCGCCGCAACGCGATCATCGCCGGGGTGCTCATCCTCGCCCTGATCCTGCTGGTGCTGGCCACCACGGTGCTCATCGCCCGCTCGCTGGTCCGCCCGCTGCGGCGCCTGCGCTCGGAGGCGCTGGAGATCGCCGGGTTCCGCCTGCCGGCCGTCGTGCGGCGCATGCGCGAGAGCGGCGACGTCGCCGAGGCCTCGGACGTCCAGCCGATCGTGGTGGGGACCAACGACGAGATCGGCGAGGTGGCGTCCGCCTTCGACGAGGTCCACCGGCAGGCCCTGCGGCTGGCCGCCGAGGAGTCCCAGCTCCGCGGCAACGTCAACGCGATGTTCGTCAACCTCTCGCGTCGGATCCAGACGCTCGTCGAGCGGCAGATCTCCCTCATCGACGGCCTGGAGCGCGGCGAGCAGGACGGCTCGCGCCTGGCCGACCTGTTCAAGCTGGACCACCTGGCCACCCGCATGCGGCGCAACAGTGAGAACCTGCTGGTCCTGGCCGGGCACGAGGCCGCGCGCAAGCGCAGCCAGCCCGCCAAGCTGGTGGACGTGGTCCGCGCGTCGCTGTCGGAGGTGGAGGACTACGAGCGCGTCAGCGTCAAGGTCCACCGCAACGCGGCCATCGCCGGGCACGCGGCCAACGACGTGGTCCACCTGGTCGCCGAGCTGGTCGAGAACGCCCTGGCCTTCTCGCCGGGCAACACCCGCGTGGTGGTGTCCAGCAGCATGATCGAGGGCGGCGGCGCGCTGCTGGCCGTCAGCGACTCCGGCATCGGCATGACCGTCGAGGAGATCACCGAGACCAACCGCAAGCTGGCCGACCCGCCGGTCGTGGACGTCTCGGTGTCACGCCGCATGGGCCTGTTCGTGGTCGGCCGCCTGGCCTTGCGCCACGACATCCGCGTGCAGCTCCGGCGCGGCGACGCCGCCGGGCTCATCGCCATGGTCCTGTTCCCGCCGCAGCTCATCTCGGTGGCCGCCGGGCGCGGGCCGGTGCTCCCGCAGCGCGGCGCGGCGCAGGAGACCCCCTCGCCCGCGTTCGGCGGCTCCGACCTGGCCGCCAACGGCGCCTATGGCGGTGGCGAGCCGTTCGCCGCCTTCAACGGGCGCGGCGCCCAGCCCGCCGCCGGCGCCGGCCCGCTCACGAACGGCGCCACGCCGCCGCCGAGCGGTGGCGGGCCCACGCCGCCGCCGAACGGCACCGGGCCGTACTCCTCGCAGAGCCCGTTCCAGCCGTTCCGCACCGGCGCGGGCGCGGCGCCGGTGGGCGGCGACACCCCGGCGTCCGGGTCGCGCCTGAGCGCCTTCGGCGGTCCCGCGCCCGCCGCCGCCCCCGGAGGCGCCGGCCCGGTCCCCGCCGGCCCCGGACGCGGGCAGGGCGCGCGGGACGACGAACCGCTCTTCGGGGCCGTGCGCGGCGACGAAGGCGCCTTCGGCGCCGGCAGGGGCGACGAGGCGGCGTTCGGTCCCGTGGGCCCCTCCACGGGGCCCTCTGGGCCGTCCGGACCCGTCACGCCGCCCGTGTGGCCCACCGAACCCGCGGGCTCCGCCGAGCACGCGGGCCCGTCCACCGATTCCTCCGGCCCCTTCGCCGCCTCGGCCGGTCCGTCCACCGGCGCCGCGGGCACGTCCGCCGGTCCGGCGACCGGTCCCGCCGGTTCCGCGGGTCCGTTCGGGAGGCCGGCCGGTCCGTCCACCGGGCTGCCCGTGCGCGCGCCCGGCCGGTACACCCAGGCCGACCCGCCGACCGCGCCCTTCTCGCCCGGCCTCCCGCCCGCTGATGCCTCCGGGTTGCGGACGGGCGCCGGCGCCTCCGGCGCGCACGCGGGCCCGGCGGGCCCGCGCACCGGCCCTCTGGAGCCGGACACCGGCCCCGCCGGCCCGTCCGGCCCGCGCACCGGCCCGTCCAGCCCCTCCAGCCCCTCCGGCTCGTCTGCTCCGGCCGGTCCGCGGACGGCGCCGCCGGTGCCCGCCGAGTCGCTGCTGGAGCATGGCGACGAGTTCCTGCCGATCTTCGCCGCCCTCGAGTCGGCGTGGTTCCGCCGTCCCGACCCGCACGAGATCGCCGCCGCCCGGGGTCAGGCGCCGGCCGGCCAGGCGGCGGGCGCGGAGACGGCTCGCCCCGAGGACGTCGAGGAACCGCTCGGCTACGCCGAGCAGGAGTCCGGGACGTGGGAGCCCGAGGCGCGCGAGCCCGGGCGCCGGGAGGCCGTGCTCCGTGAGGCCGGGCTGCGTGAGACCGAGCCGCCCGCCGCGGGCGCGGCGGCATGGGGTTCCACGGCCGACTCCGGATGGCAGGCCGCCGACGCGGCGAAGGAGCCCTCCCTCGGCGGCGTCACCGCCGCGGGCTTGCCGAAGCGGACGCCGAAGGCCAACCTTGTCCCGGGATCGGTCGCCGGTCCGTCCGCTTCGGCGGCCGCGCCTCCGCTCCCGTCGCCGCAGGTGTCCGCCGACCAGGTGCGCGCCAGGATGTCGCGGTTCCAGCAGGGCATCCAGCGCGGCCGCGCCGACATCACCGAGGCGTCCCGCACCACCGACAACGACAACCCCTGACCACTTTGACGCGGTACTGATGAGGAGGGCTCGTGATCGACCTGAGTCACGAGGCACGCAGGTTCGACTGGCTGATCACCGAGTTCGTCAGCGGGACACCGGGCGTGGCGCACGCGGTCGTCGTCTCGGCCGACGGACTGCGGCTGGCCAACTCCGAGGGGTTCCCGCCGGACCGGGCCGACCAGCTCGCCGCGGTGGCCGCCGGCCTGCTGAGCCTGACGGTGGGCGCGTCCCGCGTGTTCGACGGCGGCGGTGTGACCCAGACCGTCGTCGAGATGCAGTACGGCATCATGCTGGTCATGGCGATCAGCGACGGCTCCTGCCTGGCCGTGCTGGCCTCCCCCGACTGTGACATGGGCCTGGTGGCCTACCAGATGACGCTGCTGGTGGAGCGCGCCGGGCAGGTGCTGACGCCCGCGCTGCGCGCCGAGTTGCAGACCTCCAGGATCCGGTGATGCTCGAGGGTGACGGGACCGAGGACGAGCCCCTCTTCCGTCCGTACGCCGTCACCGGGGGCCGTGCCGAGCCGAGCTACCACCTCGCGATGGAAACTCTGGTCTCATCGGCCCCCATAATGGGCGATGATTTGTCCCTGCTCACTCCCGAGCAAGAAGCGATCATCGTGCTCTGCCACTCCGTGCGTTCGGTCGCCGAGATCTCCGCGCTGCTGCGGGTGCCGCTCGGCGTGGCCCGCGTGCTGATCGCGGACATGGCCGACGAAGGTCTGGTACGCCTGCATCTGCCGCGGCTCAACCAGGGACAACCAGACCACAACCTGCTTGAAAGGGTTCTCAGTGGACTTCGCAGGCTCTAGCCGCGGCCCGGCGCTGACGTCGACGAAGATCGTCGTCGCGGGCGGGTTCGGCGTCGGCAAGACCACCTTCGTTGGAGCGGTGTCGGAGATCCTCCCGCTGACCACCGAGGCGGTCATGACCGACGCCAGCGCGGGCATCGACGACCTGGGTCTGACCCCGCACAAGACCACGACCACGGTGGCGATGGACTTCGGCCGGCTCTCGCTGGACCAGGACCTCATTCTGTACCTGTTCGGCACGCCGGGTCAGCACCGGTTCTGGTTCATGTGGGACGACCTGGTGCGCGGCGCCATCGGCGCGGTCGTGCTGGTCGACACCCGCCGTCTGGCCGACTGCTTCCCGGCGATCGACTACTTCGAAGAGGCCGGGCTGCCGTTCGTGGTGGGCGTCAACGGCTGGGACGGGCACTACCCGCACGTCGAGCAGGAGGTGCGCGAGGCGCTCACGCTCGCCCCGCACATCCCGATCGTCCGGACCGACGCCCGCTCGCGGGACGCCGTGAAGTCCACCCTGATCACGCTCGTCGAGTACGTCCTGACCCTCAGGTCGGCCTACGGCCGCACCAGTTAGTGCGCCGTCCAGGAACGTTCACCGGCTCGGGCGCCGCAGCGGGCGCCGGCATCGCCGCACCGCGACCCGCCGACCCGGCGCCTTTCATCTCCAGCACACGGCGGGATGAAGAGCCGCTCCCGGTGGACGTAGGTGGGTCACCGCATCAGCGGCCAAGCGG
This sequence comes from Sphaerisporangium sp. NPDC005288, assembly GCF_040607475.1. Lineage (NCBI taxonomy): Bacteria > Bacillati > Actinomycetota > Actinomycetes > Streptosporangiales > Streptosporangiaceae > Sphaerisporangium > Sphaerisporangium sp. NPDC005288. The sequence continues at coordinate 8,354 of NZ_JBEXGT010000050.1, read as the reverse complement.
CCGGGGTGTCAGGCGGCCGAGCCGGACCACCAGGTCGCGGCGACCAGTTCGGCGACGAGGGTCTCGGTGAGCAGGGCCACGTCGGCGTCCTCGTCGCCCGCGTACCTGAGCGTGCGCGCCCCCTCCAGCGCCCCCTTCACCGCGCCCTCCGTCGCGCCGCCGACGGCGAGCACGGCCGAGCCCCGCTGCCGCACCCACTCCATGGCCTGGCCGTCGTAACGCGAGCCGGGGAACAGGATGGCCCGGTAGTCGAGGGTCTTGGTGAGGTACACGTCCACGTGGGCCCAGTCGCCGGTCTCGCACGCGTCGGCCGGCCTGCGCGGCCCCTCGCGGACCATCAGCGCCGACTGCTCGGCCGAGGACAGCCGCTCGGCGGGGGCGATGGCGTAGACGCCGTGCGGCCCGTCGAGCAGGGTCAGCGCGTCGGCCAGCCAGACGCCGCGGCGGTCCAGCAGGTCGGCGTTCGCCTCCGCGGCCCGGCGCACCAGGCCGGGGACGTCGGCCTTGACCCCGGTCAGCCTGGCCTGGAGCGCGAGCAGCAGCGCCAGCGTGTGCTGGAAGGTGCGGCAGGAGACCCCGCCGCGCTCCTCGCCCGCCGCCATGTCCACCACCAGGTCGGCCCCCTCGGTCACCGGGGAGCCCGCGGTGTTGGTGAGGGCCAGGACGGTGGAGCGCCCGCGATGGCGGGCGAGGGCGTCCAGGGTCTCGCGGCTGCCACCGGTCGCCGAGATGGCGACGACCAGCGTGTCGCGCGACGGCGGGTGCCCGAGCGCGGCCGAGGCGTACTCGGCGACCGCGTCCACCCCGGCGGCGCGCAGCCGCAGCGCCGCGACCCCGGCGGCGTAGCGCGAGCTGCCCATGCCGAGGAAGACCACCCGCCGCACCTCCCGCGGGATGTCCTCGAACGGGTCGCGTTCCTCCAGCGTGGCGGCCAGCGCCGCGAGCGCGGCGGGCTTGGCTTCCAGGTCGGCCAGGAACAGTTCGGGGTTCACGCGGTCTCCTCGGTGCGGTGCGGGAAGCGGGCGCGCAGGACGCCCATGGGGGCGTAGCGCCAGCGGGGGAGGTGCAGGGCGGCGTAGATCAGCTCGCGGCACTCCTGCTCGATCTCGAACGGGCCGAGCAGCGACTCCTCCAGCAGTTCCGGCCTGCCGTGGGCGGCCAGGCCCTCACGGTAGGCGGTCAGCAGGACGGCGCGCGCCTCGGCGGCCCAGGCCAGTGCCTGCGCCGGGTCGGCGCCGCGCCGCAGGATCGCCACCTGGGCCACGTGTTCCAGGCTCGTCCCGAGCTGGGCCAGGTCGCGGGCGGCCGGTTGGAACGGGTCGGCGCCGGTCACGGTCGGGTTGCCGTCGAAGTCGATGACGGCGTACCCCTCGCGCCAGCGCAGCGTCTGTCCGACGTGCAGGTCGCCGTGGATGCGGATGAGCGGGGTGCCGGCCGCCCGGCCGGGCCCGCGCAGGCCGGCGGCCAGCTCGGAGGCGTGCCGGGCCAGCCAGGCGCCGTCCTCGCCGCAGGTCAGCTCGAGCGCCCGCGCCAGGGCGTCGCGGGCTCGGGCCGCCCACCCGCCGTCCGCGTCGCCGTCCGCGACCCGGACCGGCTCGGGGAAGGCGGGGGAGGGGGTCGCCATCGCGGCGTGCAGGCCGGCGGCCAGCCGGCCGAGGTCGGCGGCGAAGGCGGTGCGCCCGGCCACCGCCTCCTCCACGCACCACTCCCACCCGTCGGCGGCCTCGGGCAGGTAGGCGGTGACCAGGGCGACCAGCGTCTCGGCCCCGCCGGCGGAGCGCCCGGTCAGCGCCGCGTAGGGCAGGGCGGTCGCGGTGAAGCCGACCGAGGTGAGGTGGGCGAACATCTGGGGCGCGGGCTGGGGGAGCGGCGGGGGCGGGGTGAGCCACTTGACCACCACCCGTTCGTCCACGACCACCGAGTTGTTGGTCTGGTCGACGTCGAACCCGCGCTCGCGCGCCGTGGCCCGCACCGGCGGCAGGGGATGGAAGCGCACAACCGCCTGGCCGCCGGGCGGGTCGTCGTCCCGCGACAGGGCCGCGACGAGCGCCGCCGTGGCGCCGTCCCCGGCGACGGGCGTTCTCTCCGGCGACGGCGGGCCGTCAGGTTCTGTTGAACTCGGATTCAACTCGGCAACCAAACTACGAGCTAACAATGTCCGGGAAAGTCTTGCTCATGTTGATATTCGCTGCAACACTCCTGCTTTGGTCTGCCGTGCGAAGGTCAGGCACCGCGGTCTTTCTCGTACCACAGAACCTTGAGAACCTAAGGAGTAGCGGCCGTGTCCCGAACCCGGTACACCCGTCATCTTCCGGCTGCGGCGGTCGCCGCCGGTCTTGTGCTCGCCCTCGCGGCGTGTGGCGGTGGCAGCTCGACGAGCGCCGACGGCGCCGCGCCGAGCGCGGCGGCCGACGAGCTCAACCCCAACGCCGATCTGAGCAAGCAGTCGCTCACCATCACCATTTGGGACGGCTACAGCCCGAAGGACCTGCCCCAGCAGGTGGAGCAGAAGCTGAAGTTCCCGCTCAAGATCGCGATCCACGACACCAACGAGACGGCGATGGCCAAGCTGACGGCCGGCGCCGACAGCGGCGTCGACGTGGCGTTCGTCTCGGGCCAGTACGCGCAGGCGCTCAACGAGCAGGGCCTGCTCGAACCGCTGCACCCCGAGCTGATCCCGAACCTGGCCAACCTCTACCCCGAGGCCTCCCAGCTCTCCTTCGACAAGGGCACCAAGTTCTCGGTGCCCTACACCTGGGGCACGACGGGCATCTGCTACCGCACCGACATGGTGAAGACCCCGCCCACGAGTTGGAACGATCTTTTGAACCCGGCTCCCGACCTCAAGGGCAAGGTCACGATGATGACCACCGAGCGCTGGCTGGCGCTCCCCGCCCTGAAGGCCATGGGCGCCTCCATCAACACCACCGACGACAAGCAGCTCGCCCAGGCCAAGGACATGCTCCTGAAGGCCAAGCAGGCCGGCATGCTCTACGACGACACGACCTTCGGCGCCAAGCTCGACAAGGGTGAGGCCGCGCTGGTGGAGGCGTGGGACGGCTGGTGCCCGACCACCAACCCGAAGATCAAGTTCGTGGTGCCCAAGGAGGGAAGCGACCTCTGGTCGGACACCATGGTGATCATGAAGACCTCCAAGAACAAGGAGGCCGCCCACGCGTTCATCAACTTCATCCTCGACCCGCTCGTCCACAGCTGGGTGGCCGAGAACATCCTCTACAAGGTGCCGAACAAGGCCGCCATGGACCTGGTCGCCAAGAACGACAAGAAGCTCATGCAGGACAATGCGCCGCTGCAGATGACCCCGGCGGAGCTGCTGAAGGGCGAGTCGATCGTCGACCTCGGCGAGGCGTCGACCAAGTACACCCGTCTCGCCACCGAGATCTCCGCCAACCAGTGACGGTTTCGCGTTGACCACCGAGCACGACATCGCGCGTCCCGGCGCGGCGCCCCGCCCCTCCACAGGGCGGGCGCCGCGCCGTTCGCGCGCCCTCGGCGGGGCCGCCGCGCGCCTGGCGTTCCTCGGCCCCGGCCTCGGCTACCTGATCGTCCTGCTGCTCGTCCCGCTGGCACTGATCCTGAGCTACACGGTGTTCCGGCGCGGGCGGTTCGGCGGGGTGGTGTACGAGGCGACGGCCGAGAACTTCGCCCGCCTGTTCGACCCCCTCTACTTCGACATCGTCGTCGGCTCGGTGAAGACCGCGACGCTGACGACGCTGGCGGCGCTGCTGATCGGCTACCCCACGGCGTACGTGATCGCCGGGCTGCCGCGCCGCTGGAAGACGCTGGCGCTGGTCGCCATCGTCCTGCCGTTCTGGACCAACTTCCTCATCCGCGTCTACGCCTGGGTGATCCTGCTCAGCGGGCCCGGCCTGGTGAACAAGGCCCTCACCGGCATCGGCCTCATCGACGAGCCCCTGCGGCTGCTCTACAACCAGGGCACGATCGTCACCGGACTGCTGTACTCCTACCTGCCGCTGATGATCCTGCCGCTCTACGCGGCGATCGAACGGCTGGACCCGCAACTGCGCGAGGCGTCGGCCAACCTCGGGGCGCGGCCCGCGCGCACGTTCTGGTCGGTGACGCTGCCGCTCACCGTGCCCGGTGTGCTGACCGGGTGCGTCTTCGTGTTCGTGCCGTGCCTGGGCAACTTCGTGATCCCCGAGATCCTCGGCGGCGGGCGCTCGATCATGGTGGGCAACCTGATCAGGGACCAGTTCCTCAAGGCGCGCGACTGGCCGTTCGGCTCCACCCTCGCCCTGGCGGTGATCGCGGTGCTCGTCCTGCTGCTGTTCCTGCAGGCGTGGGCCTCGCGCGCGTACGGCGGGACGGAGGGCCGTCGTGCCTAGGCGCCGCCTGATCTACGTGCCCTTCTGGGCCACCTACGTGTTCCTCTACACGCCGATCGTCGTGCTGGTGGTGATGTCGTTCAACTCCGGCAAGTCGCCGTACGTCTTCCAGGGCGTCAGCCTGAAGTGGTACGGCGAGCTGGCCGCGGACGCGACGGTCCGGCAGGGGCTGGTCAACACGCTGATCGTCGCGGCCGGCACCACGGTGCTGTCCACGGTGCTCGGCACCCTGCTCGCGGTGGGGATGGCCCGTCACACCCGCTCGCGGCTGCTGGACGCCCTCGGGCTGCTGCCGGCCGTGCTGCCCGACCTGGTGCTGGCCATCGGGCTGCTGGTGTTCTACTCCACCGTGCGGATGACCCTCGGCCTGCACTCGGTGATCCTCGCCCACACCGTGTTCGGCATGGCCTTCGTCGCCGCGGTCGTTCGCACCCGGCTCACCCACGCCGACACCTCGCTGGAGGAGGCCTCCCGCGACCTCGGCGCCTCGCCGCTGACCACGTTCACGCGCATCACCCTGCCCACCCTGGCGCCGGGCATCGCCGCCGGGGCGCTGCTGGCGTTCACGCTGTCCATCGACGAGTTCGTGATCGCGTTCTTCACCGCGGCCCCGACCGAGCCGACCCTGCCCATCGTGATCTACTCGATGGTGCGCTTCGGGGTCACCCCTGAGATCAACGCGCTGGCGACGATCCTGCTCGCGGTGAGCTTCACCGTGGTCATCGTCGCCCAGCGGATGACCCGACTGACGGAGTCCCTCTCATGAGCGCTGTATCCGACGCCCCTGCCGTGCCGCGGACGCTGGTGGGCATCGAGGGCGTCTCCCGGCGGTTCGGCGCGGTCACCGCCCTCGACGAGGTGTCACTGGACATCCGCCAGGGCGAGTTCTTCGCCCTGCTCGGCCCGAGCGGGTGCGGAAAGACCACGCTGCTGCGCATCCTGGCCGGGTTCGAGTCGCCGGACGCCGGCGCCGTCACGCTGGACGGCGCCGACCTGCTGGCGCTGCCGGCCCACCGCCGACCGGTCAACCTGATGTTCCAGTCCTACGCGCTGTTCCCGCACATGAGCGTCGCCAGGAACATCGCCTACGGGCTGGAGCGCGAGAAGCTGCCCCGCGCCGAGGTCAGGACCCGGGTGGCGGAGGTGCTCGCCACCGTCGGCCTCACCGAGCAGGCCGCCCGCCGGCCCCACCAGCTCTCGGGGGGCCAGCGGCAGCGGGTCGCGCTCGCCCGGGCCATCGTCAAGCGTCCCCGCCTGCTCCTGCTGGACGAGCCGCTGTCCGCGCTGGACAAGAAGGTGCGCGCCGAGATGCAGCTGGAGCTCAAGCGCCTGCAGCACGAGGTCGGCATCACCTTCGTCGTGGTCACCCACGACCAGGAGGAGGCGATGTCGCTGGCCGACCGCATCGCCGTCATGCAGGACGGCCGCGTCCAGCAGGTGGACGCGCCGGTGCGGCTGTACGAGCGCCCGGCGACGCCGTTCGTCGCGGGGTTCATCGGCGCCAACAACCTCTTCGAGGGCACGGTCGCCGGCGACGGCCTGTCGGTCGCGGGCCTCGGCACGCTGCCCGCGCGGGGCGGCTTCGCCGCGGGCGCGCCGGCGCTGCTCGGCGTGCGTCCGGAGTCGGTCCGCCTGGGTGAGAACGGCATCCTCACCGGGGTGGTGGCGGACGTGAGCTTCTACGGGGGCGTGTCGCACATCGCGGTGCGGGTGCCCGGCCACGACCGGCCCATCCTGGTCGCGGCGCAGGGCCCGAGCCAGGTGCGGGCCGGCGCCGAGGTGGGTCTCGGCTGGTCGCCGGACGACGCCGTGCTGATCGCCCGATGAACCAGGTGACCCACGTCAGCCCGTGGCGGGGCCTACGTCCCGGCCACGGAAGCGCGCTCTTCGCGGGACTCGACGACGGCAGGCCGCCGCGGGCGTCAGGGAGCGGCGGGCGCCAGCTCGTTGCCGGTGACGGTCCTGGCGTAGCTCATGATGAGCTCGGCCGCCTCGGCGGGGCCGATGACCGGATGGCGCGCGGTGATGCGGTAGCCGTAGGCGTCCTCGAGTGCGACGAGGTTCCTCGCGATCGTCAGCGAGTCGCCGACCAGGGTGAACACCCCGAGCGCCCCCCCGGTGTCCAGGATCGACTGGTACATCGCCACCTGGCGGTCGTACAGGGTGGTCAGCAGCACGGCGTACACCCTGTTGCGCGCCGCCGCGCCGCCCAGCTCGTTGAGCAGCCGCACCCCCGGGTCGTCCGGCCCCACCGGCAGCCCGGAGCGGATGGTGACCATGAGCTTCTGCGCGGGGTCGGTGCACTGGGCGACGCGCTTGACGCGCAGCTCGTAGAAGCGCTCCATGCCGGCGTGGTGGGCCTCCACCAGCAGCTCGCTCAGGTCGGGGTAGTGGTAGAGCACCGCGCCCGACGTCAGCCCGGCCTCCTCGGCGACGTGGTTGAGATGGACCCCCTGGGTGCCGTGACGCAGGATCGCCCGGCGGGCGGCCTCGATGAGGTCGACCCGCCGGTCCGCACGGCTCTTGCGCGAGCTCATACCAGCCTCCCTGTGCCCCGTTGTTGAACTTGGAGTCTAAAGCCCAGCACCGCCTTCAGACCATGAAAACCCGGCTGTTGACCCACCTACCCGTCAAGCATTTGAATCAGTCTTCAAAACCGATGGAGTACCGATGGCCACCATTCTGTTCATGCCGGAGAGCGCCTACGGGCCGACGAACAACTGCGTCGGCATCGGAGACATCCTGCGCCGCCGCGGCCACCGCGTGGTGTTCGCGGCCGAGGCGTCGTGGAAGGGCAAGCTGACCGCGCTCGGCTTCGAGGAGGATCTGGTCGACCTGGCCCCGCCGGCGGAGGAGGAGCAGGACGCGGGCCAGTTCTGGAAGGACTTCATCCGCGACACCGCGCCCGAGTACCGCAAGTCCACCCGCGAACAGCTCGAGACGGTCACCAAGCCGATCTGGGACGCCCTCATCGACGGCGTGAAGTACTGCGAGCCGCAGCTCAAGGCGATCATCGAGCGGGTGCGGCCCGACGTCATCGTCGAGGACAACGTCATCACCTTCCCCGCGCTGCTGACGGCCGGCAAGCCGTTCGTGCGCATCGTCTCGTGCAACCCGCTGGAGGTGAAGGGCGAGGACGTGCCGCCGGTGTTCAGCGGCCTGCCCTCCGGCGACCGCGCCGAGTGGGAGGCGTTCCGCGCCGAGTACGACCGCACCCACCGCGACGTCTGGGCGGCGTTCAACGAGTGGGTCGTGGAGCAGGGCGCCCCCGCGCTGCCCGAGCTCGAGTTCATCCACGAGGGCGATCTGAACCTCTACGTCTTCCCCGAGATCGCCGACTACACCGGCGCGCGCCCGCTCGGCCCGTCCTGGCACCGCCTGGACTCCTCGGTGCGCGAGACCGACGAGGCGTTCGAGGTGCCGGCCTCCCTGGCCGGCGGGGAGGGGGCGCTGGTCTACTTCTCCCTCGGCTCGCTGGGCTCGGCCGACGTCGAGCTGATGCAGCGGGTGATCGACGTGCTGGCCACCACGCCGCACCGGTACATCGTCTCCATGGGCCCGCTGCACGAGGAGATCAAGCTGGGCGGCAACATGTGGGGCGCGGAGTTCGTGCCGCAGACCAAGATCATTCCGTTGGTCGACCTGGTGATCACGCACGGCGGCAACAACACCACCACCGAGGCGCTGCACTTCGGCAAGCCGATGATCCTGCTCCCGCTGTTCTGGGACCAGTACGACAACGCCCAGCGCATCGACGAGCTGGGGTACGGCGTGCGCCTGTCCACCTACGCCTTCGCCGACCAGGAACTGGTCGCGGCCCTGGACCGGCTGCTCGGCGACACCGCGCTGCGGGCCCGCCTGGCCGAGGCCGGCGAGGAGATCCGCCGCCGCGACGGCCTGCGCAGGGCCGCCGACCTCATCGAGGCGACGGCCGCGCCCGCGGCCTCCGCCTGACGTTCCACCCGCCGGCCCCGCCCCCGCGCCGTG